>JBKDQC010000798.1:0-45452 GCA_046342295.1 Deltaproteobacteria bacterium | reverse complement strand
GGACCGCGACGGCGACGGCGTGGGCGTGTGCCTCGCAGGCGAGCCTCTCGGGGCGTGTGACTGCGACGACGGCGACGGCGACGTGAGACCGGGCGCGGCCGACGCGTGCGGGGATCGGATGGACGAGGACTGCGATGGCTTCGACGACGAGTGCGACGTCGACTGCGATGGCTTTCCTGCCGGACGAGACGGCGTCACCGACGGTCGCGACTGCGACGACGCGGACGCGGCGGTGCACCCCTCCGGCTCGTCGACCGCGCTCTCGGGCCTGGCCGACGGGGATCGGCTCGCGCGCGGGTGTGACGCGATGCCCGCCACGAGGCCCGTGAGCGATGGGTGTCGCGTCGTGATGGAGAGGCCCGAGGGCGACGGCGTCGATCAGGACTGCAACGGCTTCGTCGACGACGGGCCCGGCTGTACGGACCCCGGCGACCGAGACCGCGACGGAGCCCGCGCCTGCAGCCCCGGGGTGACCTCGGGCTGCGATCCAGACGACTGCGACCCTGGCATCTCGCCCAGCAGGAGCGAGGTGTGCGGCAACGAGATCGACGAGGACGGCGACGGGGTCGTACGACCCTGCGACGCCGACGATGCCGATGGAGATGGGCAGCGCGCCGTCGGAGCGGGCGGCACCGACTGCGACGACGGTGACCCGAGGACCTTCCTCGGTGCCCCCGACGATTGCCGCACGGCCGCCGCCGAGAGCTGCGCGGCGCCCATCGGATGTGCCGAGCAAGGCGGCGACGGGGACGGCGACGGGTACGTCGCTCGCGCGGCCTCGGGGCGTGGAGACTGCGACGACTCGGACCCGGCGATCCGGCCGTTCGCAGGGGAGGACCCGTGCGACGGCGAAGACAACGACTGCGACGGGGTGGTGGACGAAGTCGTGAGGCCGCGTGATCAGCGACCGGGGAGGACCGAGGGTTGCGTCCGCTCCGGCGGCGGTGCGACGCCGGTCGACTACGACGCGAGCTCGGCGAGCAGCGAGTATTGCGGAGGGTGCGGCATCGTGACGTCGAGCCGCGAGGACTGCTGTGCAGGAACGCCGACGGCGATCGACCAGCCCAGCCAGTGCGGCGCGTGCGGTTGGAGCTGTGGACCGCACACGCGCTGCGATCGCGTCGGCCAAGACGACGATGGTGACGTGTTCGCTTGTGCCTGCGCACCCGGCGAAGGCGGGCGCTGGACCGACTGCAACGGCTCACTCTCGGCTGCGGGCGGCGATGGCTGCGAGGTCGACCTCGACACGGACGAGCGGAACTGTGGGGACTGCGGGGTTCGGTGCGAGCTGGACAACGCCAGCGAGGAGTGTGTGATGGGCGGTTGCGCCGTCGCTGCATGCGACGCGGGCTTCGGCGATTGCGACTCGGTCGCCAGCACGGGCTGCGAGACTCCCCTCACGGGCCTCGCGGGCTGCGGCCGCTGCGGAGAGACGTGCAGCGGGGTCCGCAACGCGGTGGCGACGTGCAACGCGTCGCGTCGCTGCGACTACACGGCGTGCGAGGCCGGCTTCGCCGATTGCGATGGCGACCGCACGAATGGCTGTGAAGCGGCGACCTCCTCCGCGTTGACCTCGTGTGGAAGCTGCACCGTCGACTGCAACACCCTCGTTCGAAACGCGAACGGCCGCACCTGCGTCATGGGGATGTGTGGCTTCGGCACGTGCGCCGCGGGCTTCGGCGACTGCGACGGCTCAGCCGCGAACGGCTGCGAGCAGTCGCTCGAGACCACGGCCCACTGCGGCGCGTGCCGCAATGCCTGCGGGCCGGGGGAGAGCTGCAGTGCCGGCGGCGACTGCACGTGCGGTGCGGCTGCTGCCGAGAGTGGGCCGGCATGCGGGGCCGGGGCGTCGTGCGTCGGCGGGGCCTGCGTCGGGGCGTGACGTTCCTCGACGGTTCCCGGCCGCAGGGGTCGTCGAGGCGAGCCTCGTCGTGATCTTGCGGGACCCTTTCGGTACCATCGGCTTCGTGCCTGTCCGGCGGACATCGCTCGCCGCGAACGCGCGGACCCTCGCCGCGTCTGCGCTCCTCGCCGCGTTCGCGCTCGCCGCGTTCGCGCTCGTCGCGTCGGCGATGCTCGGGTCTCCGCAGGCCATCGCGCAGCCGCGCGGGGGGCAGCTCCGCGTGGGGCTGCGGGCGCTCGAGAGCGCAGACTTCCAGAGAGCCATCCGAGCCTTCGACCGCGCCGAGCGAAGCGACACGCTCGAGCGCGACGCGCTCGTCTCTCTCTACGAGGGCCGCATCATCGCTCGCTTCGCGATCGGGGCCTCCTCGCGGGCGCGCAGGGATCTCCAGGCGCTGGCGGCGCTCGATCCGGGTCACCGGTTCCCCGTCGAAGTCCCTCCCGAGGTGAGCGACGCGTTCGCCGTCGCGGTCGCCGAGTCGGGTGGCGGGCTCGCGGCCCGCGTCGCGTGGTCGGACGCCGGAGATTCTTCGACGTTGCGGGTCGAGGTGCTGCGCGACACGGCGGAGCTCGTGCGCGAGGTGAGGGTGCACGTGCGCGTGGGGCAGGGCGCGTGGTCGACCACCACCGAGCGTGAGCTCCGGCTCGACCGCCGGGGCGACGCCATCGCTGCCTACGTCGAGCTCGTCGGCGCGCGGGGTGCGGTCCTCGCGCGAGAAGGGAGCGCCGAGAGTCCGATCGTCCATGGCCTGCCGAGGATCGAGGTCGAGCCGGAAGACGTGCCCTCGGTCACGTCCAGCGACGGTGATGCCGCGCTGGCCCTCGGTCTCGGGATCGGCGGGGCGGTGCTCGCCGCCGTCGCCGTGGTCGTCGGGGTGGTGCTGGGCACGCAGACGAGCACCCAGACGCAGCCGATGGCGCCTTTCGTGGTGGGCTTCTGATGAGCGAGCTCGAGCTGGGCATCGAGGCGGGTGAGCTCGACGGGGCCGAGAGCCTCTCGCCCGTCGCGACCGGCGAGCGCAGCTTCGGGCGCTACCTGCTCCAGTACGAGATCGCCTCGGGCGGCATGGCGAGCGTGTACCTCGCGCGCTCGCTCGGGGCAGCCGGCTTCGAGCGTCCGATCGCGATCAAGAGGATCCATCCGCACCTCGCGAAGAAGCAGGTCTTCGTGGAGATGTTCCTCGACGAGGCGCGCCTCAACGCGCGCATCGCCCACCCGAACGTCTGCAACGTGTTCGACTTCGGAGAGGCGGACGGCAGCTACTTCATGGCGATGGAGTACCTGGTCGGGCAGCCGCTCTCGCGGGTGCTCGGCTCGGTCGCGGCCCGACCGGAGCTCCTCGCGTCTCTGCGGTGGCATGCGCTCGCTGCGCGCATCCTCGCCGATGCTTGTCAGGGTCTGCACGCAGCACACGAGCTGCTCGACGAACACGGTTACCCGCTCCAGGTGGTGCACCGCGACTTCACTCCGCACAACGTCTTCGTCACGTACGACGGCGCCGTGAAGGTGTTCGACTTCGGTGTCGCGCGTGCGGAGGGCCGTTTGCACCAGACCGAGACGGGCATGCTCAAGGGCAAGCTCGCATACATGTCTCCCGAGCAGCTCTCGCGGGCTTCGGTCGACCGTCGACTCGACGTCTGGGCCGCGGGCGTATGCCTCTGGGAGTTGCTCACACTGCGGCGCCTCTTCGCCAGGCGCTCGGAGCTCGAGACGGTGCAGGCGATCGCGACGGAGGAGATCCTCCGACCGTCCGAGGTTCGCGCCGGTGTGCCGCGCGAGCTCGACGCGATCACGCTGCGTGCGCTCGACCGCGACGTCGATCGACGCACGACCTCGGCCCGCACGCTCGCGCGCGAGCTCAACCAGTTCGTCAGCACGACAGGGATCCTGACGTCGATGTCGGACGTGGCCGAGCTCATGGCGGAGCTCTTTCCGGAGGAGCGCGCGCGCAAGCTCGGTGTCGTCGCGGACGTGCTGAAGGGCCAGGGCGCCCTCGAGCTGGGAGATGCGAGCGCAGTGCAGCGCTCGCGCGCGAACGAAACCCGGCCCGGCAGCGTCGCGTCGCCGCGCGCTTCCTCGCGCCATCCCATCGCGCGCGGACGCGCGGGGCGTCCGACGACGCCCGTGACCGGGCTCCTCGACCCTCGCTGGGAGGCGCCTGAGCTTCTGGGCGGAGGGCCAGGTGATTCGATCGAAGACGCGGGCCTCGCCCCTCTCGCGGTCGAGGCGACCACGAAGAGCACGTTCGAGCTGGCGGACATGCTCGAGCCGCCCTCGGAGCGGAGCCTCGAGCTCGGCCTCGAAGCAGAGGCGCGCCAAGAGCGACCGGCCCCCGCTGTCGCGTCCGCGCGTGTGGAGCCAGCGCGTGTCGAACGTTCCCACAGGCCGATGGCGTCGCGTCTCGTCGCGGTCATGCTCGTCGCGCTGGTGGGGCTAGCGGCGGTCGTGCTCGCCATCGTCGCGCCGGGCTCGACGGATCCCGCCCGCACGATCCGGATGGGCGGCGCCCCGGTCGACGGACCAGGCACCGAAGCCCCGGGGCACGGGCCGAGCGCAGCGCACCGCGAGACCAGCTCCGAGCCGCCACATGGGACCGAGCGTTCGCCCGACCCCGAGATCAACCCCGAGGAGGGCGAGCTCGCGGGCGGCTTTCAGCCTGCGGTCGAGCCGGAGGACCGTGCCGAGCCGCGACCTGCCCAGATCGGGCGAGGCTCGGTGAACGTCGCTGCGCGAGGCGGCTGGGCCGATCTCCTCGTCGATGGTCGTCCCGTCGGTCGCACCCCGCGCCGCGTGTCGCTGGCCGAGGGCCGACACCTGCTCGAGCTGAGACCACCGGTGGGCGCGGCGATTCGACGCTACGTCACCATTCGCGCAGGTCGAACGCAGCGTGTCGTGATCGACCTCGACTGAACAGGCTCACGCGGCTCCGAGCCCGAGCTCCGCGTCGGTCGCGCTGTCGCCGTACTTGTCCGGAGGTGGCCACGGTCGCTCCCGCCAGTGCGGCGTCAAGGAGAATGACGAGCGGCTGCGACCCGGGACGAGCGAGCCGTTGCCCGCGCCCTTCGCGTAGTCGTAGTAGACCTTCACGATCTCCTCGCGGCTCGTCTGCCGCGCGGCCGGATGTGCGACGCAGGCGTCTCGGAAACGACGGACGCGAGCGAACTCCGGGGTCTCGGGGAGCTCGAAGCCCTCGTAGTACTCGAGGAACCAGAAGCGCATGAACATCGGCGTGAGCGCGGCCTCGGCCCAGCCGAAGGAGTCGAAGAGGAAGGTGTCCGCTTTCGAGTAGCGCCGCAGGAAGGTGTCGAGCCCGGCGTACTGCGCGAGCAAGGTCCGGGTCAGCTCGTCGCGCGCCGAGGGGTCCTGGCTCATCACGAGCCGGTATCCCGCGCTCACGAAAGGGCCCTCGAGGCTCGTCATCAGGTTCTCGATCGCGTGCTCGAGAGGGTCGCGCCGGGCCACACGCGGCTCCGGGAAGAGCTCGTCGAGGTAGCGCATGAGCACGAGGCTCTCCCGCAGCACGACGCCTTCGGTCGTCTCGAGGATCGGCATCGCGGTCGAGCCGCCCGTCTTCGCCAGCAACTCCGGCGAACGCGGTCGCGTGATGTCGACGACGTGGAAATCCACGTCTGCGCGCCGCCCCTTGAGCTCGAGCATGATCTCGAGGCGCTGGCAGAACGGGCAGACGGGGATGTGGTGGATCGCAGGTCGAGTGAGCACGCTTCGAGCATAGCGAGGAGCCGCCACCTCATCGAGCGAGGCGGCCTCGACATTCACGGCAGCGAGACGATCGACCTCTGTGTCCGAGGCCGATCCCGCCGGCGCTCCTCGCCAAAGACCCCCGCGCGACTCCGCCGCGAGACCGCTCAGCGGTGCGCCTCGTCCGGCGGCGTGTCCAGCGTCGCGTCGACCGAGGCCGCGTGCGCGTCGGTGGAGGGCGCCGCGATCTCGCCCACGCTCGAGCGGCGCTCCGAGGCCGAGAGGTTCGCTTCTCCGGAGCGAACCAGCGCGGCCCGGAACACGGCCGGAGCGATCAGCTCGTTGATGGCGACGATGCTCAGTGTGAGGGCGCTGGCCGGTTCGCCGAACTGCGGGAACGTCCGCGTGAAGAGAAGGGAGAGCGCGATCGCGAGGCCCGCCTGCGGCAGGAGACCGAAGCCTGCGAGTCGCTGCACGTTCTCCGGGGCGCCGGCGATGCGCGCGCCGGCGTAGGAGCCCGCAAGCAGACCCGCGGCGCGCGTCAAGACGAGCGCGCCCGCTGGCAGCGCCACGCTCTGCAGCTCCTCGAGGTGGATCGAGGCTCCCGCGACGGTGAAGAACAGGATGTAGACCGGCAGCGACGCGTCCGCGAATGCATGCCGCAGCTCCTCGCCGCGCCGCGCCACGTTCTCCACGACCAGCCCTGCGGCGAGCATGAGGAGGAGCGGGTCGAGGTGCAGGCGACGACCGACCTCCGCGCTCACGAAGCAGGACGCGAGCACGAACAGGTCGAGGCCGCGCGTGCCTACGAAGTGTTGCCACGCGGCGATGATCCCGCCCACGGCGGCGCCGATGCCGAGGGAGCCGAAGAGCTCCCAGGCGAGCTGCCGCGTCGCTTGCCCCACGTCGAACGAGCCGGCGAGCATCGCGCTTGCGGCCGAGGAGGTCACCGCGAAGAGCACGATCACGAGCAGGTCTGCCAGCACCACCACGCCGAGCGCCGTGCGCGAGACGGGGCCGTCGGCGCCGGTCTCCGCGCGGATGGCGACGACGACCGCCGGCGATTGTGCAACGACCACCACGCCGAGCACGAGCGCGACGACGACCGCGCTGTTCGTGGGCATGTCCGCGAGGAACGCGATCCGGGAACGCAGCAAGTACACGGTGATCGCGAGAAGGAGCGCGGTCCCGGCGACGCCGACCGCGGAGATGGCGGCGATCGAGCGCAGGAGAGGACGCATCGATCGGAAGTCCATCTCGCTGCCGGCCGTCAGCGCGATGAGAGAGATGGCCATGCCGTTCACCACACCGAGGTCGCGCACGGTGTCGGTGTCGAGAAACCCCAGCATGGCTGGGCCTGCGACGATGCCCGTGGCCAGATACCCCGTGAGCTTCGGCAGGCCGATCGACGCCGCGAGGCGACCGACGAACCAGGCGCAGACGAGCACGAAGCCGACTCCGAGCACGAGCCCGCCTGCGCGCGCGCCGGGTGCGTCGAGGTCGATCGTATCGACCGCGCGCATCAGCAGACCCACCGCGAGCACCAAGAGGATGCGCTTGACGACGCTCACGTCGCATCCCCCGCATCGGAGCCGCGATGGGTCCGCGTCGAGGGGACGAGGGAGCTCCGACGCCGCGCGCCGACCTGCACGACGAGCTCCATCACGATCGAGCCGCCGATCACGGCCGTGACCATCGCGCGGACGGCCGTGGACTCGTAGAGCGTCTGCGCGGTGATCACGAAGGCGATCGCGAGCTGACCCATCGGGGGCAGCACGAGATCGCCGTCCGGGGTCTCGGCCAGAGATTCGGGTCTCGCCTCCGGGGGCAGCGCGCGCGCCAGACGAGCGCCCCCCAGGCGGCCGAGGGTTCGCGCCACGAGGAAGAGGGGCAGGACGAGCCAGCCCGTGGCCAGCTCGGGGCGCCACAGCGCGCCCACGATGATCAGGAAGAGGTGGTAGATGGGTCGCTCGAGGCGCGCGAAGGCGTCCTCGATCTCGCGCTTGTCGGTGCCTCCCGGGAGATTCCGGAAGAGCACCCCGGCGAGGAAACACACCACGAGCGGAGGGATCTGGAACATCGCAGCCATGCCCGCGGTGAGTGCGACCACACCGAGGAGCAGCGAGCTCCTCTCGGCGCGCGACTCGGTCCCACGCAACACCGCGTCCGTGAGCAAGCCGAGCACCGCGGCCATGCCGAAGGTCACGAACACCCACCCGACGCCGGGCAGGATCCAGCCCGAGTGAGAGACCGGCCGCAGCCAGGCTGCGAGACACGCGAACGCGACGATCACGAGCACGTCGTCGAGGAGGCTCATCGTCTGGACGAGCTCGATCGCCCGCGGGCTCGACGAGCGCGCGAGCTTGCTGAGGGTGGGCGCAGAGAGCGCTCCCGCGAGACCGATGCTCACGGCGTCCCTCGTGAGCATCACGTGATCGGTGTCCAGGCCGAGGCCCCACAGGGCAGCGCCCGCGAGCGCGGTGATGAGCAGGAAAGGCAGCGCCGTGAGCAGGATGACGACCGTCGCTGTGCCGCGAGGCACCGCCGCCGCGGCGCGCGAGTCGAGCTGAAACCCCGTGTGGAATCCGATCCAGCCGAGGCCGAATTGGAGCACGGGTGTGAGCTGGGCCAGCGTCGCGTCGCTGAGGACGTCGACGCCGGGGGCGTGCGCGACGAGCCCGAGAAGCACGAAGGGGAAGCCGCTCGTCATGAGCTGCGCGATCCCGATCCGCTCCTCGAGGCGCCGCACGCGCTCGTGACCTCCGAGCCACGCGAGGGCGAGCAGCGCGACGAGCCCGAGGAGCGTCCGGACCACATCTCCCGTGGCCTGCGCCACCTGCGCGCCGTCGCGCCTGCCCGGCGCCGAGGCTGTCGTGCCCGGCCCAGCGTCGAGCGCACCGGTGGTTCCGGCGTCGTGCGTCGCGATCACCGCCGCATCGACGCCTGCCGCATCGGCGGGACCGGCGTCGCGCGTCGCCGCATCGAGGCTCTCGAGGGCGCCCGCGTCCTCGATCGTGCCCGCCTCCGCGGCGTCCTCGACGCCCGCCTCCGCGGCGCCCGCCTCCGCGGCGCCCGCGTCCTCGCTTCCGGCCCCGAGGCTCGTCTGCAGAGGAACGTCGCGATTCGCCGCGTTGGCCGCCTCGGGCGCCGCCTCGAGAGATTGAGCGCGCGCGTTCCCCACCCACGCGAGGACGAGCCCGAGTGCGACGCAAGCGGAGACCCACGGGCTCCCGGGGGCACGAGCGAGCAGGGCGCAGCCCGGGGGTCGCTTGATCACGGCCGCACTCTACACAGGCGGCGCGGCACCGACGAGGAGTCTCACCGCTGCCCGCGGTCCGATGCAGCGAGGATGCGGACGTGTCTCGGCGATCCTGTTCAAGCCTCGAGCACCGCGCGGATCGTCTCGTCGATGTCGTGGCGCGGGCAGAAGCCAAGCTCCCTCCGCGCGCGGCTGTCGTCGACCATGCACACGTAGCGGATGTGGTCGACCTCGGGGCTCGGGAACGACGTCATCCGGAGCCGGAACGCGCGCGCCAGCCCCGCCTCGAGCAGGCTCGCGGGCACCGACACCGGCTTGCGTCCGAGCACGCGAAACACGTGGCTGAGAGGGACTTCGCCCGGGCCGCGCAGGTTGAAGATCCCGCGAGCGCCGCGCCTCAACGAGAGCCGTACGGCCTCCGCCACGTCGCGCTCGTGGATCACCTGAACCATCGGGTCGAAGCCCATCGCGCGCAGCGGTCGCTCGAGCCGGAGATAGTTCGAGGGCGCGTTCCGCACACTCCCGAGGATGTGGCAGGGCCGCAGGATCACCGTTTCGACCTGCGGGTTCTTCCAGAAGAAGCTCTGCGCGAGATGGTCGACCTCCACGAGGTCACGGATCTCCGAGAAGTGCTGGGCGCCGAGCAGAGGCGCATCCTCCGTCAGGAACTGCGGGTTCTCCGGGCTCGGCCCGTAGACGTTCGCGCTCGAGAGCACGACGAGCTTGGGCACTCCGTACTGCGTCATGTACTCGAGCACCTTCTGGAAGCCGACGACGTTCCAGGTGTGGTGCTCCTTCGGGCTCGCGCGGAGATCGTGCATCACGCCGAGATGAACCACCGCGCGGATGCCACCCGCGCGGAAGATGTCGCGGGTCTTCTTTCGGCGCAGATCGAATTGGTGGTGGACGATGTCCTTCGGCTTGCCGACGAAAGGCCGCCGGTCGATGCCGATCACCCGACCTTCTCGATGAAGCAGGCGCGCCACGAGGCGACCGAGGCGGCCGCAGATGCCCGTGACGAGCACCGCGCCGTCCCAGTCGTTCGGGATCCGCGGCGCGAGCGGGTCTCCCGCGCTCGAGCCGCGCGGCGCGGGCCACGAGCCGGCGCCCGTGGGAGCAGGCGGCGAGAGCGGGCCGCCGTCCGGTAGGGTCTCGAAGAAGGCGCGGAGCTGCCCGCTCACGCTCGGCACGAGCGTGGGCTGAGGCGCGTCCGTCGTTCCGTTGGCGGTGGTCTCGCCGGGCTTGCGGGCACGCGCGGCGGGACGCCTCGGAGGGCTGTCGCTCATGGAGCCTCGGATGTGGGCGATCTCGGCACGTTTGCTGTCACTCCAGGCGACGGTAGTAGATGTCGCCGTTGGCGCACGACGGGTCGCCGGCGCTTCCGGTCGGGCAACTGGCGCCGCGGCGGTGATCGGTCCAGGCGACGTGGATGCGGCTGCCCGAGACCGCGAGGGTGGGCTCTTGGCTGTCGCTCGAGCCGAGGGTCGAGCTGTCGAGGCGGTAGTCCTGCGGCTGCCACGTCACGCCCTGGTCGAGGCTGAAGTTGGCGTACACGTCGAGGAGGCCCGCGCGATCGTCGGACCACGCGATCGCGACGACGTCCCCCGCGCCCGCGGCCGCGATGTCGTAGCTGCCCGAGGTGCCAGGCGAGGTCCCGGTGTCGACGCGGACGGGGGCCGCGAAGCTCGCGCCCGCGGTGCTGGAGCGCGTGACGTAGGGGTCGGGGAAGCCCGAGCGGTAGTCGGTCCACGCGACCAGCACGTCGCCGCCGTCCGGGGCGATCACGTGCGGGTCGATCGAGTCGTGGTCGAGCGTGTCGCCGTCGAGCTTCACGGCGCCCGAGAGCCACGTCGCGCCGCTGTCCGTCGAGCGATTGAGCCAGATGTCGAAGGAGCCGCGGTCGCGATCATCCACCCAGACCACGTACGCGTTCGTGCCCTCGGCGGCGATGTCCGCCGAGAAGCTCGAGGAGCTTCCGGCGGCCGTGCCGACATCCATGCGCTGCTCCGCGGCGACGAAGGCCGCCGCGCCCACGTTCCAGACGCGGGTGTAGACGTCGAGCGAGCCCGAGCGGTTGTCGCGCCACACCACGTACACACGCGCGCTCGTCGCTGCGATGCGAGGCTGCGCAGCGATGAAGCCCACGGTGCTGCCCGAAGAGACCTGGCTCGGCGCGCTCCACGTCGCGCCGCCATCGGTCGAGCGCGTGAGGAAGATGTGCCGGTTGCGCGCGGTCGTGAACGCCTCGTAGGCGGCAAAGAGCGTCGTCCCGGCGGTCGCGAGGCGCACCCCATAGGAGTCGGTCGTCGACGTGGCGCCGGCGTTGTTGGCGCGGACCTCGGACGCCGTGGGCGTCGTCCCCGCGGCGTCCGTCGAGCGGCGGGTCCAGAGTTCGCGGTAGTCCTCGCCCATCGTCGGTGCGTCGCGGAAGTCCGCCCACGCCCAGAGCACGTTGGACGAGCCGAACACCACCTGGGGTCCGAAGGTGTCCCCATCGACCGTGTTGAGCCGCGCGGCGCTCGCGAAGCTCGTCCCGCTGTTCGTCGACCGCGTGAAGTACGCGCGCGCGTCGAGCGCCGTGTCGCGCGGGATCGTCTCGGTCCAGACGAGCTGCACGTTCGAGCCGCTCGCGACGATCGTCGGGCGGAGCGAGTTGGTCGTGCTCGGGGAGTTCTGGTCATCGAGACGGAGGTCCGAGCCCGTCGGGCGCAGGCAGCCCTCGTCCTGGGTGCCATCGCAATCGTTGTCGAGCATGTCGCATCGGGTCTCGACCGCCTGATAGAGCGGCGGGAGATCGCAGCCCCAGCCGGCGGCGCCTCGGCAGGTGGGGATCCGACCGGCGCACACGCCGCGCGTCTCGGCGCAGCTCGGCACCGTCGCCGCCGCGGGTCGAGTGAGGGCGTCGTCGGCTGCCCCGTCGCAGTCGTCGTCGAGGCCGTTGCAGGTCTCCGTCGCTGCGGTGATGGCGCCGTCACAACGCAGCGAGCCGCCCGCGCAGGCGACCGCGCCGTACGCGCAGATGCCGACGTCCGTCGCGCCGCAGCGGTCACCCACGCTCGGGATCGGGCTTGGTGCGACGGACTCGTCCGTGCGGCCGTCGCAGTCGTCGTCGGCGCTGTTGCAGAGCTCGCTGATCGGGCCGATCGCCCCCACGCACGTCAGGGCGCCGCGAACACACGCCGTCATCCCCGGGTCGCAGGCGCCCGTGGCGGTGCCGCACGTCGCGCCCACCATCGGGTCGGCCTCGTCGACCGCGCCGTCGCAGTCGTCGTCGGCGCGGTTGCACGTGTCGGCCGCGCCGCTCGGCGTGCACCGGTACTCGCAGCCCGTCCGCGGGTCGCCGTCGATGTCGTACCAGCCCGGGTCGCAGTCGCGTGGCCCGAACGTGCACGCGCTCGCCACGCATCGAGCCGTCGCGTTGGGGAAGGTGCACGCCCTGCCGCATGCGCCGCAGTTCGCGGGGTCGCTGGTCGTGTCGAAGCCGTCGTCGATCGCGAGGTCGCAGTCGTCGTCGACGCCGTTGCACGTCTCGACGCCGCCCACGATACACGCGTACTCACAGCCATTGCTCGGGTCCATGTCGACGTCGACGTAGCCCGCGTTGCAGCCGACCAGCACACACGCGCGGTCGACGCAGCTCGGCGTGCCGTTCGGGAAGAGGCACTGTGTGCTGCAGCTTCCGCAGTGCGCAATCTCGCTCGTGAGGTCGAAGCCTTCGTCGATGCGCCCATCGCAGTCGTTGTCGCGCTCGTCGCAGAGCTCGTCACCATCGGGCGGGCAGCCGTATTCGCAGCCATTGGCCGGGATGCCGTCGAGGTCGACCCAACCGATCTCGCAGCGCTCGATGGCGCACTCTCGCGCGCTACAGACGGGGAACGCGTGCTCGAGGAGGCACACGGTCCCGCACCCTCCGCAGTTGCGCGGATCATCGTCGAGGTCGAACTCCTCGTCCGTGAGCCCGTCGCAGTCGTTGTCCACGTCGTCGCAGAGCTCGTCGCCCGAGGGTACGCACCCGTCCGTCGCCGATCCGAGCCCGGCGTCGGGGCGGCCCGCATCGGGCCTCGCCGCGTCGAGCCGCTCCTCGATGCAGCCAGAGAAACAGAACGGTTCCACTCCGCAGCCATCGATCGTCGCAGCCCCGAGGCCCACCGCCAAGAGCGCGCCCACCCGCGGCGCGAGCCTCCGCCCCAGCCCGCGCGCCCTCGCACGAAGCGCCGGCATACGGCGAGCGCGGCGACGGCCGAGACCGAGGCCGCGCAGCACGACGAGCGCGACGAGCCCACCGGTGCGGTGACCGGGCGCCGCGGGTCGGCCCGCCGCGCTGCAGACGCAGCCGCCGCCTCCGGCGGCGAGGCCGCGGATCGCCTCGGCCCGCGGGAGGATCGATGGGTCGGTGCACTGACCATCGTCGCAGACCAGCGCGTCCGGGCACCGGACGCGGAGGCATGGATCGTCGATGCACGTGCCCCCTCTACAGACGCGTCCCCGCCCGCAGCCGCTGCCACAGTCGTCGGGGACGCAGCGCCCCTCGACGCAGCTCGATCCGACGTCGCAGCCGGCCCCGCAGGGATCCTCGACGCAGGCCCCATCGACGCAGAGGCTGCCGACGTCGCAGACCACGTCGCACGTCGCGACGCACGAGCCGTCCCGGCAGAATTCTCCCGAGGAACAGCTCGCCGTCACGCACGCGTCTTCGACGCAGCCCGGAACCCCGGCCTCGTCCATGCGGCAGATCTCGCCGGCCGGGCAGCCGCGACCGTAGCAGTTGTCCTCGACGCACGTTCCACGCACGCAGCCGAAGCCCGCCGGGCAGGTCACGTCGCTGCACAGGTTCGCGCACTCTCCCGTCGCCGGGTCGCACACGGACTCCATGTCGCAGGTCACGCCCGCGCAGCGCCCGGACACGCAGTAGCCGCGGACGGACATCGCGGGGTCGGCGAGCGACTCGTCGCAGATGCGGCCCGGCGGGCAGGGGAATTCGCCCGGATCGCATGGTGAGGCGCAGGTGCACTCGGTCGCGACGCAGGCGCCGCCTGGACAGAGCGGGTCGGCCGCCGTCTCCTCGTCGACGCGCCCGTCGCAGTCGTCATCGAGGCAGTTGCAGAGCTCGCTGCCCCCGCTGCTCGCACCCTGACACACGATCGCGCCCATCAAGCAGCGCGTGCGCCCCGCGGTGCAGATCACGCCGCCGTCGGTTCCCGCGCCAGCGTCGGGCGGTGGCTCGAAGCCTCCGCCGGTCAGCGGGAGGCAGGCGTCGCCTCCGCCTGGGTTGCCGTCGTCGATCACTCCGTCGCAGTCGTCGTCGAGGTTGTTGCAGATCTCGTCCGCGGGCAGCGGCGCGTCGCAATCCACGAACATCCCCGCCACGCACCGCGCCGTCCCGACGCCGCACGCGGTGGAGCAAGCGCGCGTCAGGCCCTCGTCGACCGCGCCGTCGCAGTCGTCGTCGAGGTTGTTGCAGGCCTCCTCGCCCGCGGCGGGCGCCGTGCAGCCCGAGAACACGCCGCCGCGGCACACCTCGGTCCCCGTGCCGCAGGCGTTGCTGCAATCACGGACGAGGCCCTCGTCGACCCGGCCATCGCAATCGTCGTCGTCCGCGTTGCACGTCTCGGTGCCAGGCCTCGGTGCGCTGCACGGGCCGAAGGCGCCCATCGAGCAGGTCTCGAGGCCCGCGCCGCAGTCGCTGGCGCAGGCGCGCGTCAGCCCCTCGTCGATGCGCCCGTCGCAGTCGTCGTCGGTGTTGTTGCAGCTCTCGAGGACCGGGGTCCTCGCCGTGCAACCTCCGAATGCGCCCGCGATGCAGATCTCGCTCCCGGCGCCGCACGAGCTCGAGCAAGCCCGCATGAGGCCCTCGTCGACCGAGCTGTCGCAGTCGTCGTCGGTGTTGTTGCAGCTCTCCGAGGTCGGCGTGCGCGCGCTGCACGCGCCGAAGCTCCCGGCGACGCAGGTGCGGGTGCCCGCGCCGCACGCTGTCGAACACGCCGTGGTCAGACCCTCGTCGACGAGCCCGTCACAGTCGTCGTCGTCGTTGTCGCAGGCCTCGGGGCGGGGGTCGCATTCGGGCACGAGGCCCGAGCCTCGCACCAGCATGTCCTCGTAGTCGTTGTCGCCGCCGCGGAAGAGGTCCTCGAAGCCGAAGTAGAACGTATTGGTGCGGGTCGCGCTGCGGTAGACGAGGAAGTGAACGAAATCGCCGTCGTCGTTCAATGCGGCGCTCGTGAAGTAGATCCGGTTGAGCGGGTCGTTCCGTCCGCCGCACGAGTCATCGACGTTCGTCCCCGACGGGTCACAGCCCACGGCCATGGGGCATCCGCTCGGGAACGCACCGCTCTCCCTCGAGCCGTCGAGGCGCTCGGGGGTCCGCAGCCAGAAGCCGATCTGCCGGCCCACGCTGAAGCCGGGCTGGAGGTCGAAGTCGACCGACACGGTGCGCGTGGTCGTGCACGGGCAGTTGCACGTCGGGTAGGTCCGGCAGCCGAAGATCGTGCGGAGGTTCGCCGGGTTCGTCACATCCTCGCCGACCCAGAACCAGCCGAAGGAGTTCCGGAAGCCCGCGCCCTCACCGATGTCGGTGAAGGTCACCCGGTAGCGGCCGCTGACCGCGTCGAACACGGGTCGGTAGGCCTCGGGGAGGATCGCAGCCTCCGCGACCGCATCGACCGCGAGCGCCGAGCCCTCCGAGAGGTCGAGGCATTGCTGCAGGCGCGTGGTGACCGGGACGACGGTCCCGTCGGCTTGGTTGATGTAGGCGCGACCGTGGCTCGCAATCCCGACGACGGTGCTCGACACGATTGCAGCGAAGAGGGCGTAGCGACGCATGGGCCCGATGGTAGCCAAACCGCCGGGCCCGGACACGTACGGAGCCGACGGAAAAGCGGCGAGCCCCGCCGGGGCGGGGCTCGTCTCCACGTGAGGATGTGCCGAAGGAAGATCAGCTGCCGCGACACTGCCCGTTCACACAGTCGCGGCCCGTGCCGCAGTCGGCGCCCGTCCGGCACTCGGGCGTGACCAGCTCGGACATCGCGAAGCAGAGGAAGTCGCCGCTCGCCGCCATCCGGCAGAGGGGGAGCTGCGAGTCGATCGCCATGCACTCGGCGTCGGTGCTCGTTGCGCACGGCGTGCGGCAGACGCCCTCGCGGCACACGCGGCCGCTCGCGCAGTCGGTGTCCAGCGTGCAGAACGGAGTCCGCTCCCAGCTCGGGCGGCAGAACTCGTCCGCGGCGCAGTACGCAGCGCTCTGGCTGCACGCGCTCGAGGCGCAGTCGAGCAGGCACCGTCCCTCGACGCAGTGCTCGCCATCCATGCATTCGCTGGTGCTCGAGCAGTCCTGGCGCGGGCGGCAGAACGAGCCGATGCACGCGTCGCCGGTGGCGCAGTCCGAGTCGCCCGAGCAGACCACGGTGCACTCGTTGTTGAAGCAGACACGTCCGCCGGGGCACTCGCGGTCGAGCTGGCAGGTCGTGCCGGTGTCGACGCACTGGTTCTCGATGCAGAGCTGGTTGGCGCCGCAGTCGCCCGCGGTGCGGCAGTCGCTCGGGCCGTGCGGCACGCAGGTCGAACGGAAGTCGCACCAGAAGCCCGCGGCCGTGCAGCCTGCGTCGCCCGTGCAGAGGCTCGAGCCGGCGCACATGCCGTCGGCGCAGTACGCGCCCTCCGGACAATCGCCGTTCGTGCGGCACGTCTGCTCGGGGACGCACGTCTCACCCGCGCAGATCTCGTCGCCGTCGCAGTCGGGTGTGCTCGTGCAGCGCACGTCGGGGACGCACGCGCCGCTCGAGCAGACCTCGCCGGATCCGCAGTCGTCGTCGATGTCACAGTCCCGGCAGCGTCCGGCCCGGCAGCCGTCGTTGTCGCCCCAGTACACGGGGCATCCCGTGAGCAGGGCGCCAGCGAGCCCCATCATCGCGAGGGTCATCAAGGGGAGACCGGCCCGTTCGTGGGTACCCGAGGTGCGCATGATCGACTCCTTCATGGGTGGCGCCGCCGCTAGAGCGATGATCGTGCCACCGAGGAATCGTGCGCGATCCGGGACCGAATTGTCTCGTTTCCGGTCCGATTCGCCTTGACGCCGCCCCGCGATCCGAGGGCTTCGAGTGAACCTGGGTTCACGAGCCCGGTGCGAACGATGACCCGACTTCACGGCTCGTCGTCGTGGGTGGTGTCCTGCGGGGGCTCGGCGGCGGCGTACTCGCGCGTTTCGTTCGGCTCTGCGTCGAGCTCTGCGGAGCGCTCGGCGCTCGGCTGCTCTTCGGGCTCCTCATCTTCGTCGAGCCTCGGATCGGCGCCGCCTCGCACCCTGGGGGTCGCGGGAGGAAGCTGCGGGATCTCGGTGAAGCGCCGGTAGGGATCGATGGTCCTGCCCCGCTCGCGGTACTCGAAGTGAAGATGGGCGCCGTGGGCGATGCCGGTCTGCCCGACCGCCGCGATCACCTGGCCCCGTCGGACCATCTGTCCCGGGACCACGTAGGTCTCGACGCAGTGCGCGTACAGACTGACGGCGCCGTCCACATGCACGAGGAGCACGGCGTTTCCGTACCCGCTCATGCGGTTGTCGCTGTAGACGACGAGGGCGTCGGCGACCGCGACGATGCTCGAGCCCTGGCGCGCGCCGATGTCCACCCCCTGGTGGAGATGACGCCGCCGCGTCCGCACCAGACCATGGCGGCTCCGGCGGAAGCCTCGTCGCGGCCCGAACCCTCGCCAGAGCCGGCCTTCGGGCACGGGCCAGAGGAGCTCGCCCGCGGGACGCGCGCCGCCCGCGCGGGCCGCCTCGACCCAGCCGGACGGCGGCGCTGCAGCCGTGGCGAGGCGCGCGGTGCGCGGGCCCACGAGGCCCAGACCCTCCGCGCGGCGCAGCGCCTCACCCTCGAGCAGAGGAACGCGGCGCGGACCTTCGCACATCCTCCGGCCGTGGAAGACGTGACAGTCGAGGCCGCTCGAGGGCGCCCACCGCACCACCTGGGGGCTCACGTCCGTGGGCGCGGGGCGCGCGACGCTCGCGGAGCTCGGCGTCGCGGGCGCACGGTCCTGCGCGTGGCTCACCGATGCGCGGGTCGCGAGCGCGACCAGCATCGAGGCGACGATCAGGATCGGCGTCGACCGCATGAAGGCCGCAGAGTCGCCAACGTCGGTCGCCCTTGCAACCCCGGAACGTCACCGCTTTGCCTCATTTCTCCCATGGATCAGCCGCGAGACGAGCCCCCGAGAGCGCGCCCGCTTGGCGCAATGCCTCGAAAACAACGACGGAAACGGCGTTGGAGAGGTTGAGCGAGCGGACGGCCCCCGCGGTCGGGATGCTCCACAAAGAGCCCGGGAATCGAGCGCAGAGCGAATTTGGCAGCCCCACGGACTCGCGTCCGAAGACGAGCGCATCGCCGGCGCGCAAGTCCGCCTCGAAGATCGAGCGCGTGCCATTGGCGCTCAGCAAGTGCACGCGCGCGTCTGGGTGCGCCGCTTCGAAGGCCTCGAACGAGGCGTGCACGTGGAGGTCGACCAGGTGCCAGTAGTCGATGCCCGCGCGCCGGACGGACCGCTCGTCGATCTTGAACCCGAGCGGCTCGACGAGGTGGAGCGCGCTCTGCGTCGCCGCGCAGGTCCGTGCGATCGAGCCGGTGTTCGGAGGGATCTCGGGCTCGACGAGCACGACGCGGAGCGGCGGGTGCAGCGCTGGCACCCGAAGCTTCTGCTCGCTCGAGCGCTCGTAGCCCACGAGATGGTCGTGCTTCCTTGATCCTGACATCCCCCGGAGGCTAGCCTTCTCGGACGCTAGCTTCCCATCGAGGTCCCCATGCGCGCGTTCGTGGTCCTGCTGCTCGGCGTGTTCTTCGCCCTCGGTGCCTGCGCGAGCGGAGGCAGCGGGAGCCCCGACGCGGGCACTCCGACGGTCCCCGTCGACGCGCGGGTCGTGGGAATGGACGCTCCCTTCGCGAGCGACGCCGGGCCAGTCCCCGATGCGGGTCCGGTGCCCGACACCGGGGCGCGGAGCGACACCGGCACCGCGACCGATTCAGGCATGCGGGGCGACTCAGGCGCGTCGATGTGCGCGCCCGCGTGCGACATGGGCGAGACCTGCGTCTCGGGCGCCTGCCGCTGCGGAGCCGGCCCGGCCTGCGCAGGAAGCCTCGCGTGCTGCGGGGGCGGCTGTGTCGACACGACCAACAACGCCGGCAACTGCGGCCGCTGCGGCAATGCATGTCCCGCAGGGCGCTCGTGCGTCGGCGGCGAGTGCACCTCGCCGTGCACGGTGAGCTGCCCGGCGGGCACCACGTGCATGGGCGACCGATGTCTGTGCGGCACCGGCGCGAGCGCGCGAGCGTGCGCGGGCGGTGAGTCGTGCTGCGGCGGCACGTGCACCCGGACCGACACGACCACGAACTGCGGCGGGTGCGGGATCCGGTGTGGCAGCGGCGAGGACTGCTGCGACAGCGCCTGCCGGGACACCCGGAGCGACCCGGACAACTGCGGGGGCTGCGGCAACGCCTGCGACTCGATGACCGCCACCGGCTGCGCGGGTGCTCGTTGCGCGTGCCACGATGGCCCCGAGTGCTTGGTCGCATGCAACCCGCTCTACCTTCCGGGCGCGGGGCTTCCGCGCTGCATTCCGCTGTGAACGACATCGTCCCGTCCGCGTTGCGGAAGCACTACGCCGCGGTCCTCCGCGAGGGTCGCTTTCTCCTCACGGGCCACTCGCACCAGGCTTGGCCGGATGTGGCGCGCGCGGCGCAGCTCGAAGCCTTCGACGACGCTGCGCAGCACGTCGATCACAAGTGGAGCAAGGCCTTCGAGGCGGCCGACGACGTGCGTCGCGCGGTGGCGACGCGGATCGGGTGCGAGCCGAGCGAGATCGCGCTCGCTTCGAGCACGCACGAGCTCGTGGTGCGCTTCCTCTCCGCGCTGCCGCTCGGGACGCGACCTCGGCTCGTCACGACGCGCGGGGAGTTTCACACGATCCATCGCCAGCTCTCTCGACTCGTCGAGGAGGGGCTCGAGGTCGTGTGGGTGGCGCCCGATCCGGTCGGTACGCTGGCCGAGCGTCTCGCCGAAGCGATCGATGGTCGAACGGCGGCGGTCCTCGTGTCGAGCGTGCTCTTCGAGACCTCGAGCGTCGTGCCGCACTTGCCCGAGCTCGCGGCGCGCGCTCGCTCGCGCGGCGCCGCGATGCTCGTCGACGCCTACCATGCCTTTCAGGTCGTGCCTTTCGCGGTCGCCGAGCTCGGGGCCGACGTGTTCGTCACCGCGGGCGGCTACAAGTACGCGCAGTGGGGCGAGGGCAGCTGCTTTCTGCGCGTGCCTCCTTCGTTCGAAGGGCGCCCCGTCTACACGGGCTGGTTCTCGGACTTCGCGCACCTCTCGGCGCCGCGCGACGGCCGCGCGGTGACCTACGGCGCCCGCCCGTGCGATCGCTTCGCAGGGAGCACCTACGATCCGACCAGCCATTACCGCGCCCGTGCCGTTGCCCGCTTCTTCGATGCGCAGGGGCTCGATGTCGCGACCCTGCGCTCGATCTCGCTTCGCCAGACCTCCCGTCTCCTCGCGGGCCTCGAGGGGCTCGAGATCGTCACGCCCCGCGACGCGGGCCGCGGCGGCTTCGTCTCCATCCGGGTGCCCGATGCGGGCCGAGCCGTCGCGGCGCTCGAGGCCCGTGGCGTGATGACCGATGCGCGCGGGTCTCTCCTGCGCCTCGGGCCGGCGCCCTACGTCACCGACGACGAGCTCGATCACGCCGTCTCGATCGTGCGCGACGTGCTCGATCCGCCTCGCGTCCGCCCCTGACGACCTCCGCGTGGCCCTACCCCACGACGACAATGATCGCGAGGCCAGGGTCGACTTCTTCATCGACGGAACGGCTGCCGCTACCCCCACGGCATCGCCGTCGTTCCTTCCGAGACGGACCGCTCTGGGTGCTGGGTGGGGATGCAGTGTATCTTCCGGGGTGTGCAGTTCGCTGACGACCCAGGCGAGCAGACCTTCCGCGTCTCCCGGGATCTCGCTTCGACGCACCCGCGTCGTCGGGCCCGGGCCGAGGGCTCCTCCGGAGCGCGCGTGGTCGTCGACCGCCCCTGTGTCGTCGGGTCGGCCCCGGAGGTCGACGTCCGCCTCTCTTCGCCCGAAGTGTCGCGGCTCCATGCCCGGCTCGAGCCTTGCGACGACGGTCTCTGGATCGAGGACCTCGCGAGCACCAACGGTACTTTCGTGGACGGGGTCAGGGTGCGGGCTGCGCGCATTCATCCGGGGGCGCGCGTGGCGCTCGGCTCACGATCGCTCCCGATCTTCTTCGACGAGGCGCCCACACAGGTCCCGCTCTGGCCGGCTGAACGCCTCGGACCGTTGCTCGGTCGTACCCCGGTCATGCGCGAGCTCTTCGATCGCCTGGCACGCGCCGCGCACAGCTCGGCCACGGTCCTTCTGCTGGGCGAGACGGGAACGGGGAAAGAACTGGCCGCGCGCGCTCTCCACGACGTGAGCCCGAGAGCCACCGGGCCGTTCGTGGTCTTCGACTGCGGAGCCGTCCCCGAGGCCCTCTTCGAGTCCGACCTGTTCGGCCACGTGCGGGGATCCTTCACCGGTGCCGAGCGTGCCCGCGAGGGTGCTGCGCTGGCTGCGTCCGGAGGCACGCTCTTTCTCGACGAGGTCGGTGAGCTACCCCTGTCGCTTCAACCGAAGCTCCTTCGCTTTCTCGAGGCGCGCACGGTTCGCCGGGTTGGCGAGACCGCGCCGCGGGCCACGGATGTTCGCGTCGTCGCCGCGACGCACAGGGACCTCGCCCGGCTCGTCGCGTCGGGCGCGTTCCGAGAGGACCTGTTCTTCCGGCTCGCAGTGCTCCCGATCACCGTGCCTGCCCTTCGTGACCGTCGCGAGGACATCCCGATCCTCATCGAGCACTTCCGTCGCGGAGATCCCGTCGATCCCGAGACGGTACGTTTCGCTGCCGAGCAGGCCTGGACCGGGAATGTTCGAGAGCTCCGCAACTTCGTCGAGCGTGCGCTCGTCCTCGGTGGCGAGGAGGCGCGTCGAGCGACGCTGCCTGCTGTGGGCGCCGGCGGGCCGACCGTCGACCTCGATGTGCCGTTCAAGGATCTCAAGGAGCGCTGGAACGACCACCTAGAGCGCGAATACCTCCGCGGTTGGCTGGCCCGAAAGCAGTGGAATGTGAAGGAGGTCGCGGAGGCGATCGGTCTCGACCGGACCTACGTGCATCGCCTCCTCAAGAAGCATGACCTCCAGCGTTGATGCGTGAGGCCGGTCCGACCCCGAGCCACCGGTCGGAACGCCATCCGCTCTTGGTGGGGGCGGGGTCGATTCGACGAACAGTTCTCGGACCCGCGCCACTCGCGTCGAACAATCCGAGTGCCAAGGGCGCTCAGCTCAGAGGCCGAGGTCCCGGGCGTCGATGCGGAGGAAGCGAATCTCGCGATGCTTGTCGCGATCCGCGAGGGAGGGACCCCACTCGACGAGCAGGCCGACGTCACCGTCGAAGCGAGCCATGTCGGAATAGCTCGAGAATTCGCCCCGTGGCGTGTAGCCCACCCCGCGCCTCCAAGTGCGTCCGTTGTCGCTGCTCACCATGATGGTGCCGCTCGTGCGGTCTTCGCGATCGCGGGGGTTCGAGAAGAGGAGATGGTCTCCGAAGCGGAGCAGGCTCGCCTGAACGCCGCGGGGCTCCTGAAGCTCGTAGTCCACGTATGCGGGTTGGAACGTTTGCCCCCCGTCTCTGCTGATGCCCACGGTGCGGTGTCCGACTTCATCCATGCTCCGCGAGTTCAACATGATGTTCCCGTTGGGGAGCTCGACGACCGTGGTCTCGGTGCTTCGGAGATCCAACGAGCCCCCGATCTGCCAGGTGACCCCGTCGTCGTCCGAGTAGATCACGTGGGAGTACGTCTTGGAGTCCGGAGCGACGTGGCGCGCTCCGATCAGGATCCGACCTCGGTGGGGCTCGAAGTTCTTCACGATGCCATGCACCGGACCGAGCCCCGTCCAGCCCCACTCGCCTCGGGCGGGCGGGTCCACCCAGCGCCCACGTGCATCCTCGCGGCATCGTCGTTGCGCCTGGTCCGTGATCTCGCGTCGTGCCGACCAGGTTCGCCCGTTGTTGTCCGAGTGCATCACGAAGACGCGGCGGCATCCTCGGTCTTCCTCGCCGTCGACGAAGCGGCTCCAGAGGTAGACCACGAGCACCCGGCCGTCCTCGAGCACCACGGGGTTTGGTAGCCCGGCGCGGTTTCGGTCGTCTCCGAAGCCACGGTCGAGCACCTGCAACGGCTGCCAGCTTCTTCCACCGTCGGTCGAACGCCGGAGCACGACGTCGGCGTCCGTGTCGTCGCCGCATCCACCCTTGCGCCCGCCCGCGAAGGCGAGGAGGTCGCCGTTGACGGCCCTCACGAGCGCCGGTGTGCGGAAGCACGTGTAGCCGTTCGTGTCGGCTCGAAATGGAACGCTCGTCGCGGACAGCGCCCCGATGTCGTCGACCTCGAGGTCGTCTTCTGCGAGGGGCTCGCCCACACAACCGACCAGTGTCGTCAGCGAGAGAGCGAGAGTCAGCGAGGCTCGAGAAGCGGTGCGAAGGGTCGACATGTTGTCCTTTCCTGGAGAGGCCCAAGGCCAATTCCCAAAGGCTTCAGCAGAGTCCGTGCCCGGGCTCGGCCGGCGGTTTTCTTCTGGATCTCCGCTGGCGGGCGCGGGCCGTGTCGACCCGAGGCCGCACGCGCGAGGACTCCTGTCCGCACGTCACTGGGCGCCGCGGTCAGAGAGAGCCGGGCAGGTATTCCCCTGCGGGTCGAGCCTGTTCCCTTCGTCGGCCCGCGCGACGAGCTCGCGGAGAACCCACAGCGTGCTCGGGAGCAAGCGCATCGGGATTCGAGCTCCTGCCTGCGCGCTCGCTTGTCGAGTCCGCGCCCTGGGCGGGGTCCCCCGGTTGCTCGAGCGCCTCCGAAGCCTCGAGTGGCCTGTCTTGCTCGCGTCGCAGGACGGCTTGCGCGTCGGGCGCGTCAGTCCCTCGCGGCGCGGAGCTCTCGGGCCGGGCTCGCACGACCGACGCCTCTGGCTCCGAAGCCGTCGGGGGCTCGCGAGACTCCACACCCGGTCGTGAGCTCGCGAGCGTGATCGCGCCCCCGGCGGCGAGAATGACTGCCGCTGCGACCGCAATCCCTCGAAGATACCGTGCTCTGGTCGGCAGGTTCGGTACCTCACTTCTCGCCGGTCCGGGAGTACGTGGAACTTCGTCCGGGCTCGAATGCGTAGGGGGGGCACGGTGAGGCTCTGACGCAGGCGTCTCGGAATGCGTCGGCGCCTTCGCTCTAGCCTCCGAGCTCACGCCTAGCGCTCGCACGCGCTCCGCGATCTCGCGTCGACGTTTGGAGAGCTCGGAGCCGTGCCACGACTCGACGAGTGCCTGGACTTCTCGCGGCGACGCGATGGCCGGGAAGCAAGCTCCCATGAGATGGGCCAGTCGCGAGGCGGTTGGGACACGGTCGGATGGTTCACGCGCGAGCGCAGCGGCCAGGAGCGCCTCGAGCTTGCTTGGGTCGATGGCCGCGACTTCGACCTGTGGGACGCCGCCGTAGAGCAGGGCGGCGACGGTCTCCGTCTCTGTCCGGCCGCGGAAGAGCCGCCGCCCGGCCAGCAACTCCCAGAGCACCACCCCCATCGCGAAGAGGTCCGTCCTTCGGTCGCTTTCACCGCGCAGCTGCTCTGGAGCAGCGTAGCCGAGCTTTCCTTTGAAGCCGCCCTGTCCCGTCGTATGGGTCGCACGTGCCCGGGCTTTGGCGACGCCGAAATCCAGCAGGCGAGTCACCCCGTCCGAGCCGACGAGCAGGTTCTGCGGGGAGACGTCGCGATGAACGAGGTGCAGAGGTTCTCCTGCGAGGTCTTGCGCCTCATGCGCGGCCTCGAGGCCCAGAAGAGCGTCGAGAACGATCCTGGCCACGATCGATGGGGGAATCCGAGCGCCTCGCAGCTCCCCTTCGCGGAGCAGGTCCGCGACGCGGACGCCCTCCACGTACTCCATGACCAGATACGGGACGCCGCCCTGCGCGCCGACGTCGAGCGTTGGGACGACGTTGGCGTGTCGGATGAGAGCCGAGAGCTTGGCTTCGTCCTCGAACATCGTGACGAACTCGGGGTCTTCGACGAGGTGCTCGTGGCAGAGCTTGATGGCGACCAGCCGCTCGAAGCTGCGACCACGCGCGGCCCGAGCCAGAACGACCGTGCCCATGCCTCCGCGGGCCAGGGGCAGCAAGACATCATGCTCCCCGATCCGGGGGGGCAGATTCCGCGGAGCACTCGTGGGGGTATCCCTCACCGCAGGAGGTTAGCGCCGAGGCCGCTTGCGCCGCCAGCGCAAGGTGAGGTCAGAGGTCGACCAGCACGATGACCAGCCCTGCGACCGCGACCGCGCCGCCCGCGATCACCAGGCCGAGCGCCGTTGTGTCCAATTCGCGCCCCTCGCTCACGATTCCGCGCAGAGCGGTCGGGCAGCCCGTGGCGGCGCAACCGGAGACTTGCGCCCATCTGTCCTGGGCCAGTACCGCGGGAAGCGAGGCCGAGAGCGCGAGGGCGGCGCCAGCGGCCAGCATCGCCCCGCCGATGGGGCCTCGGGCGGCGTCGGGGTTCTGGGACGCCATTCCAGGAACGCGCCCCGAAACGACCCCCGCTTCGGCAGGCCTCAGGGTCGCATGCACGATGGAGGTGTGACCGGTGCGTGCTTCGACCGTCGCTACGAACGGCTCGTAGCCGTCGGCAGAGACACACACCGGCGTCGACCCTGGAGAGACCACGATGCGCACACCCTCGGCCTGCCCTGCGAGTACACGCATCCCCACGCGGATCGAGACGCCTTCGATGCGGGGCGTCACCTGAACCACCAACCTCGCGACGGTCGCGAGCAACGCGGCACGCTCCTCGAGCGCCGCGGTGGCGGTCTCTGCGTACCGCGGCTGCCGGGTGAGCTCTTCCCGGGCGAGCCGTTCGGATTGCTCGAAGCGTACAATCGCGTCCTCTGCGCGACCGAGCTCTCGCAGACAACGCGCCGCGTACAGGAGCGCGTTCGGAGACTCTGCGATCCCCAGTACGGCCTCGAACTCCGTGAGCGCGTCGGCGTACGACCGCGCGATGTAGTGCTCTCGACCACGCAGAAACCGCTGCTCGGCGATGGCCTGGTGGGCTCCGTCCTGGGCGACCGCAGGGGCCGCCAGCCATGCGCAACCGAACAGGAGGCAGAGCCAGCGAGCGCGCATCCCTCGTAGGGAAACCCGGTCGCGACGTCGCCGTCAAGGAGGTGTTAGGCTCAGATCCTTCGTGCTGCCGATACGGCCACCGCGGGTCGCTCCGACCGTTCGCTCCCACGCGTCGCTTGCCATCGTGACGCTGCACGCCACGCTGCTCGTGGGCTGCCCTGGTCGATGGAACGTTCTTCTCGTCGATGACGCAGCCACGCTCGATGCACCTGTTTTCGAGGCAAGCGTCGACACGCGTCTCGGCGAGCCGCCGGATGGCAACACCGAGGGCGCGGACGCACCTGCCCGCGAGAGTTTCTGTGGCGCGCCGAGCCCCGAAGCGGTCCTCTGCGAAGACTTCGAGGGAGAGCTCACGGGCACCCCCGTCGGCTCCGCATGTCGCGTCGTGGAGGCCGAGCAATCTCGCGTCGGCGAGTGCACCTCCTCCCGTTCCGAGCTGACCGGGTTGGAGTGGGATCTGGGATCTGATTTCGGGGAGGGGGACACGGTGTTCCTGACGATGCGTGTCCAGTTCGACGCGGCGCCGCCCGATGGTCGTGCGTCTGGCTCGGTGTTCGCGCAGCTCATAGGCGAGACGACGCGGCTGTCGATCCGGAGGCTCGCCAATGGAGCGATCTCAGTGAGCGCAGGCGGAGACCTGGGGGTCAGGCCCGGTGCCATCGCGGGACCGTCGATCGGGCCGCTGGTCGATGGGACGTGGTACTGCCTCTCCACGAGAATTCGTCTGGGGACGAGCGCATCGACCGGTCGAGTGAGCCTGATGGCGGCGTCTGACGCTTCACCGGGCCGCTTCTCGGGCAGTAGCGACGGCGAGACCACGCTCGAGGGAGAGCGCCTCGATCGGTTTCGCGCCGGAGCCATCGTCAGCGGCGGCGAAGGGACGATTCGGATCGACGATGTTCGGATCTCGTCATCGCCGCAGGCGTGTCCGTGACGGAGGGCAACGCACGCGTACACGAGTCCGAGTGAAGCCCCTCGATGTTGCGCACGCCATGCGAGGGGCCCCGCGGCCTGCGCGTCCTGCGAAGTGGTAGGCTGGCCCATGAGCCCACGCTTCGTGTCGGTGGACAGCCCCTTCCTCGTGCCCTTCGACGGCAGCTTCAACATCCAGAAGTGGGACACGGCGCCGTCGAGAAAGAGGCGCAACGATGCGGCGAACGACGCCGCGCTCGACGCGGCCATCGCGCGGATGCAGAAGCTCCAGGCGCGGCTGCTCGCCAACGACCGGAAGGCTCTCCTGGTGGTCTTCCAGGCGATGGATGCCGCCGGCAAGGATGGGACGATCAAGGCCGTGATGAGCGGCGTCAACCCGGCAGGGTGCGAGGTGTACTCGTTCAAGAAGCCGAGTGACCTCGAGCTCGACCACGACTTCCTGTGGCGCATCCATCACCGCGTCCCGGAGCGCGGTCGCATCGGTATCTTCAACCGCAGTCACTACGAAGAAGTGATCGTGGTGAAGGTGCACCCCGAGATCCTCGGATTCCAGCGTCTCCCCGAGCTTCCCTCGGAGAAGAAAGTGTGGAGCGAGCGCTACGAGTCGATCCGAGACTTCGAGAAGCACCTCGCGCGCAACGGCACGACGATCGTCAAGCTCTTCCTGCACGTCAGCAAGGACGAGCAGAAGAAGCGCTTCCTCGAGCGGATCGCCGACCCCGAGGCGAACTGGAAATTTCAGTCGGGCGACGTGCGTGAGCGCGACCACTGGGACGCGTACATGGACGCGTACCAGGACGCGCTCAACGAGACCTCGCGTCCGTGGGCCCCCTGGTACGCCATCCCCGCGGACGACAAGCGCTTCATGCGCCGCGCGGTCTCCGAGATCCTCGTCGAGACGATGGCCGCGATGGGTCTCGAGTATCCGAAGCTCCCCGAGGCAGAGCGCACGGCGATGGCCGAGGCGAAGAAGAAGCTCCAGAAGGAGTGAGCCGCGCGCCATGCAACTCCACGTGCTCTATGCGGGCGCCGACCGCTTCGTCGCGTCGATCGTGCCCAAAGTGGGTCGCCTCGCGCGCGACGCGCTCGAGACACATGCATCGGAGGACGACGACCTCGCGCGCCTCGTGGGGACCGAGCCTGGGAACGTGGACCTCGGCGAGCTGCGCGCGCGCGTTCGTGCGCGTCTCGCGTCGATCCCGGTCGAGGATTTCCGCATCGACTTCGAGGACGGCTACGGCGTGCGACCGGACTCCGAGCACGACGAGCACGCGTGCGCGGCTGGCCGCGCGATCGCCGACGGGCACGCCGCGGGCACACTGCCGCCTCACCTCGGGATCCGGATCGCTCCGCTCGAGGACGAGACGCGCGCGAGAGGCCTCCGCACGCTCGCCCTCGTGCTCCAGGCGATGTGCGCGGCGGGCGTTCGGCGGCCGCTCCGCATCACGCTGCCGAAGGTGCGTGGCGTTCGCGAGGTCGACGAGCTCGCGGGCGCGCTCGAGTCCCACGAGCACGAGAAAGCGCTGCCGCGTGGCTCGCTCGCGATCGAGCTGATGCTCGAGGACCCAGCGGCGTTCCTCGACGCGGGTGGGCGCGTGCCGATCCGTGGGCTGCTCGAGGCGGGACGTGGCCGCGTGGGCTCCTGTCACCTCGGGAGCTACGACCTCACGGCTGCTCTCGGCGTCCCCGGCTGGGCCCAGCGTGCGGATCATCCCGCATGCGGCACCGCGCGCATGCTCGCGAAGCTCGCGCTCGCGGGCACGGGCGTAGCGCTCTTCGACGGCGCGACGACGCGCCTGCCGCTCGCCGCGAGCCGCAGAGAGGCGAGCGACGCTGCGCGAGCGCGCGATCACGAGGAGATCCTCGGCGCGATG
Source organism: Deltaproteobacteria bacterium (assembly GCA_046342295.1). Classification (GTDB taxonomy): domain Bacteria; phylum Myxococcota_A; class Polyangia; order Polyangiales; family Sandaracinaceae; genus JAFLCL01. Next base: position 16,550 of record JBKDQC010000798.1, on the reverse strand, counting down.
GTCGAGCACGCCGCGAACGTGCGCCGGGCCCTCTCCGAGGGGATCGATGCAGGATGGGATCTTCACCCGGCGCAGATCCCGGCGCGCCTCTGCGCCGTCTTCTCGACCTACCTCTCGGCGCGCGCGGCGATGACGGCGCGGCTCTCGCGCTTTCTCGATCGGCACGCTCGCGCGACGGCGACGGGCAGCGCGTTCGACGACGCAGCCACCGGACGTGCGCTCGTGTCCTTCTTCGACCGTGGACACGCGTGCGGTGCGCTCGACGCGGCGGACCTCGCCGCGGTGGGCCTCGAGCGCGCGCCGGCGTCATGGCGCCTCGCAGGTGCCGGGCCGCGGGCGTGACGGGGAGCGTCAGCGCATGCGGCAGTCGGAGCAAGTGGGCTCAGATCACACCGCGTCGGCGTCGGCGCAGACCGCGCGGGCCCTCAGGGCATGAGTCACTTGGATTGACTCATGCTCTGACGCTTCTTGCCGGAGGGTCTGGCCGCAGCCCCTCCCTCTCGCCGAGTGAATCGGCGAGAGCCTCCCTTCCGCCGATTTGAGCCCGTGTCACCCGCATCGATCCATCCGAGTGCCACGTGCTCTCAGGTCGCCTCACGCGCGGCGCCCACGCGGCGGGCGATCGCGCGGCCGATGCGCATGCCGTCCATCGCGGCGCTGACGATGCCGCCCGCGTAGCCGGCGCCTTCGCCCGCGGGGTAGAGGCCCGCGAGGTCGAGCGCCTCGAGGCTCTCGCCGTCGCGCGGCACGCGCACGGGCGCGCTCGTACGCGACTCGGTCGCGACGAGCACGGCTTCTTCGGTCGCGTAGCCGTGCATGCGTCGGTCGAACGCGCGCAGAGCCTCTCGGAGCTTGGCCGAGAAGCTCAGGCCCGCGCCGTCGAGCACTTCGGCGACGTCCGCCGCGACGAGGCCCGGCAGGTAGCTCGTGTCCGGCACGGTGCTCGAGCCGCGACCCGCGAGGAAGTCCGACACGCGCGTCGCCGGAGCCGCGAGGTCGTCGCCGCCCGCTCGCATCGCGCGCACCTCGATCGCGCGCTGGAGCTCGACGCCGCCCAGCGGTCCCGAGAAGCCCGCCCGCTCCCAGTCGCTCGGCTCGACGCCCACCACGAGGCCGGAGTTCGCGAACGGCGAGTCACGGCGCGAGAGGCTCATGCCGTTGACGACGAGGCCGTCGGGCTCGGTCGAGGCCGGCACGATCCAGCCGCCGGGGCACATGCAGAACGAGAAGACGCCACGCCCCTCGACCTCGTGCGCGAGGCGGTAGTAGGCCGCCGGGAGCTTCGGATGACCGAAGTCACGTCCGTACTGGATTCGATCGATCAACGGCTGCGGGTGCTCGATGCGCACGCCGAGCGCGAACGCCTTGGGCTCGAGGCGGACGCCGCGCTCGAGCAGCAGGTGGAAGACGTCGCGCGCCGAGTGGCCCGTGGCGAGCACGACGTGGTCGGCCTCGAGGATCTCGCCGCCCTCGAGGCGTACGCCCGTGACACGCCGGTCGCTGCCCGCGCCACGGACCTCGAGGTCCACGACCCTGCTCTCGAAGCGGAAGTCGACGCCGCTGGCCTCGAGTCGCTCGCGCATCGCGGTGATGACCTTCGGGAGCTTGTTCGAGCCGATGTGGGGGCGTGCGTCGACGAGGATCGCGTCGGGCGCGCCGTGGAGGGCGAGCGTCTCGATCACGTCGCGCACGTCGCCGCGCTTGTGCGCGCGTGTGTAGAGCTTGCCGTCCGAGTAGGTGCCCGCGCCGCCCTCGCCGAAGCAATAGTTGCTGTCGGGGTGGACCGTGCCTCTGCGCTGCAGGCCCTTGAGGTCGTGACGGCGCGGCTGCACCTGCTTGCCACGGTCGAGCACGATCGCGCGCACGCCGGCGCGCGCGAGCTCGTACGCGCAGAAGAGACCCGCAGGTCCGTCGCCCACGATGATCACGCGCACTGGCCCTGCACATTCGCGTGGCAGCGGCAGGCCGAGCTGGCCTCGGTCGATCCCTTCGTCGGGGCGCAGCGCGAGCAGCACGTGGAAACGCACCTGGCCCTTTCGGGCGTCGATCGAGCGCTTCCGCACCGCCGCGAAGGGGATCGCTTCGGGCCGGGTGTGCAACATGCGCGCGGCGCGCGCTTTGAGCGACGCCTCGTCGTCGGGCTCGTCGAGCCCGAGATCGAGCTCGAGCTCCTCGGGCAGCTTCGTGCTCGGGCGACGGGAGGGAGGCGCCATGACGGCACGAGTATGGGCGAGCCGCCGGCCCGGTGCAGGAGCCGCCGAGCATACTTGCGGCGATCGGAATCGAACCTACTCTCCGGGCCCTCCGAGGTTCGACATGCCGACGTACGAGTACCGATGTGACAACTGCGGCCACGAGCTGACCGTCGAGCAGCGCATCACCGAGCCCAAGCTCACGAAGTGCCCTCAGTGCGCCGAGGACAAGCTCGTGCGCCTCATCTCGGGCGGCAACTTCATCCTCAAGGGTGGCGGCTGGTACGCAGACCTGTACCACAAGCCCTCCGGTGGAGGCGCTGCGAAATCCGACGCGTCTTCAGGCGGCTCGTCCTCGGGCGGCTCGTCCTCGGGCGGCTCGTCCTCGGGCGGCTCGTCCTCGGGCGGTTCGGGCACCGCCTCCTCGGGCACGGCCTCCTCGGGCTCGGGCGGTTCGGGCTCGGGCGGTTCGGGCTCGGGCGGTGCGGGCTCGGGCGGATCAGGCTCGGGGACCAAGAGCTGAGCACGAAGCGTCGTCGGTTCCCGGCGACGCAGTCGGCCGCTGCTCGGCCTGTCACTCAGCGCTTGGCTGCATCCGCGTCCTCGCTCTTCTTCGCGGGCTCGCGCGCGTCGTCGTCTTCGGACGCCGCGGGCCTGTCGGGCCTCGGCGCCGCTGCGGCGCCCGCGGCCGCGAGACGCGCCTCTTGGGCCTCGTAGGCGATCGAGTCCGGCACGGACGGCTCGGGCGAGGTCTGCACCCACCGGAGGAACGCGACGCCCGCCGCGAGCAAGACGATTGCGCTGTAATGCCCCGGCGTGAGGCCGAAGTAGCGTTGATCGCCCTGCTCGAGATCCGTCGCGCGGAGGAAGTCGAGCCCGAAGCGGATCGGCGCGTAGAGGATGGGCAGGAGGCCGAGGTAGAAGCCTCGCCTTCGCGGGGTTCTGCCGAGATACACGAAGAGGCCCATCACGGCGGCGGACCAGAGGATCTCGTAGAAGCCCATGTCGTGGCGCGTCACGTAGGGGGGCGCGCCGACCTCGTAGTCGCGCACGCCGAGGAAGAAGTCGGTCGGGGCGCCCGGGTGATCGTGCACGACGAAGCAGCCCGTGCGGCCGAACATCCACCCGAGCGGGAAGGCCCACGCGATGGGATCGCCGATCACGCGCGCATCGACCCCGAAGCGCTTGAGGTACGTGTAGAGGCCGATCACCGCGCCGAGGAAACCGCCGAAAGACGAGAGGCCGTCCCAGATGCGCAGGAGGAAGATCGGGTTCTCGCGGACGACCTCGGGGTGGTAGGCGATCGCGTCGAAGACGTGGCCCACCACGAAGCCGCCGATGAGAACATGCGCGACGCAGCTCGCGACGGCGTTGGGGTGGATGCCCACGGTCCTGCCGCGCCGCTCCGCGAGCGAGGCACCCAGCATCACACCGATCGCGACGAGCACGCCGAACGGCTGGATCGCCCAGTCCTGCGGGAAGCTCAAGCGGAGCCCGAAGAGGTCGAGGTGCTCGGGCAGCGGGATCGGGATGCCTTCGAGCCGGAACCAGGGGATGAGACCGTCCACGCGATGCCTCTATCACGATCGGGGACCCCAGGCGCCCGCGCGCGGTGCGGGTGTCATCCCCCCATCGAGCCGCACACTTCGGGGCCCCACGCCACGCGCACCGTGCGCGAGCTCTGCGCGGTCCTGCCCGCGCGGTCGGTGATCTCGGCCGAGAGCCGGAGCTCCTCGTCGAGCGCGATCGCGGGCTCCGGCACCTGCAGCGTGAGCCCCAGGAGCGTGCTTCCGCCACCCGTCTCGTCCCGCTGGAACGAGAGCCGGACGAGGAAGTCGAGCGAGACACGGAGCTCATCGCGGGCGCGGAAGAGGTCGAGGCGCACGGTCATTCCGCGCGGGTCGAAGCCCTCGTCCGCTCGGAGCGAGATCCACACGTGCTGGCTGCCTTGGCACCCGCGCGCGAGGAGGAGCACATCGCCGTCCTCGATGGGCTCGAGCGTGGACTCGCCTTCTCCGATCACGAGCCGCTCGATCACGGCCATGCCTGCATCGCCGAGCTCGCCATCGAGGTCCGCGTCGAGAGGCGCTCGGAAGGCGTCGACGCCCGCGTCGAGCGAAGGCGACGAGCCACAGCCGACCGCGAGCGCGCAGGCGAGCGCGCAAGCGAACACGACCCGGGAGCCGAGGCGAAGCACGCCGCGAGGATGACACGTGCGCGCGCTCCGCGGGACTCGAGGCTCGCGCGTCCACCGTGCCACCGTGCCCGAGCGGTGTACCCTCGGCGAGATCATGGACACGCTCGTCACGGGCCTCGACCGGCTGCGCCTCGGGTGGTTGCGCTGGCTCGGCCCCGTGGCCGGACCGTTCATACGCTCACGGGAGCTGCGCGCCGCCGCCCTGTTGACGTTCTCGATCGCGGGCGCGTTCGTGCTCACGGCGGTCGCGCCGCTCGAGCTGCTCGCGCTCGGCCCCATCGTGCTGGGCGTCCCGCACCTCGCGGCCGACGTGCGTTACCTCGTCGTGCGTCCGCGGTTGCACACCCGCCCTGCGTTCTGGATCGCGGTGGTGCTGCCCCTCCTGTTCCTCGGGTGGACGACGCAGGGCTGGCTCGGCTTCCTGGCGGTCGCTGGCGCCGCGCTGACCCTGCCTCGTACCTGGAGCGCGAGACGCGTCTTCGCGGTCGCGATCGCGTGCACACTAGCGGCGCTCGCGTGGTGGCTTCCGCGCACGCTCGGCCCGGTCATGGCGCACGCGCACAACCTCGTGGCGGTCCTCTTCTTCCTCGCGTGGCCACACCTCGCAGGCCGCGCGCGTTCGGGCCGCTGGCACCTGGTGCCCCTGGCCCTCTTCGCGCTCGCGACGCTCGTGATCTTCGCGGGAGGGATCGATCCGATCGCCCGTGGCGTCGGCCATGTCGAGCACGGTGACGGCCTCGGCACCAGCCTCGAGGTCCACCAGATCATGCTCGCGCCAGCGGCGCTCGATGCGCGCGGCGCGCTCGCGCTGCGTCTCGTGCTCTTCTTCGCGTTTGCGCAGAGCGTCCATTACGGGGCGTGGCTGCGCGTCATTCCGGAGGAGGACCGCGCGCGCTCCACGCCACGGACGTTCCGCGCCTCGATCGCGGCGCTGCGCGAAGAAGGGAGCCTGCCCGTCATGCTGGTCTTCGTCGCGCTCTCGCTCGCGCTCGCCACGTGGGCTGCAGTGGACGCGCACGACGCGCGCACGGGCTACCTGCGCGGTGCGCTCTTCCACGGCTACCTCGAGCTCGCGGTGCTCGGCGTGCTCTTCGCGAGCCCGGCTGCGCGCCTGCGAGCGCTGGCAGGCTGACGGTGCCGATCGTCGCGCGCTGGGCGCTCGCGCTCGCCTTCACCCAGATGGTCGAAGCGCCGATCTACGCCGCTGCGATCGGCGCGGACCGGCCGCGCGGCGAGCGCTGGGCGCTGGCGCGCGCGGCGAGCTTCCTCACGCATCCGCTCGTCTGGTTCGTGATCCCCGACCTCGTCGCGACGCTCGCACCCGAGGCAGCTCCATGGTCTGCCATCGGCGTCGCGGAGACCTTCGCGGTCGTCGCGGAGACCGCCTGGCTCGCGACCTTCGGGGTGCGCCACGCGCTGCCTCTCGCGCTCCTCGCGAACGGCGCGAGCTTCACGCTGGGCCTCTTCGCGTACGTCTACCTCGGCTGGTGAGATCGCCCCCTGTGTCACCTCAGGTCGACGGGGTCGGTCCCGATCGCGTCGATGCCCGGCGAAGCGCGGGTGAGGACGTCCACGTCGGCGGCGATGTCGATCTCTCGGCCGGAGATCGAGCCGTGGCAGCCCCCACAGAGCGCGTTGAAGAACGGTCGCGGCATGGACTGTCGGCTGTTCTCTCCCGGATAGAACTGCATCGTCTCGCGCTGGAGCATCGGACCGGTGAAGGGCGCTCCGGCCGAGCCGAGAGGCGCGTTCAGCCCGAAGCTCAGCGGGGCTCCCGAGGCATCGGTCGGCTGGAGCTGCATCGCCATGCCGCCGCGGATGCGGATGAAGGCCGAGCCGTCGGCCTCGAGCGACACGAAGCCACGATCGGTGCGCGCGGCGTGGAAGCGACCGAGCGAGTCGGTGACCACGTCGGCGAGCCCATCGAAGGAAGTCGCCGTCGGTGGCGGCGGATGCACCTCGAGCACGCGGAAGCCACCCACCGCCTCGGAGATCGGGCGCCCGTTGCGCGTGTTCTCGAAGAGGAGCGTCGCGAGCAGCGGGAAGTCGGTCACGAGGATGTCGGCGTCCGTCGTCCCGGCGCGGATCTCGGTGTGGCCATTGGCCTCGTCCGTTCGCGAGACGAACACGGTGCGCGGCGCGCGCCGCAGCACGGCGACGGCTTCCAGCTCGGAGGTCGCCTCGCTCGCGAGGAGGCGCGGAAGAGCCGAGAGCGCCACCGCGCCTCGCCGCGGATCGACCACGCACAGATCCCAGTTCACCACCGGCGCCGAGGGCGCGCACGAGGCCACGATCGACCCATTCGGCAGAGGTGCCGGCGAGCGGAACACGCCGTCGTTCACCGGGAAGAACCGCGATGCGATGTAGGCGCGATCGTCGGGATCCCGCGGCGCTGACTGGTCGGGGCCGATCGAGCGGTTGAGCACCACGAGCCGCCCCGCCCCGTCGACCACGCCCCCGGCGGGGTCGAGCTCGCCCCCGATCATCACGAAGTTGCGATCGAGCGACTCGACGATCTCGGTGGCGGAGTCGAAGCCGACGCTCGTGCGCTGCCCGAAGAGCGGGTGGTAGTCGCCGCCGTCGAGGTTGAGCCGCCGGCCGGCGAGCTGGTGGAAGTCGGTCTCTCGCTTCTCGGCCGTGAGGAGGATGCGCCCGTCGGTCATGAACGAGGGCTGGAGCTCCTGGTTGAGCAGGAACGTGAGCTGCCGGATGCCCGAGGCCTCGCGCACGAAGAGGTTCGCGTTCGGCTCGAGGCGCGAGGGCGTGCGCGTCGGTCCCGCGACGCCGACCGCCTCGGGGGTGAGGTAGCCGCGCGTCGAGGCGAAGACGAGGCGCCCGTCCGCGGCGTACGCGGGGTCGAGGTCGTGGATGCGAATGCCCGAGACGTCGTCCGGGGTCGGCGGCAGGCCCGTCAACTCCTCGCAGCCGGGGCCGTCGAGCCCGACCTCGTAGAGGCGGAAGCCGCGCGCGGCCGAGCTCCGCGCGGCGAAGCCGACGCGCGCGCCATCCCACGTGACGGCCGGTCCGCGGATGTCGGCCCCGCCGAGGCCGCAGTCGGCGGAGAGGTCCGTCTCGTCCCCGAGCGCGGTGAGCTCCCCGGCCGCGTCGATGCCGAGCTCGCGAAAGACGAGGCGTGCTCCAGGCCGGAACGTGTCGAAGTCGTCCGGGCGCCCACCGCCGCCCGTGGCGCCCGACGCTCGCTCGACGAAGACGAGGCCCCGGAGCGCATCGGCCTCGACCTGCCCCGCCGCGATCGCCTCCTCGCGCTCGATCTCGTGCCACCGCACCATGACGCAGTACGGATGGACAAAGCCCGCTTCCTCCCGCGAGATCGTCAGATCGCCCGCGTCCGCATCGACCGCGAGGCAGTCGTCCGGCGTCGCGAAGTTCGGTCGACGGCTCATGCCGCCGGGTGGAAACGACTCGAAGAGCGCGCCGCCGCGGTGCGCGATGCCCTCGCCGCCGACCTCTTGGGTCGGGGGTAGGAGGTTCTTGGCGATGAGGCGGCTCTCGTTGGGATCGCTCGACTCGATCGCCAGCATGTCGCGCGCCATCCCGTAGTTCCGCACCGTCGCGAGGTGACCGAAGACACCGTTCGATCCACCGCGGAGGCGGAGGTCGTGGAACATCGCGGTCGAGTGGCAGTTCTGGAACGTGCAGCCGCTGCGCACGAGGATGGGCTGCACCCGCTCGACGAAGTAGCGGAAGCCTTGCGCGCTGCCGTGGCCATCGGCCGCGAGGTCGGCTGGGAACGGCGCGGGGAAGGCCTCCGCTGGGGCGCCCTCGACCCACGCGGCCAGCGTTTGGTAGTCGGGATCGTCGATGGACCCGAAGACGTCGCCGCCCTCGTGGAACGAGCCGCCGACCTGCACGGCGAGGGGACGCCGCAGGATCTCGGAGGCGGAGCGCGTCGTGCCAGGAGCGACGAATTCCATCGCGACCCAGTAGTTCCAGGCGAGCTGCTCTTCCGAATCCCCGCAAGAGAGAAAGAGATCGGCGATCGGGTTGCCGTGGCAGGAGCTGCCTGCGCAGCGCCGCTCGAGCACCGGCTGCACGCCCTCGCGAAAGCGCCCGACGTGCGCGGCGGACGTGTCCACGGCGCCAGGGACGAAGCCGGGCGCGTGGCCGACCCGCGGTGTGCATGCGCCGAGGTTCTCCGAGAGCGTCGTCGGTGGCGCGCCCGTCCGCGTGTGGCCCTGGCGGCTCCATTGGGCGAGCAGGTTGTACGAGTCCGAGCTGAGCCCGAGGATGCGCCCCCCGCCGTGCTGCACGTCGGTGCGGATCGGGATCGACGCGGGGTCGGCGTCGCGAGGTCCGTCGAAGGGCATCGAGAAGACGCTGATCTCGCGCGGCTCTCCGCTCTTGAGCAGCACGAGGCTCACGGGATAGGGGCCGTACGCGCCCAGCGCGTCGCGCCGACGCATCAGCGCATCGAAGCTCGTGACGTCCAGGTTGCCCATCGCGACGCCGCGCTCGTTCGTCACGTGGCACGGCCCGTTTTGCCTCACGCAGCTGTTCGCGAAGAACGGCTCGATGCGCTCCTCGTAGTAGCTGCCGCCGGGAGGGTCGATCGGAGCACAGGCCACCAGCACCGCAGCCAGGGAGGTCGCCAGAACGGCTCGCGCTCGCATGCGCATCAACGTACCTCGTTCGGTCGGAGTTCGGGGGTCCTTCGCGCGGGCGGCGGCCCGCCCGCTCCGTGCTCGTCGAAGCGCCAAGCCCTCGGCATGTCGGGGCCCTCAGAGCATGAGTCACTTGGATTGAATCGGCGAGAGCCTCCCTCCCGCCGATTCGAGCCCGTGGCACCCGAATCGATCCATCCGAGTGCCACGTGCTCTCAGGGCCCGATCACGAACAACCTGATCGAACCAGCATTGCGGCGCCCTCAGCGACGGCTCGAGCGGACCGCCATGCGGATGGCGTCGAGCACGCGGTCGTCGTTCTGCATGGCCTCGGCGTCGAGGAGCGCGGCGCGCGCGTCCGCGTTGCCGAGCCGACCGCGGGCCCAGGCCGCGGCCTGCCGAACCGTCCAGTCGGGGTCGCCGATCAGCATCGCCGACAGCGCCGGCACCGACGCGGGCACCTGGAACAGGCCCGTCGCCCGCGCGGCTTGACGTCGGACGCTCGCATCGCTGCTCGCGAGGAGCGCGAGGATCGGCTCGACCTCGTCGAAGAAGCCGACCTCGGGGATGGCCTGCAGCGCGGCGCTCTGCACGGAGACGTCGGGATCGGCGAGCGCCATCGCGATGGCGCGGTTTGCCTGGCCGACGTTCAAGCGCGCGAGGCTGCGCACGGCGGCCACGCGCACCGCGGCGGCACGGTCGCCCGTGACGGCCGCGGTGAGCGGCGCGACCGCGTGGACGTCCATGAGGGTGCCGAGGGCCTCCGCCGCGTACTGACGGCGCGTGTCCGCCGCGTCGCCCGCGAGCACCTCGCGCATCTGCACGAAGACTGCGCCGATCGCGAAAGGCCGGCGGCGCAGCCACCACGCCGCCGACTCGCGCACCTGCGCGTCGCTGCTCGACAAGAGCAGCCGCTGCACATCGGGCACGCACGAGTAGCACTCCACGCGCTCGCCGTACTCGAGCAGCGTCGAGAGGCGAGATGGGTTCTGGTCGGCCGACGCGATCGCTTCGCGGAGCGAGGCGAGGCTCGGCGCCTGCGTCTCGACCGAGAGCTCGCCGCGCGCTCGGTCGTGCACGCGGACCTCGCCCTCGGCGTACTCCTGCGCCGACGCCGTGCCTGCGAGGGCCGCCATCGCCGCCACCACCATCATCGTTCGGAGATTCTTCATGGCTCTGTTCCTGGATGGGTGCGAGGGGTCGGGTCAGTAGCGCGGCGAGGACCACTCGCCGGCGTTGGCCGTGTTGAAGCGCGAGTAGTACTGGGCCCCGAGATCGGCCATGTGGACGAGCATCATGCGGTCCGCGCGGCTCACGGGGCTCGCGCCTGCGATGTTCTCGGGGTGCGAGGGGGTGGACCAAGCCCACGCGCTCGCGTCGTCGAACGCGTTGACGTTCATGTACGCGATGAGGCGGCTGTGCCGCGCCGAGCCCGGCACGATCCATTGCACCGGCGAGCGGCCGCCGAGGTGCGTCGTATCGACCTCCATGTCCCCCATCATCGCGGAGGCCATGAGGAGCGAGACGTACGACGCGGGGTAGGTGACGACGTCGCGCTCGTAGTAGGTCGTGATCGGCCGTTCCGACAGCTCGAGATACGGAATCCGGAACGGCGGCAGAGGCTCCGTGGCGCCCTCGGGCGTGACGGTGATCTCGTAGTAGAGGTCGGCAAACGGATCGCTCTCGCCACCGTCGTGACAGCCTGCACAGCTCGCGGTGAGCATGTCCTGGAGGTTCCGGACGGTGCTCGCGCCGAACCAGGGGATCTCGGTGCGATCGAGCACGCGCCGCAAGGTCGTGCGATCTGCCGGCTGCACCTGTGCGGTCAGCGTCGGAGCGAGGTTGATCGGCTGGGCGCGATCGCTGTGGCAGCCACCGCACGCGCGGTTCTCTCCGGGCATCGCCTGGATCCAGAGGAGCTGGTTCCGGATCGCGAGGCCGAAGCGGTCGATCGGCTGGAGGTGGTAGGGAAGGTACGCCGGCACCTCGGCGCGCCAGCTCCCATCGGCATAGACCGGCGTCTCGCCCATGATCGCGGCGCCCTCGTGCATCGTGAGGCCGAACATGCCGACGCCGCCGATCTCCGCCGAGAAGCCTTCGATGATGCGGACGTGCGTCGTCGAATCGAGCGCCTCGTCGAGGCTGACGCCATCGCCGAACTGGGCGCCCGACACGGTCTCCTCGAGCATCGTGGTGCGCACGTCGGCGCCCGCGAGGATGGCTGGGCGCGTGTACATGTCCGCGGGATTTCCCGTCACGCCCTGGCCGATGACCGGCGGCTCGGGACGGACCTGCACGGGGATCGCGTAGAGGTCCCACGTGCGCGGGTCGTCGAAGACGAGCGTGCGCCGCTGCGACGCGGGATCGAAGAGATAGATGCCATACTGCGGTGCGGTCTGCGCGATCTCGTTGCGATCGTTGACGTCGCCATCGGACCAGGAGACGAGCAGCTGACCGGTCCAGGTGCGCGCGTCACCGTCGACTTCGAAGAGGCCCCGGGGGCTTCGGTAGCGGCCGACGCCGCTCGCCGGCGAGCTCGAGCCCGTGGGCACGGCCGGTGTGAGCGACTCGGGGATCGCGCGCTGCTCGTCGATCGGGATGACATCCGCGGTGCTGGTACGGTTGCGCGCGTCGATGCGGAAGAGCGCGCCGGACTGGATCGTCCGGCTGCGGCTCGTGGCGATCGAGACGAAGGTACCGGGGTCGAGCTCGCTGGCCTGCACGAACGAGTTCGCCGGCAGACCACCGCGCACCATGATGCCCTCCATGCCCGAGCAGTCCGGGTTCATGCGGAAGAGCTTCACGTCGTTCAGGGGACCGAGATGCTCCCAGCGCGAGAACCCGATCTGACCGTTCGACAGGAGGAAGGGCTCGGCGATGTGCGAGAGGTTCTGCGAGCAGACGGTGGGTGTTCCGCCTTCGGTAGAGACCACCGAGAGCTGTGGCGCCGCGCCGCGCTCGTACTCGTCGCGCCGCAGACCGAGGCGACCGAACGGGTTCTGATCGGCGGGCAGCTCGGAGCCGAACTGGTACGTCGAGATGTACGCGACCCGACCTCCGGGCACGAAGATCGGGCGGAGATCGTCCCACGGACCGTCGGTGATCTGCCGCGGCAGGGCCGAGCCATCGAGGGGGGCGATGTACACGTGGTAGTGCTCGTCGCCCTCGTGGCGCATCGAGAACACGACCTCGCGCGCATCGAAGGAGAGGTCGAGGCCGGCGATGTCGACGCCTCGGTAGTCGTCCGTGAGCGCGCGGAGCTCACCGTCGGGCGTGGGCGGCGTGAGCACGTAGACGCCACCGCCGGGGGTGTAGCGCTGGTAGTCGATCACCTGGCGCGTGCCGCCGCTGATGTCGTGGCTCCCATCGCCACGCACGAATGCGCGCTGCGCGAAGACGATCGACTGCACTCCGGGCAAGACGCTCTCGCCGCCTGCGCCGCCGCCGCACCCGAGCGCGCCGATCGCCATCGTGGCGCCCGCCAGCGTCCCGATCGTGTGTCCGGTGGTTCGTCCCCTCGCCATGTCGCTCTCCTCGCTCCCCGCCAGCTCCGGGGTGCCCCAGCGTTTTGCAATCTCGGCTCCAACCGAGGCGGGGGTTCGGACTGGCGAATTCTCTCGGAATTGTGGATTCCCTCGCGGATGGTCGGGGGCGGACGCCCCCAAGTAGCCACCGTCGCGTGGGTCTTCCCCCCCGGCTCAGGCCGTTCTGGGCTGACACCACGTCAGTCGACCTGGCAGCCGCGGGCGGCGAGCCCGACCTGTTCTCGAGGTCGCGGACTTCGCGCCCGCCGCGCTTCGCGCGACGAGATCAACGCGGACATGCCGTGCCAGGCGCCGCGGGCGCAGCGATGATCGCTTCGCCGGCGACCGCGCTCGCGAGAAAGCAGCTCCACTGCTGGCGCACCTCGGGGACCTGCATGAAGACGTTGTGCCCATCGCTGAAGCCATCGCCTGCGCTCTGGATCACGGCGCCCGTGTAGCGCGCACCGGACTCGCTCTCGAGGTTGCCGGAGATCGGGAAGGTCTCCAGGCCCCCGAGGCCTCCCCAGCGGAGGCGCGGCTGCATCGTCGGCCAGACCTCCTCGCCGGCCTGCCGGTGGCCGTACGCGAGCGCGATCGCATCGAAGAGGACGGTGGGGAAGTAGCTGTCGCCCTGACCGACCACCTCGTAGATCGGACGCGCGGCGATGCCCGTGAGCGGGCGCCGCGAGATGCGCGGCATGAAGACCATCGGGTCGGCGCTCTCCCACGCGAGCTGGAGCAGGTGCATCCCCGGATGCAGGTGCGTGAGGTTGTCCGGCACGACACGCAGCACGCTCCCGAGGAGCGCGCGCGTGTTGGGCAGCAGCTCGGTCTCGAGGATCATGTAGCTCCAGAAGCCTCCTGCGCCGGTGGGCACGAGCGCGGTCGGGCGCGGATCGACCGCGCCGAGCATGTTCACGTACATCGCGCCCATGCTCTGGCCACCCGCGAGCAAGTGGTCGAAGTCGAAGCGGATCTCCGTCGACCCCCGCGGCAAGGTCACGCCGGTGCACGTGCCGAGCGTCGCCGGATCGATGCGCAGCGACGCCAACGCGTCGAGGAGCAGGGCCTGCTCGATCACGCCCTGATGGAACGTGAAGGGGAACGCATCGAGGTTCGCGAAGTTGATGTAGGCGATCTCGCTCGCGCCCGGCAGCCGATCTGGGCTGAGCGGCATCGCCGCGCCGATGGCGGCGATGCCGTGCTCGGCGACCACGTGCGCGGGCCCCTCGCCGCGCGCCGCGACACCGTCCCGGCCGTAGGGGCCGCGATCGACGACCTGGGAGGCGACACCGCCCGAGCCGTGGATGTAGAGGTAGACCGGAAATCCCGCGGCTGGCATCTCGCCGCGCGGAATCGTCACGACGACGGGGACCTCCTCGCGACGCTGCTCGACCGGAAGACCGTCCGCGCCCGTCACGAAGTGACCCTCGGTGTCGAAGTCGGGCGTGCCGGCCTGGAATTGCGGCATCGCGACGGACCCGAGGAGCTCGCAGTAGCGCGGGTGATCGTCGCCGTCCGCCCGGTCGAGCGCGAGGCCCTCGATGCGAACGCTGTCTCTCTCCCGCACTCCGTCGATCAGGGCGCGGAGGTCGGCGACCACGTCGCCTGTCGTGCAGACCGTCGCGGAGGCGACCTCCTCGGGCGCGATGCCGAGGGTGCCCAGGGTCTCGCGGAGCGGCGCGTAGAGGGCCAACGCGTCCGCACCCCAGCCCGCGGTCGGCGCCTCGCCGGAGAGGAGCGCTTGCAAGACCGGCTCGGTCTCGATCGGGCCGCCATCTTGCCCCATCGCGTCGCGGCGCACGACGAAGGCATAGAGACGGTCGGGATGGAGCACCCACCCTGGCACCGCCGCGACCGCGAGCAGCGCCTGGCCTGCGAAGCGATCGGATGGCAGCGTCCGCGCGATGGTCGGGACGAGCTCGCCGCGCGAAGGCGAGGCGGGGTCGACGTCGACGAGCAAGAACGGCGAGCGTGCGTCGGGCGCGAGGACGTCCTCCTCGCGCCGCTCGGCGAGCGGCGCCGTGAACCGGAAGAAGGCCACGGGGACGGTCGGCCAGCGCGTGCGGGTGTCGGCGAGCTCGAGGAGGTCCGACACGATCGAGGTGGAGCGCGAGGGGAAGCCCGACATGTCGGGCGTCCCGTCCGCCTCGAGGCGGAGATCGGAAGGGAAGGGGAACCCGAAGAAGTCTATTTCCGTCGACTCGAGATCGAAGAGCGCCCGCGACGGACCGGCGTCGTCCGTGACGGCGGCGTCCGAAGACGCATCGAGGGCGAGCGCTGCATCGGCAGGCGTCAGCGGCGGATCACCGCACCCGAGAGCGACGATGGAGGCAAGAAGGAGGGGCCCTTGGCAACGCATGGTCCCGCCAGAATAGCCGACGAGGCCCGCGCGGCCCCTCCCAGGAGCTCACACGGGCACGAAAGAACCGTGGTCGCGAGGCCCGCATCGCTCAGCGCCCTCCCGGCCCACGCACAGATCGTGAAAGAGTCGAGAGAGCAGAGAGACAGGGCCGGGTCCCCGCGTTTCGACGCGTGGAGCGGGAGAGGAACTTGAGGGAGGGTCCGCACGGACCCTCGGGAGATTCACAGCAGCGTGTATTGGAGCGAGAGAATCGTCTGCGCGTCGAGGCTCTCGCGCCCCGTCGGCGGCACGAGCTCGTAGAACAAGTTGAAGCGTAGGCTCGCCGCGAGGTTGTCCACGAGGCTCAACGCGATCTCGTTCGACCAGTTCAATCGGAAGTTGCCAACCGTCGTGGGATTGCCGGTCATCGCATCGCGCGCCGAGCCGACGAGCGCACCGCCGAGGCCTTCGACCGTGGTCAGGTAACGCCACTCGCGGTTCATGTGGTTGTCGTAGCCAATGAGCGCGCGGCCCGAGTACTGCTGTCGGTCGCCCGGCAAGGTCGCGACGGGATCGCCCATCGCGGGCATGCAGGTGGTGGTCCCCGGGATGAGGGTCGAGCCGGTCGGGCACAGCGGGTTCGGGAAGAGATCGTCGTAGGTCACGTCCGCGCCGATCTCGACCCAGAGGCGGTGGTTGCCGTCGGCCTCGCGGAGGAGGTTGCGGCTGATGCCGAGCTGGCCCTGGAAGCGGAAATCGAGACCCGCGAAGGGATCGTTGCGGCCCGCGACGACGGCGAAGACCGACCAGTCCGGGTCGAGGAAGATGTCGTAACGCAGCTTGCCGTTGATGTTCTGCGCGTTCGCGTTCCACGCACCGAACACACCGTTGGCGTCGCGGAGCGACGCGATGCCGTAGGTGAAGGCGAAGTCCATCGTGAAGAGGTGAACGTCGCGCCGCACGAGGAAGTGGGTGCCGCCGGCGAGCTGGAAGCTCCGTGTGTTGCCGAAGTTGAACGTGCCCCCGAGCTGCACGTTCCACACGGTGTCATCGCTGTCGGCCGCCGGCACGGCCGCCGCGCTTTCCTGGAAGGCGCCCGCGGTCTGCGCCCGCGCGCTCGAGTCGAGGGGACCGACGCCGATGATCTGCAGTGCGACGGCGACGGCGCCCAGCGTGATGAGATGCTTTCTGTTCACGGTTTCTCCAGCGCAGCGGCCGGTACTAGGACGGGGTCGACCCAGGGTCAACATTTCGGGGGTCTTCGGGCGTCTGTGGGGCGGGAGCTGGACGCGGTAGAAGGGGTCCGTGAGCCGCTTCTGCCGCCTCTCGCTCCACCTCGCCTTCGTCACGCTCGTGCTCGCTGGGGGCGCCCCCGTCGCGCGCGCAGGAAACGAAGAGGGCGTGCTGATCGGCAACGAGGCCGCGATGAGCAGCGGCGCGGTGACCGCCAACATCGACGACGGGACGGCGGTCTGGTTCAACCCGGCAGGTCTGGCCCACGTCACGCGCACCCAGCTCGACGCCTCTGGCAGCGCCACGCAGCTGCGTCTGGCCGAGACCCCCGAGCTCCTCAGCTCGGCGAGCGGCGCGAGCGCCGACGGCGGCTACTACGAGCTGAACGGGATTCCATCCGCCGTGACCGGCGCGCGGCAGCTCGAGCCCGGCCTCGTC
>JBKDQC010000797.1:0-9510 GCA_046342295.1 Deltaproteobacteria bacterium | reverse complement strand
GCCCCTCGACGCAGCGACGCCCCTCTCGACGCCGGACGCCTTCGAAGGCTCGACGCCCGTGGATGCCTTCGACCCGCCCGATGCGTTCCGCGCGGCGCCACCGCTCGGTGAGCTGCGGTGCCGCACGTTGACGCGCCAGCGGGCGTCCACCGACCCCAGCTGGGGGACGGTGCTCACCGACATCGTGCAGCACCTGCCTCGGTCCTACGGGGACACCTACTACGACGCCGACACGGTGACCTACGGCCACGAGACCTCGCACGGCATTCACAGCCACATCCGGAACACGATGAACGACACGGGAGCGCGCGCGAATGGCTTCTACGTGCTCGACGACCGCGCGTGCCTCGTGCGCGAGCCTGCGATGCGCAAGCGAGACGTCGCGCCCTTCATCCCCGCGACGCTGCGCTGGTCGCGCTTCGATCTGTACATCACCGGCTCGAGCGATTGGGACGACACGCCTCTCTATGTGTGGGACGAGTGGGTCGCCTACACGAACGGCTCCGCGGTCGGCGTCGACCGGAGCGAGGCTGGCCTGTGGCGCTCGGGCTGGCGCGGCACCGTCGATGGCACGATAGAGTTCACGGTCTACGCGATGGCGCTCGGCATGGCCGCCGAGTCGCGCGACCCGGGCTACCTCGAGCGTGAGCCCAACTTCCTGGCGTTCCTGGTCTGGAACGCCCGCCGCGCGATGCGCCTCTTCCGCGTCGGGCGAACGATCTCCGATTTCGCGTGGGACGATCAGGACGCGTACTTCGAGCGGTGGCGCAGCGGCGCCGAGGCCGAGGAGATGAGGGCGTGGATGCGCCGGACGCTCGGCGATCCCGTCGTCGACGAGCTCCTCGCGCCGCTGTGAGAGCACGCCGCGCTCGCATCGATGCGAGCGAAGGCGGGAGCTGCCCCGCGACGGTCGTTGAACCGGCGATCCGGTCCGTGCGAACCTCGTCGCGTGCGTCCGAGCAGACCGAGCGCCGGCTGGGCTACCCAGTCGCAGGAGATCGCCGAACTGCGCGCGGAGCTCGCCGAGGAGCACGAGAAGCTGCTCGCGCTCCAGGACATCAACGCGGCCTCCGGCACGATCCTCAACGTGGACGAGCTGCTCTCGCTCGTCGCGAGCCGGATCACCCGGGTCATGGAGTGCGACCGGACGACCGCCTACCTGCTCGACGACGACGGCACGACGCTCGTGTCGCGCGTGGTCGAGGGGGAATCGAGCCGCGAGATTCGGCTGCCTGTCGGGCTCGGCCTCGCGGGCTGGGTCGCAAAGAGCGGCCTGATGCTCAACCTCGAGGATGCGTACCGCGACGCGCGCTTCGACCCGGAGTGGGACCGCAAGACGGGCTACCGCAC
Organism: Deltaproteobacteria bacterium; assembly: GCA_046342295.1. GTDB lineage: Bacteria > Myxococcota_A > Polyangia > Polyangiales > Sandaracinaceae > JAFLCL01. The sequence continues at coordinate 8,160 of JBKDQC010000797.1, read as the reverse complement.
CCGCGCGGTCCTGTGCGTGCCGATGAAGAACAGGCTCGGGCGTCCGATGGGCGTCATCCAATGCCTGAACAAGCACCACGGTGCCTTCACCGTCGAGGACGAGGCGATGCTCGCCGCGCTCGCGTCGCAGGCGTCCGTCACGATCGAGAACGGCAAGTTCTTCCTGGCGACCGTGCAGAAGAACATGGAGTTGCTCGAGACCAAGCAGCAGCTCGAGCGCAAGGTCCGTGAGCTCGATGTCCTCATGGAGATCGCGCAGGTCGCCGCCTCCGCGCAGCGCCTCGACGATTTGCTCGAGGGGGTTCTCCAGCGCGCGGTGCGCGCGATCGACGCCGAGGCGGGATCGATCCTCCTCGCGGATCGAGAGACCGGCGACCTCCGCTTCCGTTCGGCGATCGGCGGCGCCCCCGAGACCGTGAAGCGGCTGCGCATCCCGCGGGGCCAGGGCATCTGCGGCTGGGTCACCCGCAACCGCCAACCGAGGGTCGTGCACGACGTCGCGACGGACGCACGTCACGTCACCGACATCGCCGACCGCGTCGGCTACCACCCCCGCTCGGTGCTCGCGGTCCCGCTCTTCTGGGGCGGCGGCGAGTGGAGCCAGACGGGCGAACAGCAGGGCGAGGGCGCGCTCGAGCTCCTCAACAAGGGCAGGGGTCGGGGCCGCTTCAACGAAGACGATGTGCGCTTCGCGACGTTGATCGCCGCGCAGATCTCGACGGCGATCCAGCTCGCGGACGCGCGCGAGCGACAGAACCGCGAGGACCGGCTCTCCACGATCGGACAGCTGCTCTCGAGCGTGCTGCACGACCTCAAGACGCCGATGGCGGTCATCGCCGGCTACACGCGCGAGCTCGTCGAGGAGCCTGAGCGCGCGATGCGCGAGCGCTTCGCCAGCTCGATCCTGAGGCAGGTCGAGCTCGTGAACGCGATGACGCGCGAGACGCTCGCGTTCGCGCGTGGCGATCGGAGCCTGTGGATCCGGAAGGTCTACCTGAAGCAATTCTTCGAAGAGCTGTGCGACCCGCTCTCGCACGAGCTGGACGCGCGCGGCGTGGCAGTGCGGCTCGTGCTCGAGGACCGCGGCATCGCGCACTTCGACCAGCACAAGGTCCAGCGCGCCATCCACAACCTCGCCCGCAACGCGGCAGAGGCCATCGGCGAGCCGGGCGCGCGGACGTCCGCGCCACCGGGCGCGCCTCGCGGCACGTTCACCGTGCGGGTGTCGCGCCGCCCCGACGATGCGATCGTCATCGAGTGCGAGGACGACGGCCCCGGGATTCCGGAGGAAGTGCGCGAACGCCTCTTCGAGTCCTTCGCCACGCATGGGAAGGTGGGCGGGACCGGCCTGGGCCTCGCCATCGTCCGCAAGGTGGTGGACGACCACGGCGGCACGATCGAGGTGGAGAGCGAGCCCGGCAAGACGGTCTTCCGCATCGCGCTCCCCAAGCGGGATCCGGCGGACGCGCGGTGAGCTGGCCCGAGGGGCTGCGGCCCCTCGCCGCGAGGCGGGGCCCCTTCCCGCTACGCTCGGCGCCCAGAGCGCGCTCGGCGCGACCGGCGCAGGAGCACCCCTCCGAGCGCGAGCAGCGGGAGCCAGCCGCCCCGGCCGGCACCGACCGCGCAGCCGCCGCCGAGACGCCCGTTCTCGAGGTTCGGCTCGCCGCGCGCGCGCAGCGCCAGGGCGACGTGTCCCGAGGCGTCCCCGCTTGGATCACCGGAGTCGTCCGCCGCGACGAGGCTCGCGAACACGCGCACCGACGTGACCGGAGCCGGGGGTGCCGTCCACCGGACCGCCAGACGACGGGCGCCGCAGACATCGGCGCGCGCGACGGCGCGACCTTCGAGGGAGAGCCCGCGCGCTGCGGGCGGGCCGGGCTCGCCGGGCGCTGGACCGCGGCAGAGATCCTCAGGGCGCGTGTCCGCGCTCGCGAGGCCATCGAGCGTGCCGACCCCTGCGCCGCGCTCGTCGGCGACTTCGATCGCGGCGCCCACGTTCCGTGCGCCGTCCGCGAAAGGGATGGTGAGCACGTAGGTGCGACCGGGCTCCCAGCCCTCGGCCGGGATGCCCTCGACTCGAAGCGGGAGCGGCTCGCCGCCGTCGTGACAAACGCTGCACACGTACCCGTCGCGCGGTGCGCCGGTGAAGAAGCGCCCGCCTCCGCCGCCGCGGATGGCCTCGTCCTCGAAGGAGCGCCCATCGAGGTACGCGTGCACAGACCGAGGCACTGCGAGGGTCGCGAGGCCCGCCGCGAGCGCGAGGGCCGTCGCCCACGCGCGTGGCGCGGGTGACCGCGCGGTCGCGCGCGCGCCGCTCGCCCGCGCGTCGCTCGCCTGCGCGTCGCTCGCCTGCGCGTCGCTCGCCTGCGCGTCGCTCGCCTGCGCGTCGCTCGCCTGCACGTCGCTCGCCTGCACGTCGCTCGCCTGCGCAGAGGTCACGGCGCGTCCTCCATCGCGGCATCCTGCCGCGCCCGCGCGTCGGGGGCGGCGTCGCTCGCGTCCGGCGCGCGCGCAGCGTCGGTTCGCGCGTCGGGCGCACCGGCGGCGACGGCAGCGGCCGCTGCCCCGGCCCACGTCGCGATCGCGATCCAAGACGGATCGTCGCGCGTCGCATAGACGTTTCGCCCGAGCGCGTCGAGGCCGAGGTGCGCTCCGCCCCCGGCCGCGGCCTCGAGTGGCTTGCGAAGGCGAAGAGACTCGCGGGGGTCGGGGAACGCCGCGAGCATGGAGCGCGCTCGGTCGAAGGTCGCGTCGATCTCCGGGCCCGTCGGCGGGTCGTAGGGCAGGGTCTCGGTTGGATCGAGGCGCACGCGCCCCGGCCCGAAGACGCGGAAGAAGCGTTCGGTGCTGCTGTGGCAGGAGGGGAAGCCGCAGTCGCGGAGGAGGATCGGATAGACCTCGGCCTCGAAGCGCGCGCGGTCCAGCGCGGGGGGCTCGGCGAAACGCTCGGAGGCCACGCAGCCGCCGAGGAGCACGAGCGCCGCCCCCGCGAGGCTCGGGCGCATCGTGACGTACCCGCGCGGACCGTACCCGCGCGGTCGCCGCGGCGGCGCTGCGTCAGTTGCAGCCACAGCCACCGCCCGCGCCGCCGAGGCCGCCCATCGCTCCCTCGCGGACCTCGGTGGCGTGCCCCTCCGCCTGCATCAGCTCGGGGCTCGAGCCGAGGGCCATGTCGGGTCGGGAGAGGCGCTCACGCTCGTACGGGTTGATGGTGGCGCAGCCCCCGGCGAGACCCGCGAGCAAGAGGCCCGCGGTCGAGCACAGCATCCACGGCGTCCGGCGCATGGGGCCAAGGATACACCGCGGCGGGGTGACGTCCCGGGGTTCGTGCCGCATCCTCCGCGCCCATGACGACACGTGTCGCCGTTCTCGGAGCCACCGGCTATACGGGCGCAGAGCTGCTGCGCCTCTTGCTCCAGCACCCCGAGGCCCGCATCACGGAGATCGTCGGACAGAGCAAGTCGGGGCAGCGCGTGGACTCGGTGCTGCCGGCCCTGGCCGGTCTCGTCAGCGGCGAGGTGCGCGCGTACGACGCCGATCGGATCGCGAAGAGCGCCGAGGTGGCGTTCGCATGCCTCCCGCATGGCGCGAGCGGGAGGATTGTGGCGGAGCTCCAGGAGCGCGGCATGCCGGTGCTCGACCTCTCGGCGGATTTCCGGCTGCGCGATCCCGAGACCCACGCGACCTGGTACGGGCACGACGAAGCCCCGGAGCTTCGGCGCAAGGCCGTGTACGGGCTCCCCGAGCTGTTCCGCGACGAGCTCCGCGGCGCGCGCCTCATCGCCGTCCCGGGCTGCTACCCGACGGCCTCGAGCCTGCCTCTGGCGCCGTTGCTCGAGGCGGACGCGGTGGAGGACGGTCCCATCGTCATCGACGCCAAGAGCGGCGTCTCGGGGGCGGGCCGGCAGCCGGGGGAGCGCACCCACTTCGCGGAGACCACCGAGGGCTTGCGCGCCTACAAGACGGGTGGGGCGCACCGCCACACCCCGGAGATCGAGCAGACCCTCGCGCGGGTCTCGGGCCGCGACGTCCGCGTGAGCTTCGTGCCCCACCTCGTGCCGATGACGCGCGGTATCCTCGCGTCCTCGTACGTGCGCCTCCGCCCTGGATTCGATGCACATCGCGCGACCGAGCTCGCGCGCGCACGGTCCGAAGGCTCGCCGAGCGTGCACGTGCTCGAGCCCGGCGGGTGCCCGGACACGCTCTGGGTGCGCGGCTCCAACCGCGCCCACGTCTCGTATACGCTCGATGCCCGGACCGGCTGGCTGCTCTGCCAGGGCGCGATCGACAACCTCGTCAAGGGTGCCTCCGGCCAGGCCGTGCAGTGCTTCAACTTGATGCGTGGCTACCCGGAGGGTGCGGGGCTCGGGGGCGCGGCGACGTGGCCGTGACGTGAGCAAGCACTGCCTCCGCGAACAGGTGGCCGGTTGCGCGCGCTGCTTCGGTGGCCACGCTGAGCGGCCGGCGTGGGCGTCGAGCCCGACCAGGAGCGAACCGTGAGCTACAAGGATTATTACGAGGTGCTCGGCGTCTCGCGAGGAGCGTCCAAGGACGACGTCCAGGGCGCGTTTCGCAAGCTCGCGAGGAAATTCCACCCGGACGTCAGCAAGGAGCCGCGCGCCGAGGACCGCTTCAAGGAGATCAACGAGGCCTACGAAGTCCTCAAGGACGACGACAAGCGGCGCCTCTACGACAAGTATGGGCCCGCGTGGAAGGCGATCTCCGAAGGCCGTCAGCCTCCGCCAGGCACCGACGACGTGCGCTTCGACTTCGGCGGGATGGGCGGACAGGGCTTCGACGCCGGTGATCTCGGCTCGATCTTCGAGCAGTTCTTCGCGCAACAGCAGGCAGGGCAGGGCTTTCGTGGGGGCAACTTCGGCGGCCCGGGTGTCGGGGGCATCCCAGGCGCGGGCTTCGGCGGCCGCGCTCGCCGCGGGCCCGCGCGCGGCAAGGACGTCGAGGCGACGCTCGAGCTTCGCATCGACGAGGCGTGGAAAGGCGGGCCACGCGAGCTCGGCATTCGAGACGACTCGGGCAACGTGCAGAAGCTCACCGTGAAGATCCCGGCGGGCGTGCGCGACGGGCAGAAGATCCGGCTGAAGGAGAAAGGACAGCGCGGCCCGATGGGTGGCCCTGCGGGGGACCTCCTGCTCGAGGTCAAGCTTCACCCCGACGAGCGTTTTCGCTTCGAGAACGAGGAGCTCCACACGACCGTGAGCGTCGCACCTTGGGAGGCCGCGCTCGGGGCCAGCGTCGAGGTGCCCACGCTCGAGGGCGAGGTCCGGCTGAAGATCCCAGCCGGGAGCTCGTCCGGCCGTCAGATCCGGCTGCGGGGCAAAGGCTATCCGCGGGCAGACGGCGAGCGCGGAGACCTCTTCGCCATCGTGCAGATCCGCGTGCCGGCGGAGCTCACCGAGCGCGAGAAGGAGCTCTTCGAGGAGCTCGCGAAGGTCAGCACCTTCCAGGCGCGGTGAGGTGCATACTCGCGCGGCATGCGCCTGGCATCGATGATCGCGGTCACCGTGGTTCTGGGATGCGGCGGCCCGAGGTCCGAGACCGCGCGCTCCGATCCGCAGCGTGCGGGAGGGCCGGCCCCGGAGCGCTCCGACGAGGAGCGCGAGGCGACGCCGCCGCGCGCGACGCCGAGGCGCGTCGACGGCCCCGCCGAGGGGGCGATGCCGCGCCCTCCGCGGGGGCAGCGCCCCACCGTCGCCCCGCCGCCCGTCGAGCCGCCTGTCGTCCCGCCGACCGCCCGCGGCCGGTGAGCTGGATTCGACGGGCCTCGCGGTTCAGCCGCGTACGACGCTCGGGCGGACCGCGTAACGGATGAGGCGCCTGGCGGCGGGTGCGAGCTCCGTGGCTGCGTCTCCCGGAGCGGCCTCGATCACCGACGCGTCTGCCAAGCCGAGGAGCTCGAGGACACGCGCGCGTCCGGCCTCACCGGCGAGGGTCGTGCGATCGTCGGACACCTCGGCACCGTCGTGCGCGCGCGTCGCGGCGCCGAGGTGCGTCGCGTCGTTGTACGAGACCAGCGCGCGCACCTGTCCGCGCGCGACGCGCAGCGTGGTCAGCGAGGTGTTGCCCGCCCCCTCGAGCGGGCGACGCCGGCCATGCAGCGACAGAAGCCGCATCAAGAGCGCGCGGATGCAACCACCGTGGGTCACCACGAGGATGCGCGAGGCGCCTGCGCGGGCGAGCACCTCGCCGAGGGCTGCGTGCACCCGCGCCTCGAACGCGGGCAGCGACTCCCCGTGACCGCCGATCGGTCGGTCCTCGCCGCGCGCGAGCGCCTCGAGCTCGTCGGGGAAGCGCGACATCACCTCTGTGTGTGGGAGCCCGCACCACGCGCCGAGATCCATCTCTCGAAGGCCTCGGTGCTGCGCGAGCTCGCCGAGCAGGCCCGCATCGCGCCGCGCCGAGACGATGGCTTCGGCGGTCTCGCGGGCGCGGGAGAGGTCGGAGGTCACGATGGCGTCGAGGGGCTCGCGCGCGAGCCGGGCCGCGATGAGCGCAGCCTCCGCGGTGCCGCGCGCCGAGAGGGGGACGTCGGTCTGGCCCTGCCAGCGGTTCTCGGCGTTCCAGACAGACTCTGCGTGGCGCACGAGCAAGAGCTCGAGCGCTTCGGGTTCCTCCAGCATACCGTCTGCATCCTGCCCTGGGGAGCGCCCCGGGGGAGCCGCAAAGTGGGAAATAGATGGCCCGCCCCCCCGGTCGCCGCGGTCCCGGACCGCGGACGTCCACGACGATGACGTCGCCTTTCCCTCTCCGGCTCTTTTTTTCGTACTCTCCCGCGCTCCGTGACCTCCCTGGCTCTCCAGAGAATCGAGAAGAAGCTCGGCGGCGCGCCGATCCTGCGCGGCATCGACCTCCACGTCGCGAGCGGCGAGCTCGTCGTGCTCGTCGGGCCGTCGGGCTGCGGCAAGAGCACGCTGCTCCGCACCGTGGCGGGCCTGGAGCTGCCGGACTCCGGGTCGATCCGGATCGGAGACCGCGAGGTCACCTGGCTGCCACCGCGTGACCGCGACGTGGGCATGGTCTTCCAGAGCTACGCGCTCTATCCGCATCTCACCGTGCGCGACAACCTCGCGTTCGGTCTCTCGCTCCGCAAGACCGACAAGGCGACGATCGACGCGCGCGTCCGCGAGGTGTCCGCGATGCTCGGCCTCGAGAAGCTCCTCGACCGCTATCCGCGAGACATGTCGGGCGGACAGCGCCAGCGGGTGGCGATGGGCCGCGCGATCGCGCGGCGACCAAGCCTGTTTCTCTTCGACGAGCCGCTCTCGAACCTCGACGCAGCGCTCCGTGCGGAGGTGCGCATCGAGATCAAGCGCCTGCACGCGCGCCTCTCGGCGACGATGCTCTACGTCACCCACGACCAGGTCGAGGCGATGACGCTGGCCGATCGGCTCGTCGTGTTGCGCGCGGGCGTCGTCGAGCAGGTCGGGGCGCCGCTCGAGGTCTACGCGGAGCCGGCGAGCCGCTTCGTGGCAGGCTTCCTCGGCAGCCCCGCGATGAACTTCCTTGCCGTGCGTCGCCAGGGCGATCACCTCGTCGCTCCCGGTGTGTCGCTTCGGGTCCCGAGCTCCCTCGTCACGCCCGACACGCTCATCCTCGGGGTGCGACCGCACGACGTCCGCGTCACCGAAGGGCCTGGCGCGCTGTCGTTCGAGGTGGACGTGGTCGAGGCCATGGGCTTCGAGGCCTACGCGCACGGCCAGGTCGGGGACGGCGCGTCGGTCGTGCCGGGCACCTTCGTGGCGCGCCTCGATGGCGCGGCCGCCGAGCGTGCGCATCGAGGCGTGCGGCTCTCCTTGGCGGTGGAGCATGCGCACCTCTTCGACGCCGAGACCGAGCGGTCGATCGGCCGTGTCTCTCGGCTCAGCGAGGACGCTCCGGCGCACCGCGCTGCGGGAGAGCGGTTGGGGGGCCGCGTCGAGACGGGCGCGCCGAGCGTCGCGCGGGTCGGAGCGCCCGGGGGCGACACGGCTTCTCCGGCCGAGCTCGCCGCGCGAGGGGCCCGACACGAGGAGCGAGTGTGAGCACGGCGAGGCGCGCGCTCGCGCTCGCAGCTCTCTCGTGCCTTCTCGCGTCGCTGGCCGGTGCGCGCGCCGGCCGAGCGCAGGAGGGCGGGGTCGCGCTTTTCCTCTGGCACGCCTACGG
>JBKDQC010000796.1:0-16495 GCA_046342295.1 Deltaproteobacteria bacterium | reverse complement strand
ACCTCGGATCGGCCCTGCCCGACGAAGGGCTCGGCTTCGAGCGCGCGCGGCCCGGTGAGCCGACGCGCGCCGGCGTCCCGCGTCTGCTCGAGGCCCTCGCGCGCGCCGCCGGTGAGGTCGAGCGTTCCTTTCCTGGGTCTCGCCGCCTCCGGATCGGCGACGTCGCGGGGCCGCTCGGAGGTCGTCACCCGCGGCACCGAAGCCACCGTTCGGGGCGCGATGTGGACGTGCTCTACTACCTCGCGAGCCCTTCCGGAGTACCGGTGGAGCCGCGCGGGCGCGTCGCGTTCTCGCGCTTCGGTGTGGCTCCGGACCCCGAGACTGGAGAGCTCGTGGTCTTCGACGACGCGCGGAATTGGCACCTCGTCCGTACGCTCCTCTCGGACCCGGCGATCGAGGTGCAGTGGATCTTCTGCAGCCGCGGCGTGAAGTCGCGCCTGCTCTCCCACGCCCTCGCGACCGAGCCCGATCGGGCGCTCCTCGCACGCGCATCCTACGTGCTCGCGCAGCCACAGAACGCCGCGCCGCACGACGACCACTTCCACGTGCGGGTGCTCTGCTCGCTCGAGGAAACGGCGCTCGGCTGCCGCGACGTCTCCCCGATCTGGCCCTGGCTCCGCGCGGGGCGGGATCCCGGCGAGGCCCATCTCCGTGTGGACGATGCGCGCCTGCTCGAGTTGCTCGAGGCGCCGGCTCCGTGAAGGCGCGCCTCGAGGTCAGGGGCAGTCCACGAGCTCCTGCAGCTCGGCACCGCGCCCGTAGGCGGTGTCGGGCACGCCTGCGTAGCCGCTCTCGAGGATCGTGTAGAGCTGCGCGCGGATCGACTCGTAGGTCTCGTCGGCCCGCGCCGAGGCGCCCGGAGTCGCGGCGACGCACAGAAACTTGGCCGCGCCGCAGGCGTCGAAGTCCTCGCACAGGCCGTTGACGGCCGTCGCCGCCTCGAGCGCGACTTCGCCGTAGTACGCTGCGCCGTCGATCAGCACGAGGCGGATGTCCTCGGGGCGGCTGTCGAGCACGGCGCGGTAGGGGTCGCCGCTCACCCGCCCGAACACGACCAGATCGGCGCGCTTACCGACCTCGATCGTGCCGATGTCGGCATCGAGGTCCACAGCGCGCGCGCCGTCGCGCGTGGCCATGATCCAGAGACGCTCGGGCGTCACGTTCGTGATTCCCTCCGCGCGCGCATAGGCGTGCCCGAAGCGCATCTCGGACAGCACGTCGTCTTCGCCCGAGACCGTCCAGTCGGGACCGATGCCCACCACGGCGCCGCGATCGACGAGGTAACCGATGTCGACCGTGCCGTCGTAGAGCACGACGTTGCTCGAGGGCGACCACACGAAGTACGCGCCCGCCGTCGTCGCTTCGTCGAGCTGCGCCCGGGTGAGCGCGGTGCCGTGGATGAAGTAAGCGGTGCCATAGGGCATGCCCGATCCATCGAAGAGGAGGTCGATCGTGTGGTCGCCGCTCGCGCCGCCCGTGGCCTGGCCGCGGTAGCAGTCGTACTCGCGCAGCACGTTGGTCCGCGTCGCGCCCATCCCCCGCACGCCCTCGCCCATGTGGACGGCGAGGCGGGTCACGTCGCCCGACGTCCAGTCGGCGATGCGCGCCGTGCGCCAGGTGTCGTTCATCGCGGTCGCCGTGGCGGAGCCCACGGTGCCCTCGCACGGGCCCGCGATGCTCGTGCCGAACGACGTGTTCGTGCGCGACGGGAGCCCGTGGTAGTGGTCCGCGTTGCGTGCGAGCCGGTCGACGCACGACTGGCGCGGGGACTGGCCCTGGATCGTCGTGGTCCCGTGCACGATCGAGCGCAGTTCCGCCCACTTGGTCGCCGGGCAGACCATCTCTCCCCGCGTGCCGCCGTCCGACTCGGGCGCGATGTGCGCGCTGTAGGCCGCATCCGAGCGCCACTCGTAGCGGCTGTCGAAGAGCTCGCCGGCGACCCACTCCGGGAGGAAGTCGTAGGTCGCGTGGTTGTGGCCATCGATGAGGCCGGGCGAGATCACGCCCGCCGTGTCGATCACCGTCGCTGCGCCCGCCATCGGGTGTGCCGCGCAGCTCGCCGCGACGCACTGGATGGTGTTCCCCACGACCAGCACCTCGCCCGGCGCGAGCGGGCCGAGCGGCGTCAGCACCGTGCCCCGCAAGAGAAGTCCGCCCGTGCCCAGGCGCTCGATCGTGCTCGGCGGCGCAGGGATCGAAGCGTCGCCCGGCAGCATGCCCGCGTCACCGCGGGAGCGGGCGTCCGCGCCGGCATCGCTGGGCGCGACCCAGACATCGGACAGGCTCGCGTCGACGCTGTCAGGCACGAAGGCATCCGGTTGCCACGCGTCCTCGTCGCCAGGCAGACCGCGGTCGGGCCACATGGCCGCGGCGTCGGTCTCTCCCGCGACGGGCCCGGGGCATCCGGAGAGGCTGAGGGCGATCGGGAACCAGAGACCGCTCGGGAGGGGAAGACGCATGCCGCCCGAGGATAGCGCGGACGGAAACGAAAAAGCGGCCGCATGAGGCGGCCGCCTTCTCGTTCGAACCCTACGCCTCGTTCAGAGGACGAGGTCCTTGAGCGCCTTGACCGGCGTCGAGCGGAGCTTGCGGCTCTTGGGGACGTCGCGCACCACGACCTCGCCGGTGGCGGGGTTGCGGAACTTCACGCCCTTGCGGGCCTCCTGCTCGCGGATCTTCAGGCGGACGATGCCCGGGACCTCGAACTGGCCGGTGCCGCGCTTGCCGAGCTCGCGCTTCAGCGTCTCGCGGAGGGCGTCGAACACGTCGCCGATCTGCTTCTTGCTCAGGCCGGTCTTGGTGGAGAGCTCCGCCACCGTCTGGGCCTTCGTCATCTTCTTCTTCGCCGTCGCCGCTGCTTCCTTCGCCATGGTTCCCTCTCGTTCTCTCGACCCGCGCCGCACGACCGCCGCGCGGGATTGCCAGTGTTTGGTCTCGCCGGTCCGTGGCCCGTGAGTTCGGCCCGTCGCGACTGCGACGAGAACGAGCGTCACCGGCTCGCTCGGTGCGACCGAGCGACACGACGGGTGCCTGTGGTGTTCTATCGACCCCCCAGGTCCGTACGAACCAGGACCTGGGTGCTTCTCCCCTCGGGCCACCGGTCCCCCGAACACCTTCTGCGCGAGCAGTCGGGCCGCGGGAGCCAGTCACCAGAGGAAGTCCGGCACCGTCGCGCAAGGAGCCCCGATTTCCCGGGGGTTCCGTGCAAGACGTGCCCCTCGATGCCATCGGTCCCGCGCGATAGCAAGACTTTTTCGCGAGCGATGCGCGAAATCGACTCTATTTCGTGCGTCCCGCCGCCGTTCGGGCCGTTTTCGAACGATCTGCACGCGATCCGCCCTGCGGGGTGGTGACCTTCGCGGCCCTCGTCTGGGTGGCTCTTCTCGAAGGCTGCGCGGTCGCCGCGGCCGGCCTCGCGGAGGCCCGCATCGCAGAGGCCCGGCTCGTGGAGCGAAGCGCGTCCGTCATCGCCGTCATGCGGCGCTCCTCGGTTCGATCGCGGTGGTCTCGGCCGAGGAGGTGCAGCAGGCCGTGCGCGAGCAGCATCGCGATCTCCGCGTCCGCGGTCCGCCGCGCAGCCTGCGCCTGACGCGCGGCTGTGGGCACCGAGATCACGACATCGCCGAGGACCCCGTCGGGCAAGGCCGACGCCGGGACTCCGGACGCGATCGCGTCGCGCACGGCGAACGCGAGGACGTCGGTGGGCTTGTCCATGCCTCGGAAGGTTCGGTTGAGATCGTGGATGGTCCGATCGTCGGTGAGCACGATCGACAGTTCGGCCTCCGGCATCGCGAGCGCGGCGAGCATGCGGTTGGCCCAGCTCTGCACGCGTCTCGCGAGCGGCGCGTGGTCTCTCTTCAGGTGGTCGCGACGGACTGTGGCGGGCACGGCCGCGTCGTAGGCTATCCTCGCGCGATGTTCGAGCGGATCCTGATCGCGAACCGTGGCGAGGTCGCAGCGCGGCTCGCGCGCACCCTGCGTCGACTCGGCGCCGACACCGTGGCCCTCTGCGCTGCGGGCGAGGAGTCGAGCGTGCACGTCCAGGCGTGCGACACGCACGTTCTCCTCGCCTCGAGCCAGCACCCCGACCCGTACCGGGACCTCGGCGCGGTGGTGCGCGCGGCGAAGGAGAGCGGGTGTCAGGCCGTGCACGCGGGCTACGGCCTCTTCGACCGAGGGCCCGAGCTCGCGCGCTCGCTCGAGCGGGCGGGCATCGTCCACGTCGGCCCCGCGCCGGACCTCGTCGTGCTCCTGCGCGACCGGGTCGGAATTCGGCAGGCCGCCGCGGAAGCGGGGCTGCGGGTCCTCGCGGCTTCCTCGCGACCTCTGGGCGCCCTCGCCGACGAGCGTTGGGGCGACGACGTGCGCGAGGAGGTCGCGGCGCTGGGGCTACCCCTGGTGGTGAAGCCGGCGTTCGGGCTCGCGGAGCCGAGCTCGCTCGAGGTCTTGCACGATCTCGACGGTGTCGAGGCCTGGATCCTCGCGCACGCCCGCAACCCCGACCGCGAGCCGGTCGTGCTCGAGCGTCACGTCGAGCGTCCGCGCCACGTCGAGGTGTACGTCGTGGGCGACGGGGTCGATCACGTGGTGGTCGGGGACGTGGAGTCGAGCGTCCGCAAGGATCACCGCCGCGTGATCGCCGAGTCGCCTGCGCCCGCGATCGACTGCCTCCACCGCGGCGCCGCAGTTCGATCGGCCGTGTGGGCTGCCGCGCTCGACCTCGCGGGCGAGGTGCGCCTGCGCGGGGTGGCCGCCGTCCACTTCCTGTTCGACGCGGAGGGGCATTTCCACTTCGTCGGCATGAGGCCCGGTCTCGCTCCCGAGCACGCCCTCGTCGAGATGTGCGCGAGCGTCGATCTCGTGGAGGTCGAATGCCTCCTCGCTCTCGGCGAGTCGCTTCCGAAGTCCGCCACGAGCGCCGAGCCGACGGGCCACGCCGTCCAGGCGCGCGTCGAGGCCGCACTCGACCCGCGCGACGGCCGCCCCTTCCCGGGCCGGACCGACGACGTTCGCTGGCCTCCGGCGCCCACCGGCCGGGTTCGCATCGAGTCGAGCGTGCAGCCTGGCAGCCGGGTCACGGTGCATGACGACCCGCTCGTGGCCAGCGTCGCGACCTACGCGCCCACGCGCCACGAGGCCGTGCTCGCCCTCGATCGCGTCGTCGCCGAGACCCGCATCGCGCCACTCACCACGAACCTGCGCCTCCTTCGCCGCGCGCTCAACCACGAGTCCTTCCGAGCGCTCACCGTCGACGAGGGATTCCTGGATCGACCCTGATCGGAGCTGTTCCGCGAGACTTCCGCCTCGGCGTTCCGGTACCCTCGAGGGCGATGAAGCGTCCGGAGCTGCGGTTGTTGCGAGACGCGATCGAGGCCGTGCTCTCGCCGGAGCTCGCGACGGCGACCATCGACGAGGCCCTCCACGCGATGCCCAACGGGCTGATGTCCGAGGGCGAGGTCATCGCGCTGGTGGATGGGCCGCTCCGAGCGGCGTTGAGGCGCCGCCACGGCGATGCCGCCGACGATGTCATCGACGACCTGGTCGCCGTCCTCGTGGGGCGTCCACCGATGCCGCAGGTGAGCTCGTACGAGGTCACACGCGAGGTGCCGCTCGAGGCAGCCCGCGTCTTCGTCTTCGTGTTCTCGAGCGCCGAGACCATCGGCGGGGAGCTCGAGCGAACGCTCGGGACGCAGGCTGTGGCCGCCGTCACGTTCGACGACCCCGACCGCGTCCGGAAGGCGATCGCGTTCAAGACGCCGGCGATCGTGGTCGTCGACGGAGTGAGCTGTCCGACCATCGAGCCGAGCCGGATGCCGACGATCCTGGCTGGGCTGCCTCCCACCACGGTGCGCGCCGTGTGGGGCACCGACACGGCTTACGGGGCGTCGGTGGTCGCAGGGCTGACGGCCCGACGGGCCACGTTCACGCCCCTCGACCGCCGGGAGGGCATCGCTCCGATCCTCGACCTCGTACGCGCGCGTCGCTCTGCGCCTTGAACTGCGGGGCCGCGGGCTCGCGGCGAGCCTGGCGCGAGGCCGCCGCGGCCCTCTGTCCAGTCAACCTGCGCGCAGCGTGGAGCGCCCTGCATAGCGGGCGCCCGAGCCGAGCATCTCCTCGATGCGCAGGAGCTGGTTGTACTTCGCGACGCGGTCCGAGCGCGACGCCGAGCCCGTCTTGATCTGGCCCGCGCCCGTGGCCACGGCGAGATCCGCGATGAAGGTGTCCTCCGTCTCACCGCTGCGGTGCGAGATGATCGACGAATAGCCGTTCTGCGCCGCGAGCCGGATCGCCGAGAGGGTCTCGGTGACCGAGCCGATCTGGTTCACCTTGACGAGGCTCGAGTTGCCGATGCCCGCCTCGATGCCGCGCGCGAGCCGCGTGACGTTCGTGACGAAGAGGTCGTCGCCCACGAGCTGCACCTTGCGCCCGAGGCGGGCGGGCAGCTTCTGCCAGGTGTCCCAGTCGTCCTCGGCGCAGCCGTCTTCGATGGAGACGAGCGGGTACTTGTCCGCGAGGCGCGCGTAGATGTCGATGAGCGCCGCGCCGTCGATCTCCTTCTTGTCGAAGGTGTAGAGCTTCTTGTTCTTGTCGAAGAACTCGCTCGCTGCGCAGTCGAGCGCGAGCGAGATGTCGCGCCCGGGCGTGTAGCCCGCCTTCTCGATCGCCTCAAGGGTCACGGCCAGCGCCGCTTCGTTGCTCTCGAGGCGCGGCGCGAAGCCGCCCTCGTCACCGACCGCGACCGTGAGACCACGCTTCTTGAGGATCGACTTGAGGTGGTGGAAGACCTCGGCGCCCATGCGCAGGCCCTCGCGGAAGCTCGCGGCGCCGTGGGGGACGACCATGAACTCCTGGATCTCGAGGCCGTTGTCCGCGTGCGTGCCCCCGTTGAGGATGTTCATCAGGGGCGTCGGGAGCAGGCACGCTTGCGCTCCGCCGAGGTACCTGTAGAGGGGCAGGCCCACCGCCTCCGAGGCGGCTCTCGCGACCGCCATCGACACCCCGAGGATCGCGTTCGCGCCGAGCTTGCTCTTCGTCTTGGTGCCGTCGAGGTCGATCATGGCCTGGTCGACCGCAGCCTGGTCGAGCGCGTCGCGACCGAGCACCTCCGGCGCGATCTTCTCCATCACGTTCTCGATGGCCTGGAGCACGCCCTTGCCGAGGTAGCGCCCGGCGTCGCCGTCCCGGAGCTCGAGCGCCTCGTGCTCTCCCGTCGAGGCGCCCGAGGGCACTGCTGCACGGCCCACCACCGCGTTGGCGACCTCGACCTCCACTTCGATGGTGGGGTTTCCCCGCGAGTCCAGGATCTCTCGTGCGGCGATGCCAGTGATCTCGAGCATGCTTGTGTTCTCCCTCGTCTATCAGGACGTCCCCGGCGGGATTTGAACCTGCGACCTTTCGCTTAGGAAGCGAGGGTCAATCCGAACAATCTCGGACACTTACGAGCGTTTTGGGCAACGCCTGGGCAACCGCCGGTGACGGCGACTCTCTACCGCCCTCGGCTCGCGTGTCGAGGCCCCTCGCCGACCTCGCCCGCGCGCTCGTTCTCGGGCCTTCGAACGACGCAGCCCGCGCCCTCGCCGATGCGTTCCTCGAGGCCGACGATGGCGCCCGCCTGGCCCTCGCGGCGCGCGAAGGCGGCCCCCACGCCCTGCGGCGAGCCATCGAGCTCGCGGCCCTCATCCTCGAGCGC
The DNA here is from genome assembly GCA_046342295.1 of Deltaproteobacteria bacterium. Classification (GTDB taxonomy): domain Bacteria; phylum Myxococcota_A; class Polyangia; order Polyangiales; family Sandaracinaceae; genus JAFLCL01. The sequence goes on along the minus strand of JBKDQC010000796.1, from coordinate 8,805 downwards.
GCAGCACGCGCGGAGCCGACCGGAGGTACGGGAGAGGGCACGGGCGGCGCCGAGCGTTAGTCCTCTTGGGTCTCCTGAATCGTGACGAGGGCCTCGCGCGGGACCGCCGCGGTGACACGTGGCTCATCGTCGTCGTCGCCCTCGAGGCACGCGTTACACGCATCAGGGTTACCGGCGTCTCGGGTGCGCGTAGACTCCCCATGCCCCACGCCCTCGAAGAAGGAGCCGGTCAATGCAGGTTCACGCCGACCCACACGAGTTCGCTCAGTTCCTTCAGTTCGCGTTCGCCGTTGGCTTCATCTGCGTCTGGGGGTACTGGCTGTACCGGCAATTCCGGATGTTTCGTCACGTCGAGAGCAGCAACTACCACCTCGAGAAGATCCACGATCTGCTGGAAGAGATCAGCCGGAAGCGGTGAGGCCCTCGCCGACGGGTGCAACGCGAAGCCCGAATCGGCTCGTCGCGACACCCACCACTACGCCTAAGCGAAGGCCCTCGACGAGACGGGAGGCGAGGCGGGCGGACGCATCTCGAGCGTCGAGGCCCGGCGAGGCGCCCTTCGAACTCGAGCTGGCGAGGTGCACCTCGACCCACTCGGCGCTCTCCGACCGTCAGGCGTGCCGAGAACGGGCTTGCACCCGAATACACATTCTCGGGGGGGAGGGTGCCCTCGCCGTGAGGGGTGGCCTTGCATGAATCCGGGGACGAAACCGTCACCGACGGACCAACCTGCTGCAGACGGACCAACCTCGAGGGCCAGGGTGGTCCCTCGAAAAGCCATGCCGTGAAAGGCGATCCGCGCGTGGACCAACCTCCCCAACCTTTTCGCCGGAAGAGTCTGCCGGGGGAGAACAGGGCGCTAGGCCTATCGCTAGCGTCGCCTCTACAGGATCTCCCGCAGGAGGTTGGGGAGGTTGGGGAGTGACGCGAAAACCCTTGCGGAACATGGCGATTTCGCGTCCCAACCCGATTCCAAGGTTGGTCCCGAGGTTGGGGAGGTTGGTCCTCTCATATCCGCGCTCACGACTGCTCGCGTGTGCTCCGGTGCGCTCGTACGCTCACCCAGGTGGCAACCTCGAGAACGCGACGCAAGACGTCGGATGCGCTCACCGTCGCGTGCAACGCCTGGCTCGAACGCTCGCTCGTTGCCGTGCGACACGAGCGGGCCCGTTTGCGTGCGGCGCTCGAGCACTCCGCGCGGCTCGCGCCCGACGAGCACCCGCTGGGGATGAGCGGCCTCGAGGGCTGGCGCGCCATGTTCATCAAGCGGCTCGGGGTCCTCGACGCGAGCGAGCGCGACATTCGCGCCGCGCAGCGTGCTCGTGATCCGTGGCGAGCTTGGGACAAGTACGTGGCGCGGCCGCGCCGGTTGGTCACGGAGCCCAAGCTTGCCCAACTTCACACGTGCGGCTTCTTCAACGGACCGTCCCCCGCGCACAAACGGACAGGGTCAGGAGCGCGTACCGCGATGCGGGCACGACGGCAGGTTCAATGCGACGCAGCCGAAGCCCTCGAGTCGGCAAGACGTGGCAAGCGGGGCGCGCTGAAAGAAGCCGTCATGCACCTCGGCATGCTCGATCCCGACGTGTTCGGCGACGCACTCTCGGGCTGTACGAGCGACGCGGAGCCAGGCTACGCCAAGGCTCGCATGCTGCTCGAGAGGAACATCCGGGAAGTCTTGGAGAGCGAGCGCCGCCGGAGCGACCGCCACGCGATTGCCGTCGCGGCCCTCGCCAGGCTCCTTGACTGCAACCTTGATCAACTCGCGCGCACGATCCGGGACGCGCGGAGGACCCGGGGTCGGGTGTAACACCCCCCCGCAAACTCCCCCCAGGGCGTTGCCGGGCGCGCGTGAGCATGACTGTGCGCATGACAACTCCCGCTCCCGCTCCCGCTCCCATCGCCCTCTCGATCGCCGACGTCGCGCGCCTGCTCGACGTTCACCACACGACGATCCGCCGCGGCATTCGCTCCGGTGCGATCCGGGTCGTCCGCGTGGGCCGCGTCGTTCGCGTCCCGCGCGTCGAGCTCGACCGCCTCACCAACCCCGCGCCGACGCGCTGAAACGGCGGCGCCCGCGCGAGGATCAAACTCGCCGCGGGCGCCTGCCCATGGAGCCACCATGGACGGTTCTGACACTAGCACGGGCCAGCTCTTCAGCGCGGCCAACCTGCGACGCATGCACGAGCGCGACGCGCGGGACGCGCCGCCACCACCCGTACCTCCCCGGCAACCCGCTCCGCCGACGCCCGCGACCGTCGGCCCGCCGCCGCCGTTCCTGGCCGAAGAACACCGCGCGCACCTCCGCACAAGCGGCCTATCCGACGAGACGATCGCGGCCTGCCGATTCGAGACGGCCATCGGTGACGCGGAGAGCGAGCTCCGCGTGGCAAAGCTCCTCGGCTGGAAGCGCAAGCCGCCGGAGAAGGTGCCGCTCGGCCGCGGGATCCTGATCCCATACTCGAGCCCCGATTCGCCCCCCACGTGCTGGGCGTTCCGGCCCGACACGCCGCGGCCCATGAAGAACAAGCAGACGGGCAAGGAGCGCGAGAAGCCCGCGAAGTACCTCCGCACGACCTTCGGCAAGGGAGAGGGCTCGCCCCCGTATCTGCCCGCGAACGGGCACGCGGCCCTCGCCGATCCGAACGCGCTGCTCGTGATCTGCGAAGGCGAGAAGAAGGGCGCGGCGCTCGCCCAGCTCGGCTACCGCGTGGTCGCGATCGCGGGCGTCTACAACGCGCACACGAAGGATGGTGCGCGCTGGCTGCTTCGCGAGGACATCGCGGTCCACGCGCGGAGCGCGAACGCCGTGATCGCGTTCGACAACGACGCACACGAGAACCCCGACGTGCGCCGAGCGGCCCGCCGGCTCGCCGGGATGCTGCGCGACGCTGGCTCCTCGAGCGTCCGCTTCGCGACGCCTCCGCGCAACGGGCCGAAGGGTTTCGATGACCTGCTCGCGGCGAGCGGCGAGCAGGCGGTCCGCGCGGCAATCGAGGCCGCGGAACCCATCGAGCCTGAGAGCACCGAGAAGGAGCCGCTCGCCTGGAACGAGAGGCTGGTGCTCACCAAGCATGGCACCATTCAAGCGACGACGGGCAACGCGTCGATCATCCTCGACGCGCATCCCACGCTCGCGGGGCTGTTTGCATACAACGAGCGTGCGAACGCGGTCGTCTACAGTCGCACCACGCCCTGGGGCGGCATGGCAGGGCCGATGCCTGAGACCGACTTGGTGCGGCTTGCGGCGTTCGTCGGCGAGCTCGAGGACGTGCGCGCATCGTTCTCCACCCCCGCGCTCGCCGAGGCCGTGGCCTACGTAGCGCGCCGCTCGTCGTTCGACCCCGTCCGCGTCTACCTCGACGGGCTCTCGTGGGACGGGCGTCCCCGGCTCGATCGGTGGCTGCTCGACTACGCGGGCGCAGTCGTTGGCGAGTACGAACCGGAGGGCTCGCGGCGCTACATCGAAGCCGTCGGCGCTCGGTGGCTCATCTCGGCGGTCGCTCGCGTCTACAAGCCGGGGACCAAGTGCGACCACGTGCTCGTGCTCGAGGGCGAGCAGGGCAAGATGAAGTCGAGCCTCCTCGCCGCCCTCGTTCCGCACGCGGATTGGTTCACCGATCACCTGCCGGACCTCCGCGACAAGGACGCGAAGCTTGCGCTGCATGGGCCGCTGGTCGTGGAGTGGGCGGAGTTGTCATCGCTGAAGAAGAGCGACGTCGAGACGGTCAAGGCGTTCATCACCACGACGCACGATCGCCTCCGTCCGCCGTACGGACGGCAGACCGCGAACTTTCCGCGACGGTGCGTCTTCGCCGGGACCGTGAACCCCGACGGCGCCGGTTACCTCAACGACCCCACGGGCGCGCGTCGCTTCTGGCCGGTCGCCGTGGGCACGTGCGATCCGGACGGTTTCGCGAAGGTGCGCGATCAGGTTTGGGCCGAAGCCGTCGAGCGCTTCCGGCTTGGCGAGCGATGGTGGCCGGAAGCGGGAGACCCGATCTCCGTGCGCTTGAGCGTCGAGCATGAACGAGGACGCACAGTCGATCAGTGGGAGCCATCGCTAGAGGAATTGCTCCGCGGCGTTCGCACGATCGAGATGCGCGAGGTACTCGAACGACTCCTCGGCGAGGAGCGCGCCCGGTTGGCGACGAGGAACGACCAGATGCGCGTCGCGCGCGTCATGAAGCAGCTCGGGTTCGAGCGCCGACGGCTGGGAAAGGAGCGGATCTGGGCGTACGTCCGCGCGACGGGGGGCTCCTCGTGAGCCCCCCCGTTGACCCTTCGGCCGGGTTCGTGTCACGCGAGAACGATGGGACGCCCTGTGCGGACGGAAACATCGCGCGGATCGCAAACGCCCTCGAGCGCATCGTCGAGCTCCTCGACGGCGCGCAGCAAGCCAAGCCGCGGCGCCGCCAACGCCGGGAGGAGGGCGCCGAAGTGAGCGAGACCGACCGCGCCTTCGCGCGCCAGGTCGCACGCCGCATGGGGCTCGTCGTGAGGGAGCCGCGGTGACGGTCGAGAGCCGCACGTTGAAGGCTCCGAACGGTGCCGGTAGCGTCGAGGTCCTGCCCGACGGGCGCGCGCGGATCCGGGTCGTGATCGACGGCAAACGGCACCAGATCGGCCCGGTCTATCCGGACGAGGCGACCGCCCTGAGAATGCTGCGCGCCTGGAACGCGGAGCGCGGCGAGGGTCGCCTCGAGGCCGCGAGCACCGTCACGCTGGCGTCGTTTGGTGCGGAGTGGCTCGACGCCCGCGAGATCTCGGGCTCGCGTGTCCGCGCCAAGGTGAAGTCGATCCGCGTCGAGCGCTCGATATGGTCTCGCCACGTGGCGACGAGCGAGCTCGGCCGAATGGCCCTGCCGTCGATCCGACCGCGGGACGTCGATCGCTTCGCGACGTGGCTCCGAGATCGGCGCTGCGTGTCTGCCGTGGTCGTGGGCTCATCGTCGTCGCGCGAGGTCCGCATCCGAGACGCTGGACGCGCGCTCTCTCGGTCCATGCAGACGCACGCGCTGCGGCTCGTGCGTGGCGCGCTCGACGAGGCCGTGCGCCGCGAGGTCCTCGAGCGGAACCCCGCGGGCGGGGCGGTGGTCGCGAAGGGCGCGCGAGCCCCGCGAGACCTCTCGGACCAGTGGCTCCGGGCCGACGAGATCGATCGGCTGCTCTCGTACGAGGGGATCCCGCTCCGGAACCGGGCCGCGTTCGCGTGTGCGCTCGGCCTGGCGCTACGCCTCTCGGACGTGAAGCGGCTCGAGGTCGCGCACGTGCACCTCGACTGCCACGTCCCGGGGCCGCACGTGCTCGTCGAGATAGGCAAGTCGTCCACGTGGCACCGCGTGCCGATCATGCCGTGGCTCGCGCCCTGGCTCCGCGCGCACCTGGCCACCCTGCCCGGGGGCTCGCGTTACGTGTTCCCCGCCCTCGAGGCGGACCGGGCCGGCCGGACGGCCTACGGGGCGTCCTACGACTTCGCATGGGGCGAGAAGCGGTCGAACGCACGCGAGCGGGAGAAGGGCGCCCTCGAGCGGGCCGGAGTGGCGCGCCGTGTCCGCTTCCACGATCTCCGCGGCACGACGGCGACGCACCTCGCGCTGGGGACTTGGGGCCGGCGATGGTCGCTGCACGAGATCCAGTCGATGCTGGCCCATTCCGAGCAGCGCGTGACCGAGCGGTACGTTCGGCGGGCGCTCGACACGCTGCTCGACGCCGCGAAGGCGACGCCAGGGGGTCCCGGTTGCCCAGGGTTGCCCATGGCGATCTCGAATTCTCCAACGTCCCCGGCGGGATTTGAACCTGCGACCTTTCGCTTAGGAAGCGACTGCTCTATCCAGCTGAGCTACGGGGACCCGTCGATCCGAGGGCTCGGTGACCGAGCCCTCGAAAGTCCGGGCGCGTATAGCACGCAGGAAGCAGGCGGGAGAGCCCGAGGCGAATCAGTACGTCACGACGGTGCGGATGGGCAGGGGGGCGAGTCTTCGCCGACCCTCGAGGAACGCGAGCTCGATGAAGAAGCCGAAGCCGACGGGCTCGCCGCCGGCTTGCTTCACGAGCTCGGCTGCCGCGAGCGCGGTGCCGCCCGTCGCGATCACGTCGTCCACGATGAGCACGCGCGCGCCAGGCTCGATCGCGTCCTCGTGCATCTCGAGCGCATCGGTGCCGTACTCGAGCGCGTACTCGACGCGGCGCTTGCGGTGCGGGAGCTTGCCGGGCTTGCGCACCGGAACGAGCGAGGCGCCGAGCGCCAGCGCGAGTGGCGCGCCGAAGAGGAAGCCCCTCGACTCGATCGCGACGAGGCATTCGACGCGGAGGTCGCGCACCGCCGCCGTCAGGAGCTCGATCCCGGCGCGGAAGGCCTCCGGGTGACCGAGCAGCGGGGTGATGTCACGGAAGAGAATCCCCGGCTTGGGGAAGTCCGGGACCGCGCGTACGTGCGCCTTCACGAGCTCGAGCTTCCCGGTCATCGCGTCGCTCCTGCGTCTGCGGTCAGGCCCTCGATCGCGCGCTCGGCGATGGCGCGGTGCGCGGGCTCGGTCGCGTCGAGGCCGAGCGGGGTGATCGACACGTGACCGTGATCGACGGCCTCTGTGTCCGAGCCCTCGCTCGGATCGTGGAAGGCGTTGGGGCCGCCGATCCAGAAGTACTCGCGCCCACGAGGATCCTTGCGGACATCCACCTCGTCCTCGTAGCGCCGACGGCCGAGGCGCGTCGCTCGGAGCCCGGCCGGATGCGGGATGCCCGCCGGGAAGTTCACGTTCAAGAGGGGCGGACGCTCACCCCCCGAACGAAGCGGCATCGCGAGCAGGCGCGCGACGAGCGCGCCCGCGATCGGCGCGACCGTCTCGAAGCTCGAGCCCTCCGCCATGCCGAGCGAGAACGCGACCGCGGGAATACCGCGCAGCGCACCCTCGCGCGCGGCCGCGACGGTCCCCGAGTAGAACGTGTCGGAGCCGAGGTTGTAGCCGTGGTTGATCCCCGACACGACGAGATCGGGCGGGCGCGGCATGAGGCTCTTCCAGTAGAGCCCGACGTAGATGCAGTCGGCCGGTGTGCCGTCGATCGCGTGGAAGCCGTCGACGACGCGATGACGCAGGGGCCGAGCGAGCGTGAGCGCGTGGCTGTTGGCGCTCTGCTCGGTGAGGGGCGCGACCACGACGACCTCCGCGATCGCGCTGAGGGTGGCGTGGAGCGTGCGGATGCCGCGTGCGCCGACGCCGTCGTCGTTCGAGAGGAGGATCAGCGGGCGGTGGTTCACGCGAGGACTCTTGCACAGGTCGGCGAGCCGCGTGGACCGCCTCGGCGATTCTTCGGAGCTGCAAAAACAAACAGCCCGAGGGATGCTCGGGCTGTTCCGACCACTCGCGTGATCGGGGCGGCGGGATTCGAACCCACGACCCCCAGACCCCCAGTCTGGTGCGCTAACCAGGCTGCGCTACGCCCCGGAAAGAGGGGCGGAGAGTACTTGGAACCCGGCCGCACGCAAGGACGAAGATCGAGCGGTCGCCCACGAGGGCACGCTCGCGCGCCAATCCACCCCTGGATCGAGTCCTCCCCTTGTGGCGGCGCCGCGTTTTCTACACACTCCGGCCCCGTCCCGAAGGGTGAGAGCCCTTCCAGCAGGAGGAACGTTCTATCAATCGCCCTCGCTTCGATCCGCGCGGTCAGCCGCGCACCTTCAGTGGTCCTCGCACGAACCACCGCATCCGTGTCCCGGAAGTGCGCGTCATCGGCGCCAACCAGGAGATGCTCGGTGTTCTCCCGACGCACGAGGCGCTGCGCCTCGCGCGCGAGGCCGATCTCGATCTCGTGGAGGTGAACCCCAAGGGGGTGCCGCCGGTCTGCAAGATCATGGACTTCGGCAAGTTCAAGTACGAGGAGAAGAAGAAGGAGAGCGAAGCCCGCAAGCGTCAGGTGCAGGTCGAGCTCAAGGAGGTGAAGCTCCGGCCCAAGACCGACGACCACGACCTCGAGGTCAAGGTGAAGCACATCCGTCGCTTCCTCGAGGACGGCAACAAAGTGAAGGTCACGTGCCGCTTCCGCGGCCGGGAGATCACCCACCCGGAGACGGCGGAAGTGCAGCTCGTCCACTTCATCGAGACCACCAAGGACATCGCGATCGTCGAGCAGACGCCCCGCATGGAGGCCAAGACGATGACGATCCTGCTCTCGCCCAAGGCAGAGATTCGCGCGCGCGTCGCGCAGCAGGTCGCCAAGCGTGCCGAGCTCGACAAGCAGAAGGCGATCGCGGCCAAGGCCGGCGGCGGGGGCGACGACGACGAGACGTCGGACGACGAAGAGGAGTGACCGCTCGGTAGCGACCCGCGACGAAGAGCCCGCCTGCGCGGGCTCTTCGCGTACACGCGCCGTCAGTCGTTCCTCGCGCCATCCATCACCCATTGTGTGATGACCGCGACGGTCTCGGCGCTCAGGCCGCTCGGGGGCATCCGGCCCCCGCACGAGGGCACTTCTGCGAGCTTGTCGATGAGCACGGACGCGGAAGGATCCCCTGCGCTCACGTAGGAGCGCATGCCGCAGCCTGCGGTCGCGTCGCGGGTGATCAGGGCCTCGTAGGCCGCGTCTCGGCTCGAGAGATCGAGCCCGTTGAACGATGAGGCTCCGATGTGACACCCGGTCGTCGCGCACGAGGGGCGGATCACGTTGGCGTGGATCGAGCTCCACGTCGGGGTGAGCGCCGTCGCGCGTCGGGGGACCACGTCGCCCACCGGCCGACATTCCCCGAGGTCGAGGTCGCCGGCCCGGGTGACCTCGCAGTCCGAGTTCTGCGTGCAGGTGAGCACGGTC
>JBKDQC010000795.1:0-4196 GCA_046342295.1 Deltaproteobacteria bacterium | reverse complement strand
GGGTTGGCCTCGCAGCCACGCGCGCGCCGATCCCCGTCCGCGAGTCCGTAGATGCCGCGCAGGGGCTCGTTGGGGTGCACCGCAGGCAGCGCGTCGTTGCAGTCGACGTACGCGGCCGTGTCGCCCACGCGCGCCGCGGGGTAGCCGTCGCAGTCCACGTCGCAGAGGTCGTTGCTGCCGTCGCAGTCCTGGTCGGTGGCGTCGCCGCAAGGGTCGCTCGCCCCTGGGAACGTGTCCGGATCCCGGTCGTTGCAGTCGCAGGTCGTCGGGTCGTCGCCCGCCCGGCAGCCTGCGAACGTGTCGCCATCAGCGTCCTCGCATTCGACGTCCTCGCCGTCACAGTTCTCGTCGAATCCGTTGCCGCACATGTCGCGCGCACCCGGGAAGCGATTGGGATCGTCGTCGTCGCAGTCGATCTCGCCCGTACCGGCGCAGAGGAATGGGTCGTCGTTCGCGCAGGGCACTGGCGCCGTCCCGTCCGCCGACGGACGCGCGCAGGTCGCGACCGCTCGACGTGGGAAGCCGTCCTCGTCCATGTCCTCGGTCTGGCCGAGCGGGACCAGCCAGACGTCGTCCCGAGCCACTCCGAGCACCGAGATGCAGCGCTGGGCCACGAGCGGCAGCGCCCCGCCGTCCGCGCGGAGCACGACCATCACGTCGCGCGGCGCCTCGAGCCGGATCGCGACCCGGAGCGGCGTGGCACGGATCTCGGAGGCCGTCTGGTTGACCTGGCGGGTGGTGGTGTCCGCCGCTGCGGTGCCATCCAGCGGAATGACCGAGATGGTGAGGTCACCCACGGCCTCGGCGGAGCGAACCTCGAGCAGGATCACGTTCTCCTGCTGCTGACAGCCCACGCCAGCCAGCGCCGCCGCGGCGAGCCGGAGCCAGAGCAGCGTCGCTCGGAGGGATGGCGACGGGGAGGCGATGTCGGGCTGAGGCGGGTTCGGCACGACGTGAGGGTACCAAACCCCCGGAGCGCGCGGATCATCCCCCTGGATCCGGCATCGGCTCCGAAGCTGGAGCGTCGGGCGGACCAGCGTCGGGCGGACCAACGTCGGGCGGACCAGCGTCCCCTCCACCCGCCTCGCACGACACGGGGCCGTCCGCCGGACGCACCACGAGCAGCTCGGGCTCCTCCACCATGTACAGGCTCGAGGAGCTCTCGCCCATATCTGCGCCCCGACGCAAGCCGCCCGTGACCAGCAGGCGCCCGCCCGTCAGGAGCACCGCGGAGTGCGCGAAGCGCCCGGTTCGAAGGCTCGGAAGCATCTGCACGGCGATCTCGTCGGTAGCGACGGCGTACACGGAGGACGCCGCATGGAACTGCGACCCCATCATTCGCGTCGAGCCGCCCACGACGATGACGCGGCCCGACTCGTCGCGCGTGGACGTGTGGTAGATGAGCTCGGGCACGCTTGCGGCGCCCGAGATCGAGACCAGCTCGAGCGCGTCGCCCGCGGGGGTCATCCGGACGGCACGGAGAACCGGCTGGGGGGCTTGCGGTGGGGCCACCGGGACCGGCGAGGCCAAGCCGTTGCCTGAAATCCTGAGGCCGCCAGCGATCACGACGAGGCCGTTCACGACGCTTGCCGTGTGGAGAACGCTCGGGACGATCTCGAAAGGGACGAGGAGCGGGCTCGCTTCACCGTCCGACGCACGGATGAGCACCACGCTCCGGGCGCTGAGCCCGGGCTCGGCGTCGGCGATGTTGCCGCCGATGACGAGCCAGCCGCCGGGCACCGGAGTGAGCGTAGCGCCGCGCCGCGGCGACGTGAGCGTGGAGCCGAACTCCGCCATACCCGCGGGCACACGCCCGACCTGGGTCACGAATTGCGGCTGGGAGCTCTCCGCCCCAACCAGCACGACGTGCGTGGGGCGCGGGGTCTCCGCCTGGGGCACCGCATCGACCGATGTCTCGACGATCGTCTCGAAGCTCGACCCAGGACTCTCGATCTCGAGCGTGCGGGCCACGGGGTCGTAGAGCACCGTGACTCCCTGCGCGGGCACAAAGCCGTCCGCGAGGATGTTCACGGGGATGCGACCGGACAAGAGCGTGAACTCTGCGCGCGTGTTGCCGGTCACCCCGCCGAAGAGCCTCACGCGCTCCTTCCCGTCCGTGGTGCGGTCGAGCCACCGCGCCTCGAAGAACGCTCGCTGGAGCAAGCTCGCGTCCCCGGACACCACCACGCGGACGATCTCCTCGGTGCGTGCGTCGAACACGAGCGCCGACTCGTCGGCGGGCACCAGCGCAACGGTCGGATTGGCGAGAAGCGAGACGCTGGACTCGAATGCGATCCCGCCGAGGATCAGCGCGTCGCCGTTGGAGAGCGCGACGCTCTGGTGGAAGGCGCGACGAAGGCGCGTCGAGGTGTTGCCGGGGCACGTCCAGCCGTCCGTCGGATAAAGCCACACCGTCGCGGGGCTGCCGTCGCAGCGCACCCGGCTCGAGTGGCCGACGCCGACGACGTCGGAGCGCCCCTCGTCGTTCGGGAGCCCGTACGCGACCACGTCGACGTCGTAGGTGCGGCTGGGATCGACGCGCGCGTCGAAGCGGAACGAGCCGCCGACCGCGGGGACGAGGATGGACTGCATGCCTGAATCGGCCGGTTCCGGGTACGGGCCCCCGACAGGCGCGAGCGCGACGCAGGTGCTGGGATCGCCGTTCTCACACAGCGTCAACTGCGCGCAGTGCACACGCAGTGGAGCTGGACTTGCGCCGCAGCCCGCTCCGCTCGCGGGCGCCGCTTCGAAGCGAAGCGCGCTCCGCCGGCCACCATCCGTGCAGCCCCCTTCGAGGGCCGCCGACGCCCCGAGCAGCGCCACCAGCATCCACCGAGAACACCAAGCGAGCATCGCCGGAAGGTTACCACCGGGCGGCGTGGTGGCGCGACGGTGCATTGGAACGCCACACCCGTGGCGGAGCCGACACGCGCGCGTCGGTCACGCACCGCCCCCCGTGACGCTACGCGGTCTTCGAGGCGTCGACCCCGCGGCTTCGACTTCGGCTTCGACCCCCTGCGACTTCCGTCTACGTCGCGCTTTCCCGATCCGCTGGCTGCGCCAGGGACGCGAGCGTCTCCTCGACGAGCGCTCGCTCCGCACTGCGCACGCGCCCCGAGAGCGAGGTGAGCTCGTCGCGGAGCGCGGGGAGGTGCTCCGTCTCGACCCGGAGCCTCGGCCGCTCGGCGAGGATGTGCACGAGCACCTCACCGACGAACGCGGGCTCTCGGTAGCGCGTGGGCGTGCCGTGCGACGCGAGGCGGGAGTGCATGCGCCAGAACCGCTCTTGCGCGCCCTCGCCGCGGAGCACGACGTGGGGCGCGAGCGAGCCGGCCTGCGCGATCGAGGCCTCGTAGTCGCACGCGGCCTCGAGGTCGCGCGTGAGCTCTCCGTCGAGAAAGAGCTCCGTTCCCACGTGCGCGACCGCCCGCGCCGCGCCCCAGCCGAGCCCGCGCGCCTCGAGCCGCGAGGCCGTCTCGCGACACAGCGCGAGGAAGGTCGCCCCACCGTGGAAGGCGTCATCGGTGCGGTGGTGCTCGGCGACGCCCGCGGCGAGCCCGAGGTGCGCGATCTCGCCGAGGCGCGCGCCGCACATCGTCGCGAAGTCCGGGAGCATCGCGCCGAGGAGAAACGCCGGATCCCGCCGGAGCCGACGCGCGAGCGCGAGGTGCGCGAAGAAGTTCATCGAGCCTCGTCGAAGAAGCGCGATGCCCGCGCCACGAGCGAGCCAACGTCGAGCGCCCCGGCGTCGAGGTGCGCATCGATCCCCGGCTCGCTGCGGAACCAGGTGCGTTGCCGCCGCGTGTAGACCCAGGTCGAGCGCACGATCTGCTCACGCAGCGCGCCCGCGTCGAGGCACCCCTCGAGGTGTTGGACGACCTCCCGATACCCGACGCTCCCGAAGGCGCGCGCTTGCGACGGCCAACGAGCGAGCAGGCCGCGGACCTCGTCGACGAGGCCCGACGCGAGCATCGCATCGACGCGCGATTCGATGCGCGCGCGGAGCGCGCCGCGCTCGCGATCGAGCACGAGAAAGAGCGTGCGGTAGCGCGGGGCGCCGAGCGCGTGCGCAGGACGGAGCTCCCCGAGCGAACGTCCGGTCTGCGCGTGCAACTATAGCGAACGGACGATGCGGAGCGCATCGTTAGGGTGGATCGCGGCGGCCGCGCGGGGGTCGATCGCCGCGAGTCGTTCGT
>JBKDQC010000794.1:0-3227 GCA_046342295.1 Deltaproteobacteria bacterium | reverse complement strand
CCCCGAGCCTCGGCACGGGCGAGCCGCCCGCGCCGCCCCCGGTCAGCTCCGCCGCCGGGCCGAGGCGCCTCCGCGCCCGCGGCTTCGCGGCCTCGTGGAAGGGCTCGAGGAGCTGCTCGAGCGAGGTGAGGGCGGTGCCGGGAGAAGAGGCCATGGTGGGTGTCCTTCGGTGCGAGGGTCGCAGGGTACCGGCTCGACGCGCCGCGAGCGCAGGGCCGTGCGGCCCAGGGGGCTTACCTGGGGCCGGAGCGGGGGCTCCGCCAGTGAAGAAAGGTGCCGGTGAACGAAGATGCCGGTCTCCGAAGCGTCTGCGCCGGGAGCCCCGACGCGAACCTCGGGCGCGCGGGCGCGTCCCCGCGATATAGTCGGCCCCATGAACCGACCCCCCGAGGATCGCGCGGACTCCGCGCGGCCCGACGCGCCCGATCAGGGCCAGATCCTGCCCGGCCTGGCCATCGAAGGCACGTTGCGCGGGCGAGGTGACCTCCGGCTCGAGGGCCCGATGCGCGGCGCGATCTCTCTCGAAGGGAACCTGGTCGTGGGGCCGCAAGGGCAGGTCACGGCCCCGATTCGAGCGCGTCGCGTGGAGATCCACGGCGAGGTCGTCGGCGACATCGAAGCCGCCCACGTGGCCGTGCGGAGCGGAGGTTGGGTCGCGGGGGACGTGCGCGCCGCGAGCATCGCCATCGACGATGGCGCGACCCTCGAGGGCCTCGTCGACATGGACTTCGACGACGCACGCCTCGCGGTGAACCGGGGGGCGCGGTGAGCCCCGGATCCCGGCTTCCGCGCGGCGTCGTGCTCGAGGGCACGATCCGCGGTCAAGGCGACCTGCGCGTGGCGGGCGAGGTCGAGGGGCCCATCGAGATCGACGGGCATCTCATGATCGAAGCGGGCGGCGCGGTGCGCGGCGAGGTGCGCGCGCGCGTCGTCACGATCGCGGGTGTGCTCGAGGGCAACGCGACCGCGGCAGAGCTCGTCCGGCTCGAGGCCGGCGCGCGCATGACGGGCGACGCGCGCGCCGAACGCGTGAGCGCGGCGCAGGGAGCCCTCTTGCGCGGGAGGGTGCGCACCTCGCAGGAGCGCGCCCAGCTCGAGCGCATGCGCCGCACGACGGGCGGAACCTTGCTCGCGCCGTTCTCGTCGAGCGGAGCGCTCGCCGCACCGCTTCCCGCACCGGCCGAGACATCGACTCCGCCACGGCCGGCTCCCGAGGCCCCGCGGGCGATCGATCCGGTCCAGGCCGAGGTCGCCGTCGCACATCTCGCGCGCGAGGCGGTCATCGACGCGCGCGATCCGGCGCTCGTCGCGGCGCAGGCGAGCGCCCTCGCCCTGCGCGCCGCGAGCCGGCAGGGCGCCGACGAGCTCGCCCCGGCGCGCAGCGATCGCCCTCCCCCGCCAGTGATTCCGTCGATCGGTCGTCGCCGCGCGAAGCGGCGCAGCACGGAGCCTGCCTCGTGAGCACCCCGTCCAACGAACGCGCGCGCCTCCTCGAGCTGCTGCGCGTGCACAGCTTCGCGCGGAAGAAAGTGACCCTCGCCTCGGGGCGCGAGAGCGACTTCTTCATCGACTGCAAGCAGACCGTCCTCCTGGCAGAGGGCCATGCGCTGGTCGGCGCGCTCATGCTCGACGAAGCGCTCGCCTTCGAGACGCCGGTCGCGGTGTGCGGCGTGGAGCTCGGCGGCTGTCCGCTCGCCTCGGCGGTCGCGCTCGTCTCGTTTCAGCGAGGGACGAAGCTCGACGCCGTCTACGTGCGCAAGGCGGCCAAGGACCACGGCAGCCAGCGCCTGACCGAGGGCGACGCCCACCTGCCGCGCGGCAGCCGCGTCGTGGTGCTCGAGGACGTGATCACGACGGGCGGGAGCACCCTCAAGGCCATCGACAAGCTCGCGGAGCGGGGCCTCGAGGTGATTGGGGTCGTCGCGCTCGTCGATCGCCTCGAGGGCGGCCGCGAGGCGATCGCCGCGCGCGTCCCGGTGCGCGCGGTCTTCACGCGCGCCGATTTCATGAACGACTGAGGCCCGCGTCGCACCCAGAGCGCTGCGCGCGCGCGGCCCGGAGCGCGGTCCAGAGCGCGCGCGGGGCGCTGACCGTGCTGGGCGCGCTCTGCATGCTCCTCGCGTGCGGCTCGCCGCGCCTCTCGCTCCGGCCCACCGAGCACACCTTCACGGCGAACGACTACGGCTCGGTGCTCGATCGCTGGACCCGACGCGCCGACGACTTCGACTTCGGTCGCCTCGGCGAAGTGCTGCACGTCACGGCGACCTTCGAGTCGCGCGAGATGCGGTGGGCCTACGTCGTGCGGTACGCGGCCGATCACAGCATGACGACCGACGAACGGAGCCGCCTGCTCGAGCGTACGCTCGCGGACGCGGACGACCGACACCGCTTCTTCGTCACGCTGGGCGCGCCCATCTTCCGCGAGGGTGACCTCACCGGAGAGCAGTCCGATTGGCGCGTGCTCCTCGTCGACTCGAACGGCCACCAGACCGAGCCCGTGGAGCTGCTCCGAATCCCGCGGCCATCGCATGACATGCGCGTGTACTTCCCCTCGATCCACCGACAGCGTCACGTATTTCGCATCGCGTTCCCGGTCGTCGGCCGGGACGGCACCGCGACGATCGAGCCCGGCTCCGACCGCGTGATCCTGCGCTTCGCGGGCGCGGGCGGGACGGTGAATCTGCAATGGGATCTCGAAGGCCACGCCGCCGGCGTGACGCCCGCCGGGTGAGCGCGCACAGCGACGCGCCCGCAGCGCGACGCGCTGCGTCCACCGTCACACGGACGGCACGCTCGCGACACCGTTGCGTGGCGGCGCCGGGTGAGCCTGGCGCCCGCATGCGTCTTCGTCCCCTCGCTTCGTGCCTCGTCGGCTGCGCTGCTCTGCTCGGTCTCACATTCGATGGGACCGCGCGCGCGGACTTCCGCGTCTTCGAAGCGAACGCCCCACCGCGGCCAGCGCCCACCGAGCCACGTCGCGAGGGCCTCGGAGCGGTCCTCGAGCACGAGATCGAACGCAGCCGCACTGCCGCCGCGCCCGACGCACCTACGCCACCCGCGCCGCAGCCACCCGCGCCGCAGCCACCCGCGCCGCAGCCACCCGCGCCGCAGCCCGACGCCTCGGGCGCGCCTGCGCCCTCGCCGACCGAGCCGCCGCCTGCCGCGACCGAGCCCTCGCCCGGCGAGGCGCTGCCTGCCGCGACCGAGCCCTCGGCGCACCCCCGGGC
>JBKDQC010000793.1:0-9115 GCA_046342295.1 Deltaproteobacteria bacterium | reverse complement strand
CGGTGCGCGAGATCCTCTCCGAGGTGAAGGCGACCGGCGTCGGCGACGACAAGAACATCGTCCTCGAGCTCAACGTCGAGGAGACTCGGCACAACGAGATCCAGCTCCTCGGCAACGGCCGCTGGTGCGTCTCGCTCGGTGGGCGCGACTGTTCGGCGCAGATGCACGAGCAGAAGCTCCTCGAGATCTCGGTGACGCAAGAGGGTCTCGCGCGAGCGATCGCCGACGCACGCGGCGAGTGACGCGACGCAGCCGCCGCGGCGCTCGAGGCTGACCTCGCCACGCTCGTGAAGATGGAGGAAGAAGCGGAGCGCTTCGGTCTGGCGGTCGGCTTGAACTCGGCTTCCACCTTCGAGTGCATCGTGAACGGAGGCCGCCGCGACACCGGCCACTACTTCATGGAGGTGAACACGCGCATCCAGGTGGAGCACCGCGTCTCGGAGCTCTGCTACACGCTGCGCTTCGCGAACCCCGAGGACGCGGATGATGGCTTCGAGGTGCGCTCGATCGTCGAAGCGATGGTGCTCCTCGCGCGTCATGGCGAGCGCCTGCCGCGCCCGGTGCGCTTGCCCCGCCACGGGGCGGCGGTCGAGTCTCGCCTGAACGCGACCGATCGCTCTCTCGCGCCGCCTGCGGGCGGGCGCATCCAGAGCTGGACGCCGTCCGTCGAGCACGAGATCCGAGACGATCAGGGCATCTGTGTGAAGAACCCGGACACGGGCGTCTTCGTGCACTACCGGCTCGCGGGCGCGTACGACTCGAACATCGCGCTGCTGGTCACGTACGGCGCGGATCGTCGCGAGAGCTACCTGCGCCTGCTCGAGATCCTGCGCCGCATGAAGCTGCGCGGCGTCGACCTCCAGACGAACAACGCCTTCCACTACGGCCTCGTACACTGGTTCCTCGCGCAGGACGTCTGGGCCAAGCCGACGACGCGGTTCGTCCTGCCCTACCTCGCGCAGGTCGGTCTGCTCGCGGAGGCCTCGGCCGATGTGGACCTCGACATCTTCTTCCGACGCGTCGGCGCCGAGGTCGTCGATCGCGCGGCGAGTGCCCGGCAGGGCAACGCGGAGTCGGGCAAGGCCGCGGCGACCGCGGCACGGAAGATCCTTCAGCTCAAGGAGACCCTTCTGCGCCGACCGATCGAGGCCCTCTTCGAGGAGCCGCACGTTCTCTCCGCCTGGCTCTCGCGCAACCGGGGCAGCTTCCGCTTCGAGGGAGAGGGCACCGGAGCGCGCGTGGTGTGGACGAAGAACCCGATCGAGGTCCTCTCGGACACGTACTGGCTGCTCAACATGGACCCGCGGCCCGGCGCCCCGGCAGCGCACGTGATTTGGGACCACGACCAAGCCCTGCTCGAGCGGGCGCTCGGCTTCTACCGAGCGCTCGGCGAGCGCTGCAGACCGGAGTTCGCGGGGCCCGGCTCGAGCCCGTGGGAGGCCCTCTGCGCGCGGCTCGGGTCCGCCGAGCCGCCGAGCGGCTTCGACGAGGCGGGCTGGGCCCGTGTGCGGGCGTCGCACGAGGGCTTTCAGCTCGGCCTCGAGGTGCTTACGCTGCTGCCGCTCCTCGGCCTGCGGACTGGCTTCCACGAGCTCCGCGTCGAGGACGATCTCTTCATCACGATCCCGCCGCGACTGCTCGACAAAGAGCTGCAAGACAGGATGCGCAAGGTGCTCGCGCCGCCGCCGCGAACGCAGGCCGATCAGATCGTGGCCGTGTCGGGCGGCATGTTCTACGCGCAGGAGGCGCCGCACCTGCCGCCGCTCGTGACCCCTGGGAGCCGCTTCACCGCAGGCCAGCCGCTCTACGTCATCGAGGTGATGAAGATGTTCAACAAGGTGCTCGCGCCCTTCGCCGGCACCATCGACGAGGTGCTCGTCTCGGGAGATGGAACCATCGTCCAGAAGGGACAGCCGCTCTTCCGTGTGACGCCCGACGAACGCGCCGCGGAGGAATCACCGGCGGAGCGACAGAGCAGGCTCGGGGCGACGACGCAGACCTACGTCGACGCCTGCCGGTGAGCCCGATGCCAGGTGTCCTCGGGGCCCGAATCGCTTCGATGGATTCGCGCCTCGCAGGATCAGGCCTCTCCCTGCTTGGCCTTCACCTTGCCGCGCTGCGCGGCCTGCGCGGCCGCGAGGCGCGCGACCGGAACGCGGAAGGGTGAGCACGAGACATAGTCGAGGCCCACGTCGGCGAAGAACGCGATCGAGCGCGGGTCTCCACCGTGCTCGCCGCAGATGCCGAGGTGCAGGTCTGCGCGGGCGCTCCGTCCGCGCTCGCACGCGAGGCGCACGAGCTGCCCGACGCCCTCGACATCGATGGACTGGAAGGGATCGTCGAGCAGGATCCCCTCGTCGATGTAGCGCGGGACGAAGGTCGCGATGTCGTCGCGGCTGTAGCCGAGCGTCATCTGGGTGAGGTCGTTCGTGCCGAACGAGAAGAATTCCGCCTCGCCCGCGATCACGTCGGCCACGAGCGCCGCGCGCGGGACCTCGATCATGGTGCCCACCTGGAAGGGCACGCGGGCTCCCTTCTCCGCAAAGACCTGCTCCGCGATGGCCAGCACGATCTTCTTCTGGTGCAAGAGCTCAGCGACGCCGCCGACGAGCGGGACCATCACCTCGGGCAAGACCTCCGTGCCTTCAGCGTGAACGTCGCAAGCCGCCTCGAAGATCGCGCGGGCCTGCATCTCGGTGATCTCCGGATGCGTGATGCCGAGGCGGCAGCCCCGGTGACCGAGCATCGGGTTGGACTCGTGCAGCGCATGGACGCGCTGGCGCACGCGCTCGACGTGCATGCCCGCGGCCCGCGCGACCTGCTCCTGCTGCACAGGGTCGTTGGGCAAGAACTCGTGCAGCGGCGGGTCGAGCAGCCGGATGGTGACCGGCAAGCCCTCCATCGCCCGGAAGATCCCCGCGAAGTCCTTGCGCTGCTCAGGCAGGAGCAGCGCGAGCGCGGCGCGACGCCCGCGCTCGTCGTCGGCCAGGATCATGCGCCGCATGGCGAGGATCCGGCTGTCCTCGAAGAACATGTGCTCGGTGCGGCAGAGGCCGATGCCCTCGGCGCCGAAGCTCCGCGCGACTGCCGCATCCTTCGGGGTGTCGGCGTTCGTGCGCACGCGGAGCGCGCGCATGCCGTCGACCCACGTCATGAACGTCTCGAGCGCCCCGGAGACCACCGCGTCCGCGAGCGTCTCTCGGCCCTGCACCACCTCGCCCGTGGTGCCGTTGAGGCTCAGCCAGTCGCCTTCCTGGATGGTGACGCGACCGTTCGTGAGGGTCTTGGTGCGGTAGTCGATGATGATGTCGCCACAGCCCGCGACGCACGGCTTGCCCCAGCCGCGCGCGACGACCGCGGCGTGGCTCGTCATGCCGCCCCGGCTCGTGAGCACGCCTTCGGCGGCGTGCATCCCGGCGACGTCCTCGGGGCTCGTCTCGACGCGCGCGAGGACCACGCGCTCGCCTCTCTGTCGCCACGATTCCGCATCCTCCGCGTGGAACACCACGCGTCCGACCGCGGCTCCGGGCGAGGCCGCGAGCCCCTTGCTGAGCACGCGCCCCTGCTTGCGGTATCCGGCTTCGTCCGCGAAGTGCGGGTGTAGGAGCTGGTCCACGTGCGCCGGCTCGACGAGGTTGGCCACGGCCTCTTCTCGGGTGACCAGGCCTTCGGTCACGAGATCGACCGCGATGCGCACCGCTGCCGCGCCCGTACGCTTGCCGTGGCGTGTCTGGAGCAGGTAGAGGCGCCCCTCCTGCACCGTGAACTCGACGTCCTGCACGTTCTTGAAGTGCGACTCGAGGCGCGAGGCGAGCCCGACGAGCTGCTCGTGTACCTCGGGCATGTCCTCGTGGAGCTTGGCGATGGGCGATGGCGTGCGCGTGCCGGCGACGACATCCTCTCCCTGCGCATCGACGAGGTACTCGCCGTAGAGCTCCTTCGTCCCCGTGGCGGGGTTGCGCGTGAACAGCACGCCGGTGCCCGAGCGCGGTCCGGTGTTGCCGAAGACCATCGCCTGCACGTTGACGGCGGTGCCTTGGAGGCCGCGGATCTTCTGCACCTCTCGGTACTTGCGCGCTCGGTCGCCGTTCCACGACGCGAACACCGCGAGGACCGCGCGCTCGAGCTGCTCGCGCGGCGCGCTCGGGAACATGTGGCCCGTATGCTTGCGGTAGATGGCCTTGTACCGGTTGACCGCGTCGCGGAGCGCCGCCTCGTCGAGCTCCTGGTCGGTGCGCGCGCCGGCGCTCGCCTTCACCGCGTCGAGCGCATGCTCGAATTCGCTGCGGGGCACACCCATCACCACGTCGCCGAACATCTGGAGAAAGCGCCGGTAGGCATCCCACGCGAAGCGGGCCTTGCCGGTGCGACGCGCCAAGCCCTCGCAGACCTCGTCGTTGAGGCCGAGGTTGAGGACCGTGTCCATCATGCCGGGCATCGAGATGGCGGCGCCGGAGCGCACCGACACGAGGAGGGGGCGCTCGGGATCTCCGAACTTCGCCTCGACGGTGCGCTCGACCTCGACCATCGCCTGATCGATCTCGGGCCACAGCCAGCCGGGCAGACTGAGCTCGGTCTTGCCTTTGGCCGTGCCACCCGCGAAGCCCGCGGCCACGTGGGCGCAGACCCCCGTCGTGATCGTGAAGCCTGGCGGCACGGGCAAGCCCGCGAAGGCCATCTCGGCGAGGTTCGCGCCCTTGCCGCCCAGGAGATCCTTCATCGCGGAGCGGCCATCGGTGACCCCGACTCCGAAGCGATAGACGTGACGAGCCTCGAGTTGTGCGGACACGCGGGCCTCCTGCGCGACGGGCGCGCCGCCGGTGATTACGCGCCCCGGAGAGGCGCGCAAGCACCGCACGCGCGGGTCGTCGGGAGGCTCCGATGAAACCTCCCGTTCATCGCGCCCGCAGGATCCGGAAGCTCCTCGGGCCCAGCGAGATTGCCCCTCCGCTCGCCATCGCACCCGACACCAGGTCGTCGTAGCTGCCCGGCGGCACCGTCACGGCGTTCGCGCCGTCGGCGCGGTTGAGCGCGACGATCACGTCGCTCGCACCGGCGCTTCCGCAACCGGTCATGCGGTACACCCACGTGTCCTGGGTCACGGCGATCGTCGTGCGGCGACCTCGTCCGAGCACGCGGTTCTCGCCTCGGATGCGACCGAGGGCACGCACGGTGTCGCGCAGTGCGACCTGCGGGGGAAGAAGACGATCGCCTTCGTCCTCCCACGGCATCATGCGACGGTTGTCCGGGTCGCCCCCGCCGGCGAGCCCGATCTCGTCGCCGTAGTACATCAGCGGGATTCCGGGGCTCGTGTACATGACGACGAACGCCAGGCCCAGGCGCTCGTAGGGAGCGGCGTCGGTCGGCTGGGTGAACGCCCCCGGATTCCACCCGTTGCCCGGGCTCGACCCCTCCGTGCAGTTGCCGATCTGCCGGCTCGCGAAATGGATCGCCCGGGGGATGTCGTGGTTCCCGATCCACGTCGTCATCAGCGACCCCGGACCGTAGAAGCCGTCGTTGCCATCCATCCATGCGCTGAAGCCCGCCAGGCTGCCCTCGGGTCGGAAGAGCGCCGTGCACAGCTCCCGCTTGAACGGAAAGTCGAACTGACCATCGAGCATCTCGTCCGGGTCGACGAACCTGCGCAGGTTCTCGCGGCTGAAATAGTCGAACGTCTCTCCGACCATGTAGAAGCGCTGCCCCGCAGGCGTGGGAACCGCCGAATCGATCCGGTCGCGAAGATCGGTCAGCCAGCTCAGCGGGATGTGCTTCACCGCGTCCAGCCGGTACCCGTCGAGGTCGTACTCGGTCGCCCACCAGGTGGCGTCATCCACCGACCAGCGCCGCGGTGCATCCTGATAGAAGTCGAACGATGGCAGATAAGTGGTGAACGAGCATCGGGTGCTCCAATACGAGTCATCCCAGCGGTCCGGCGCGCACGTGGTGACAGGGCTCACGAACCAATCCGGGTGCGCCCGGTAGAGCCCACTCTCGGCATCTGCATGCTTCATCACGTAGTCGAAGAGCACCTTCATTCCGTGCCCATCGGCGCCGGTCGTCATGTGGAGTGTGTCGACGAGCGTTCGGAGATCCGTTTCGCTCCCGATGCGCGACTCGACCCTGGGTCGTGGCGTCGGTCTCGTGGGTGACGAGTAGTCGACGTTGGCCGGAGCGGGCCAATAGCCATGGTAGGCAGAGTACTGGCGGGGGTCGGCCCCCGGGTCGATGGCTGCTCCCGCGGAGTCGCGGTTCTCGTACGGAGCGCTCAGCCAGAGCGCCGTCACCCCGAGATCCGCCAAGTACGGCAGTTGCTCGGTCACACCGGGGAGGTCGCCTCCGAGATACTGACCACTCGCGATCGGCCCGTCCGTCGCGCCGCCCACTTCCATGCGTCGACCATCCGAATCCCGGAAGCGGTCCACCATCGCGAAGTACATGACCGCATCCCGCCAATCGAACGACTCGAGCTCCCCGCAGCTCGAGCTGCAGACCTCGAGCACGCTGTTCTGGCCGCCGAACCCATCTGGCTCCGTCACGGGGTTCGACGGATCTGCGATCCAGCGCGAGCCGTCCACGATCAGCTTGTAGGAATGTCGGCCGGTCGGCTCGACGAGGTGCTCCACGCTCCACCGTCCCGAACCGTCGTTCTCGAGGACGAGCGCGCCCGACGCCGGAGTCGTCGGCCACACGCCGGCCGCGTCCGCGAGGAACGATCCCGAGACCCACACCGAGGTCGCTCCCGGGTCGGTGTACGAGAACGTCACGAGGTTGCACGGCGGAGGCGGCGGGCCCGCGTCGTTGCCTGCGTCGGGCTCGCTCGGTCCGACACCGGCCTCGCCACAAGACGCGTCGCCGACGCCGCCTTCTCCGGCGCACTCGCGGAAGGTCGGGCTCGGCCCGCCCTCTCTCACGTAGCGCCCGCCGTCCATGTCGAGGCTTCCGGGCGGCGACACACAGGCAGCGTTGGTCGCGAGGAGGAAGGCCAGCAGGATGCGCCACGCGTGGCCCGTGTGATCTCTCGAATCCATGCCCGAATGCTCGCGTCCTCCGCCTGGCCGCGCAACCCGCCCGTGAGCCCGCAAGCACGGACATCGATGCTCGCCCTCCGCCAGGAAGATCCCTGGTCGCACCGAGAGAAGATCGAGGTCTCGCCGGGCGTCAGCGAAGGCGTCGATGCGAGAGACTCGGAAGGCTCGCGCGGATGCGCCCGACGACGGCCTCGTCGATCCACGCGCACGCGTACCCCTCCCCTTCGCCGCACTCGGCGATCACGGTGCCCCACGGATCGACGATCAACGCGTGGCCGTAGCTCTGTCGCGAGCCCGAGTGCTTTCCGGTCTGGGCCGCCGCGAGCACATACGCCTGCGACTCGATCGCGCGCGCGCGGAGGAGCACGTGCCAGTGTTCCTTGCCCGTCGTCAACGTGAACGCCGCCGGTACGGCGAGCGCCGTGGCGCCGCGGTCGACCAGGCCGCGGTAGAGTTCTGGGAAGCGGACGTCGTAGCAAACCGAGAGGCCCAGGCGCCCGATCGCGGAGTCCGTGACCACGAGCTCCTCGCCTCGCTCGACAGACGCGGACTCCTCGAGTCTGGTGCCGTCCGGCAGATCGACGTCGAAGAGGTGGATCTTCCGATAGATGCCGCAGACGACGCCTCGGGCGTCGAGGTGAACGCAGGCGTTCTTCACCTTCGCTGGGTCCTCGCCCCGCTCCCAGAAGCCTCCGAGCACGAGCTCGACCGCGAGCTCTCGCGCGAGCGACGCGCAGCGCGCCAGGATCGGACCGCCAGCCGGCAAGGGCTCGGCGATCGCCGCCTTGCCCGGAGAGGTCGCTCCCGCCGCGTCCGAACCGAGGTACGCGAAGCACTCGGGGACCACGACGAGCGACGCGCCGTCCTCGGCCGCGGCTCGAACGAGACGCTCCATGCACGCGAGGTTGGGCTCGACCTGGTCGGTCGAGGTCATCTGGATCACGGCAGCCTTGGTGCGCTTGGACACCGGCCAAGGCTACACGAAGGCCCACCGGCGTCGTGCACGCTATGACTTCGCGGTGCCCGGAGACACGACGCTGCTTCTCTTCGTCAACGGCCTGCGCACGCCGTGGCTCGATCCGGCGATGCGCTTCGCCACGGAGTGGGGGCTCTATGCGTTTCCGATCGCGCTCGTGCTCGCGCTCGCCGCGCGGCGGTCACGCGAAGAGGCCCGCACGCTCCGAGACGGCTGGCTCGCGTTTCTCCTCTCACTGCTCGTGAGTGAGACGGTGCTCAAGCCGATCCTCGGGAGGCCGCGGCCGACCTCCGTCGCCTGGCTCCGCGAGCAACTGAGCGTGCTCGGCACCGTGCCCCCCGCCGGCAGCTTGGGGCTACCGTCCGGCACGGCGACCGCGTGCATGGCGGGCGCGACGTGGATCGCATTGCGCCATGGACCGAGGTGGGGAGCGCTGGCCGCGGCGCTCGCGATCGCTTTGTCGTTCACGCGGTTGTACGCGGGGGTCCATTATCCGAGCGATCTGCTGGCGGGTTGGCTCGTCGGCGTGGCCACGGCCGTCGGCGTCGATCGTTTCTCTCGGTGGGCGGGCTCCTGACGTCGGCGGGGGACGCGGGATGGAGATCGCACGGGTGCGACGAGACGCGGCACGCGGAGCTGCGGTACCCTTGTTTCTTTCGTCGCTCGAGAGCGCGCGGAGGATCGGGATGTCTGGACGCGGTGTCCTGTTCGCCATCGGTGACGACGTGCTCGAGCGGCTCGGGAACGCGGCGAACGATGCCGAGGCGCTCGCGATCGTGAATGAGGTCGAGGAGCGCTGGGAGAACGCCTGCGAGCTCGACAAGGCCTGGGATGCCATCCACCGCGCGCTCACCGACGGGCGCCTCTCGGCGCAGGGGGGAGGATCGACACTCGGGCAGGTCATTCTCGGCGGCACCCTCCTCGTCTCGACGGAGAGCGCGATCGTCTCGGTGAAGACCGCCGACCGCGTCGAGGCCATCGCGCACGCGCTCCGCGGCTGGGACCGCGCGCGCTTTCGCGCCGCCTACCATCGCATCGACCGAAACGAGTACGGCGAGCTCGACGAAGAAGACTTCACGTACTCGCTCGCCTGGTTCGAACGCCTCGCGCC
>JBKDQC010000792.1:0-22348 GCA_046342295.1 Deltaproteobacteria bacterium | reverse complement strand
AGCCCCGCGAGCGGGCCGGAGGCGACGCTTCGGGCCTTGGCGGGCCTCAACGCGCTCGCCGCGGCGTTCGCGCTGCGCAGCGGCGCGACCGCCGCGGGCGACCTCCGCGGCGTGCTCCGGCGCGTCGGGCTCGCGGTGGCGCCGCTCGTGGCGTTCGTCCTCGTGCTCGGCGCGCACCCGAGCCTCGAGCTGCGGTTCCTGCTCTCGGCGTCCACCGACATCGGACGCGCCGTCTTCGGTGGGCCCGACGCGTCCTGGGACCAGAGCGTGGTGTTTCTGCGCGAGGGGCGCAGCACGACCGTCACGCTGCTCCGGAGGCCCGGTAGCCTCAACCTCTACAATGACGGCCGGCCCGAGTCCGGCTTCACCGCCGGAAGCCCAGGATTCGGTCCTGAGCTCGTCGTGCTCGGGGGCCTGCCGGGCATCCTGTCGGGCGCGCAGCGGGACGCGCTGATCATCGGTCTCGGCGCGGGCCACACCGCGACCATGGCGCTGGCTGCCGGCTTCGAGCACGTGCGCGTCGTGGAGCTCGAGGAGGGCGTCGTCGAAGCCTCGCGAATCCTGCACGAAGCCCGTGGGCGTCCTTTCCCGCTCGACGACCCGCGGGCCGAGCTGGTGGTCGATGACGCCCGCAACCAGCTCCAGATGTGTCCGGCCGACACGCTCGACGCGGTGATCTCGCAGCCCTCCCATCCGTGGCTGGCGGGCTCGAGCGCGCTCTACACCGTCGAGTTCTTCCGCGAGGTCGAGCGCGCGCTCCGCGACGACGGCGTCTTCGGCCTCTGGGTCAACCTCTTCCGCATGGACATGCTGCACATGCGGGCCATCCTCCGGACGCTGCTCGAGGTGTTCCCGCACGTGCGTGGGTTCGTGGTGGAGGGCTCGAGCCTCGTGCTCATGGCCTCGAGCACGCCGCG
Source organism: Deltaproteobacteria bacterium (assembly GCA_046342295.1). Classification (GTDB taxonomy): domain Bacteria; phylum Myxococcota_A; class Polyangia; order Polyangiales; family Sandaracinaceae; genus JAFLCL01. Next base: position 21,431 of record JBKDQC010000792.1, on the reverse strand, counting down.
TCCGTTCACCGAAGCGCACACCTCCCGCATGGAGGCTGCCGACGCGCGGGGGCCCTTCTTCTCGGCGCACGGATTCAGCGACGCGGGCGCCTTGCTCGCGCGTCAGGAGATGGGCTCCGCCGCGCTCTCGGCGCTCGCGCAGGGGGGCCAACGGATCGTCGACGATCGCCCCCTGCTCGAGCTCGAGCTGGCGCGGATCCCCAACGGTGCGGGCCTGGTGCTTCCCGACTTCGACTGGGCCTTGCGGGAGCAGCCCTGGCTCTCCGACGAGGTCTCCACGGGGATCGTGATGACGCGGATCGAGGAGGCGGAGACCCGCCCTCGCGCGCTCGATCGGATCGAGCAGCTCCCGATCGCGTCCGAGCCGCTGATCCGAGGGCGGCTCGCGGAGGCGCGCGGAGACATCACGGGGGCGCTCGCGGCCTACGATGCCGATGGCGGCGCCGAGGCCCGGTCACGGGCGGCCTCGCTTCGACATGCCGAGGGGCTCGGAGCGCAGCTCGCCGCCATGCGGCGCGCCTGGCCCGAGGCGCTCGAGGTCGATGACGTCGTGCTGCTCTCCGCGCTCGACCTCAACGAGACCATCGATCCGACCGCGGTCGGGCTCGCCCGGCGCTCCCAGACGCCCCTCGCGCGCTACTTCGTTCGTGCGGCCGAGGAGGGCTGCGGCGGCGCGCCCCGCGACGAGCCGCTCGCGGAGGAGCACTCGGAGGTGGCACGCTTCGAAGCCCGCTGCGCGACGGGCCGGCGCGACGCGCCGCGGATGCTCCGCTCCGAGCAGCTCGCCTGGCGTGCGCGAACCGCAGCCGCCGCGCAGGGCACCCGGCGTGGCGAGGACGCCCTCGCGGCTGGCAACGGGGGTCTCGCGCTCATGCTGGTCCGCCGCGTGCTCCGCACGTACCCGACGACCACGCGCGCGGCGATCGGCCTCGCCCGCCTGCACGTGCGCGACGGTCGGCGCGAGGAGGCCGCGCAAGTCCTCCGCGCGGCGCTCGAGGCGACGACCCACCTCGACGAGGCCCAGCAGCGACTTCTCGAGGCCGCGGGGTCGCTCTCGATCGATCTCCAGCCGCCCAGCGTCGCTCCGGGCGAGTCGAGCGCTTCGACGGCGCCTACGGCGATGGAGCCCGACTGACCCCGCATCACCGTGCCGGCAGAGCAGCCTCCTGGGCGTCGTCCACGGCGGTGCCCTCTTCCGCCTCGTCCCCCGACGCCGGGGCGAGAAGAACGTACAAGTCCGGGCTCACGTAGGGGAAGGTGCGCAGGCGCTCTCGCTCGAGGCGCTCGTTGGCCTCGACGAAGGCGGCTCCGTACGCGTCGCTGCGGACCTGCTCGATGCGCTCCGCGATCGACGCGCGCACGCTCTCGTCGTGCACGAGCGCGTACATCTCCTCGAGGTGCTCGATCGCACGCTCTGCGCGCCCGAGGTTCGCGAGCATGGAGGTGTTCGAAAGCACGAGCCACTCGGGCGCGGCGCCGAGACGAGCCGCGACCATCAGGTGCTCGAGGCCCTCGAGCCGGACGGCCTCTCGCCTCTCTTCCGGCGTGTAGGGAGGCGCCTCGAAGGTGAGCGTCGCGCCGAGGACCCACGCGAGCTCGCCGTCCTGAGGGAAGCGCTCGCGGCCGCGACGCACGATGGCGAGCGTGCGCTCCATGTCCGACTCGGTCACGCCCTCGCTCGAGTAGATCCCCGCGGACGAGATCCAGACGTAGACGCCCCGAAAATCAGGATCCAGCGCCAGGATCGCGTCCGTGTACTCGAAGACGTGATCGAGGCCGCCTCCGTGCACGATGTCTTCGCCCTGGTACACGAGCGCGCTGCACCAGAGCAGATCGGCGAGGGCCTCGGTGTGCCCGAGCGAGAGCGCGGGGAGCCAATCCGCAGGTGGAACGTAGTAGACGTCCTCGTAGGTCTGCGAGGCGAGGTGGTCGGCCGAGGCCGACGCGCGCGCGCCAGCCGCGGCGGCGGCGAGGACCAGTGTCAGAGGGATCGCGCGGGCTCCATCCATCGGTGCCAGTGTACTCGCCGGCGATTTGTACTGCCGAGTGACCGAGACGATGCGAGGCAAAAGAAAAGGGGAGGACTCATCGTCCTCCCCAGGGGCGCTCGGAGCGTGTCGCGCGCGACGCGCGCGTCACTCCAGTTCGTTCACGACGTAGACACCCGGCGCGCGGTAGAGATTGGTCGCGCTGTCCGAGCCCGCCGCGAGCTCGAACGTCGACAGAGAGGAGTCACCGTCGAGGTCTCCGACCGCCTGGAACGTGTATTGGGGGGTCAGGGCCATGTTGGCGCAGTCACCAGTCGAGGCTGAGATGACGTACTGGTAGTAGACCGGGTCGGCCACGGTCCAGCCGAGCCCGGCCCCCGAGCCGCCCATGCCTGCAAAGGATGCTGACTCGACCCCATCGAAATCGAGCTGCGTCTTGCTGACGCCGGGCGCGTTGGAGGTCATGGCGGTCGGAACGGTGCAGTAGGTCGTCGCTGCGGATCCCATCGCCGTGAGGAGCCCCTGCATCCAGGCGTCCCGCTGGTAGTAGGAGGCGGCGCCGGTGAAGATGTTCCGGATGTTCGTCGTGGCCTCGGCGGTCTTGGAGCGCCGGATGTAGCCGACGAACGCAGGGACCGCGAGGGCCGCGAGAATGCCGATGATCGCGACGACGATCATCAGCTCGATCAAGGTGAAGCCAGACCGAGTCCCGCGCATCCCCCGCCCCCCGCAGGTTGTCGGGGGCGGCATGACTTCCCTGACGTACGACGAGCCTGCGCGTCGGTCCTCGAGGCCCCGACGACGGCGTCTCACTCCAGCTCGTTGACGATGTAGAAGCCGGGTGCGCGGTAGAGGTTGTTCGAACCGTCCGAGCCCGCCGCGAGCTCGAAGGTCGACAGCGAACCGTCACCGTCGAGATCGCCGATCGCGTGGAACGTGTACTGTGCGGTGTTGATCATGTTGCCGCAGGCGGCGGTGGAAGCCTGGATCACGTACTGGTAATAGACCGGGTCGGCCACGCTCCAGCCGATGCCCGCTCCGCCCGAGCCGCCCATGCCGGCGAACGACGCTGCCTCGGCCCCGTCGAAGTCGAGCTGGGTCTTGCTCACGCCGGGCGCGTTGCTGGTCATGGCGGTTGGAACGGTGCAGTACACCGAAGCGGCGGCCGACATGGCAGTGACGAGCCCCTGCATCCAGGTCTCCTGCTGGTAGTAGGAGGCGGCGCCGGTGAAGATGTTGCGGACGTTCGTCGTGGCCTCGGCGGTCTTGGAGCGCCGGATGTAGCCGACGAACGCCGGGATCGCGAGGGCCGCGAGGATGCCGATGATCGCGACGACGATCATGAGCTCGATGAGGGTGAAACCGGACTTGGTCTTGCGAAGTGCGTTCATGTTTGCTCCTTGACGAACCGATGGTCGCCGCTCCGACATGGAGCATTGACCGTGCCAGTAGAAGGCGTGGACAGATCTTCGCCGAAATGGAGTCGGGTGACCAAAAAGACCACCATGGGTGGTCTTTTCCGCGACTGGGCTCACTCCCAGCCCTGGGGCAGAGGGTCCGTGGGGACGGCTCCACAGTTCGCGCCGCCGCGGCCGATGAAGACTTGGTGCTGCACCGAGGTGGTCTCGAGGCACGCGGACACCCCGTCGCCGTCCAGGTTGACCGCCGCGTGTGCGCAGAACGAAAAGTCGACCGCGCCGAGCCCGGCGGGGCAGTTGTCCGGTGTCATACCGGGGGCCCCGGCGTTGACCCGGTAGACGAAGCGGGTCGGGCCGTCGGGTGCCGCACCCAGCTGGATCCAGGGGCTTCCTGGCGGGGGGGCCCACGGCTCCACCGTGGTCACGGTCCCGGGCGTGACGCTGGGGTACCAGTCGGCGGTCACGTACTCGCCGAACTCGGCGCGGTAGGCCTCCTCGCGCTGTCGGATCTCGCCGAGCATCGCGAAGCCGTCGCTCATGCGGGAGCGCTGCACGTAGTGGTTGAACGCCGGAATCGCGAGGGCCGCGAGGACTCCGATGATCGTGACCACGATCAGCAGCTCGATGAGGGTGAAGCCTTGGCGGGAACGGGCGATCGAAGAGCGGATGTGCATCGGGACCTCCGGGCGATAGGCCGCTGCAAGCATCTCACGGGCCGCCACCCGTTGTCGCGTCTCCCGCGGAGCGCACGACGGGACCGGACAGCCCGAGCCCGCGTGCGTGGTCGAGAAGCGCCTGTCCGGAGGGGCGGTCTGCGGCGCGCAACGCGAGGCCCTCGAGCTCGATCGCCCGGCGCGCGTCTCCGAGGGCGCAGGGCTCCGACCACTCGAAGCTGCCCGCCAGCGGCGCGGCCTCGGAGAGGGCGGCCAGGTCTTCGGTCGTCGGCGACGGGGCGTCGAGCGAAGGCGGCACCCCTGCGCCCAGCGCGAGCACGGCCTCGCGCACGCGCCCCAAGCGCCAGAGCGCCTCGCCTCGCGCGATCGCGATCGCGGCGAGGGCCTCGTCGCTCGAGGGGGAGCCACGGTCGATTCGCCTCATCGCCTCGGCGAGCGAGGTCGTCGCCCCGGCGGTGTCGAGGCGGACGCTGCAGCCGCGCGCGAGCACGAGGTAGCCCACGTCGCAGGGCGTCAGGCCGAGCGGCGCGGCGAGCGCGTCTTCCTCGACCAGTACACTCCGATCCGCGGCGGCCTCCCCCAGGCGGCGGTGCCGCCCCACGCGGCCCCCGCTGCCGGCGAGGTCGAACGACGGGAGGTCCGGGTGCCGGCGACGCAGCTGTGCCCAGTACCAAGACGACGAAGAGAGGCCCTCGAGGACCACGACGACGTCGGGCCGCAGGTGCTCGACCTCCTGCAGGTAGAGCAGCGGGGCCGCCCAGTGGTCCGTGGCCACGAAGACCAATGCGCCCGGGGGCGCCTCGGCGAGCGCTCCGCGCGCGGCGGTGCCGAGCGCGTCGTCCCGACCGCGCGTGCGCGCCCAGAGCGCGGGAGGCGCCGCGAGGCAGAGCCCGGCCAGGGCTGCGACGGCGGCGCCGCCGAGCCTCGGCCGCTTCTCCGCGAGCGCGGAGCCGGCAGCCGCGAGCCCGCAGCCGGCCACGACGAGCGCGGGAGCGAGGTAGTTCTGGTAGTCGGTGATGTCGACGTGGAAGACGCGGTGCGAGCAGAGGAGGCCCACCGAGCCCAGGCTCAGCGCCGCCGACGCCTCGCGCCCGAGGCCGCGGCCTCGGCCGAGCACGACGTGCGCGATCCCGCCGAGCACCAGCAGGGCGAGGACGGGCGTGCCGGCGGCCCAGGCGAGCCACGCCCCGAGGTGATCGAGCATCTCGACCAGGGTCGTGCCGCGGTTGCGGCCGTAGTCGTCGCCGCGGAAGTATGCCGCGAGGCTGTCCACGTCGGTCGGAGCGCCCCAGACGACGACGTCGGTGCGGCCTCCCACCGCGGGCACGTAGAGGTATGGCGCCAGGCCGAGCACGCCGCCGAGCACCGCGCGCGCGACGGCCTCGAGCGTCGGCTCGGCTGGCTGCTCGAGCCGCGCGCCGAGCACGCGAACGGCGAGCGGTGCGAGCGCGACGGCGGCGAGCACCGCATGGTAGGCATTGACGCTCGCGGTGAGCCCGAGCGCGAGGCCGAGCGCGAGCGCGCGGCCGCGCGAGAGCTCGCGCTCCCACGCCATCGACGCGGCGTGGGCGGCGGCCCAGGTCACCCCGAACGTGGAGAGTGTGTACACCTCGACGCGCGTCGCGCACTCCCAGATCGGCGCGGTGAGGAGCACGGCGCCGATCACGGTGGCGTGCGCCGCGCAAGCGAGTGGCCTCTGCGCTCCCTCGGTTGCGCGCTCGGGAGAGAGTTGTTCGGCCAGTGACATGGCCGGGATCGCCGTCAGCGCGTGCGCACACGCCGACAAGAGCGCAGCGCCCACGAGCGGCGTGGTGAAGGGCATCCGCGCGAAGAGCGCCCCGAGCAGCGTGTGCAGCGGCTGGCCGATCGGGTGAGACAGCCCGAGCTGCGCGGCCGCGAGCGCGAGCTCGGGCGAGTCGTAGGCGGTGAGGTCACGCGCGAGCGTCGCGACATCGTAGGCGAGGACGACGAAGGCCAGGGCCCACGGCCAACGTGCGTCGAGGAGCCTCGTGCCGAGCGATGCGAGCCGAGGGGCCGCTGTGCGCTTCAACGCGTGCCCTCGGGGTCGTCCGTCGCGAGGCCGAATTTTCGAAGCCGGTAGCGAAACGAATGAAACGACATCCGCAGGAGTCGGGCGGCGGCCTTCTGACGTCCGCCCGTCGAGTCGAGGGCTTTGACGACCATCGCGCGCTCGAGACCGGAGAGCCAGCTGTCCATGTCGACCCCCTCTTCCCCGATCGGAGGCAGCTCGGCGTCGGGCGCGGGCGCTGCGCGCGAAGCCGAGTCCTGCGGCAGATCCTCCGTGGTCACGAGCGGGCCTGCGGCGAACGCGACGGCGCGCTCGACCACGTTCTCGAGCTCACGCACGTTGCCGGGGTAGGGCTGACGCTCGATCCAGCGAAGCGCCTCCGGGTGGAAGCCCAGGCGCTTGCCCTGGAGGGCTCCGTGTTTGCGCAGGAAGTGCTCGGCGAGCGCGGGGATGTCCTCGGTGCGCTCCCGCAACGGGGGGAGGTGCACGCGGATGACGTTGAGGCGGTAGAAGAGATCTTGTCGGAACTGGTTGCTCGCGACCTCTTGCTCGAGACGCCGGTTCGTCGCGGCGATGACGCGCACGTCGACCTCGAAGTCGCGCTGGGCGCCGACGGGGCGAACGACCCGCTCCTGGAGGACGCGGAGGAGCTTGACCTGCAGCGCGAGCGGAAGCTCTCCGACCTCGTCGAGGAAGAGCGTGCCACCGTCGGCGTTCTTGAAGAGGCCGTCCTTGCGCTGGAGCGCTCCGGTGAAGGCTCCCTTCTCGTGGCCGAAGAGCTCGCTCTCCATGAGGGTCTCGGGGATGGCCGCGCAGTTGACGACGACGAAGGGCTTCTTGCTGCGCTGCGACTCGTCGTGGAGGGCGCGCGCGACCATCTCCTTGCCGGTGCCGCTCTCGCCGGTGATGAGCACGCTCGTGGGAGAGCTCGCGACGCGGCGGACGAGGTCGAGCACGCGCTGCATCGGGACGCTTCGACCGAGCAGCTTCGTCGCGCGCTCCTTGTCCTCGACCTTCGCGCGGAGGATCCGGTTCTCGCCGACGATGTCGCGCTTCTCGAGCGCCTTCTCGAGGAGCGCCAGGATCTCGTGGTTCCGGAAGGGCTTCTGGATGTAGTCGTAGGCGCCCATCCTCATGGCCTGCACGGCATGCTCGGTCGTGCCGTAGGCGGTGATGACGATGACCTGGGTGCTGTCGTCGTTCGAGCGCGCGGTCGCGAGCACGTCGATCCCCGAGCCGTCCGGCAGGGAGAGGTCCGTGAGCACCGCGTCGTACGGGGCCGACGTAGCGATCCTCTCTTTCGCGGGCTCGACCGCGCCCACGAGATCCACGGAGTATCCCGCGCGGCGCAGAAGCACGCCGAGCATCTCCCGCAAGCTGACTTCGTCGTCACAGACGAGGATGCGGGCAGACATGCGGACCTTGGAGCGGGAGGAGAGAGAGCATCGGGGAGGCGCGAACGCGTTCCGGAGAATGCCACGTCCGGGCGTCGCGCGTCAGAAGCCCGTCCTGGGGGCCTCGCCCGCGCTTCGCGGCGGGCGCACCGAGAGCCCATGAACTGCGGGGTACTCGACGAAGAGCAACGTGCGGTCCTTCTGCTCGACGCGGAGCACCGCGCCGAGGGTGACGCGCGACACCTCGCTGACGACGGTCCCGCTCTCGCCCAGAGAGAGGTACAACGACACCCGGTGCTCATCCTGGAACGCGTAGGTGCGCTCGTCGGCCGCTGCGGCACGCACGCTCGCCTTCTTGTCGGTCTTGGCAGGGGCGGCTTCAACCTTCACGGCCTCGGCCACTCGGCAGCCGGGGGCCTCGGCGAGGATCAACTCGAGCGTCTCACGCGTCATCTCGCGCATCCTCGTCGCGCGCTCGCCGCGCGTCAAGGCGGGGCGTTCGCCATCGCTTGCGCGCTCGCGCTGCTCGCGGGCTGCATCCCGTCGATCGAGCGCGCGCGCGCGGCGCTCGACGAGGGCGAGCCCGAGCGCGCGGTCACCCTCCTCGAGGCGCTCGCCGCCGAGCACGCCGACGAGCCGGGCGCGTGGCTGGCGCTCGGCCGCGCGCTCATGGCCGCAGGCCGGCCTGCGGCCGCGAGGCAGTCCTTCGAGCGGGCCGCACAGCTCCTGCCGTCGCGCTCGGCGCCGAGGATCCTCATCGGACACACCTACGAGCTCGAGCGTCGCTACGACGAGGCGCAGCTCGCGTACGAGCAGGCCTGCGGGTCGAGCCCGAACGAGGCACGACCGGAGCGCGTGCTCGGGGCGCGTCTGCTCCGGTGGGGCCGGGCCGCGGAGGCCGTCCCGCACCTCGCGCGCGCGGTCGAGCTCGATCCGTCGAGCGCGTCCACGTGGAACGCGCTCGCCGTCGCGCAGTTCCACGCTGGCGACGGCACAGCGGCGCTCGAGACGTTCGCTCGCGCCGCCGCCGCGCTTGAGTCGAGTGGGCTCGAGCCCGATCGCGACCTCGCGCTCGGCCGGGCCGCGCTGCTGGTGCGCTTCGCGCGCTACGAGGAAGCGCTCGCCCTGTACGACGCAGTCGTCGCGCGTGAGCCTGGTTTCGCTCCGGCCCACGTGGGGCGCGCCCTCGTGCTCCACGAGCTCGGGCGTTGTGAGGCGGCGCGCGCGGCTTTGGAGCGATCCGTCTGGGCGGCCGGTGACCCGCCCGAGGCGCGCGCGCGGCTCGAGGAGTACCGGAGCGGGCCGGGTGCCCGTTGCGCGCCTCGCGCACGCTGATCGCGCCTCCCGAGGGCCCCCCGCTCCGGTAGGATGTTCCGGGGCTGCGATCGCGCGGCAGGAGGCGAGAAGTTGAACACGATGCCCAGAGAACGTTCGGGTCGGACACGAACCTCGGCGAGGACCGTCCCGGTCGCGCTGGTGTTCGGGCTCGCCGCGGCGTGCGGCGAGCCGGCGCCCGCCGAACTGCCCGCGCGCCCGCCTCCGGTGCCCGTGCTGGCGATTGCCGCACCGCGGCCGGTCTCGACGTCGATCGCGTTCGACCTCGTGAGCACTCCTGGGGGGGCCGTGCTCGCCTGGGGCACCCCGGCCCGGGTCGGCGGTGGTCTCCGCGTGCTGGCGCTCGATCCGCTCGGCGCCCCGCGCGGCACCGACGTGGACGTCGTGCGGCTCGGGGAGGCGCGGGCCGGGAGCGCCGAGGAGGCCCCGGCGCAGATCGTCGAGCTGGCGGCGGCCTCCTCGGGGACGCGCGTCGGCCTCGCGTGGGTGCTCGGCGGGCCGACACCGATCGTGCGGGGGACCTTCTCTTCGCAGGAGGCGGAGGGCTTCGCCGCGGCGCGAACGCTCGCCCCGACGACCGCGCTCACGCCCGACTCGCGCCCGGCGCGGGGCCGCATCGCGATGTCGAGCCGAGAGGACGGCGCGCTCGTCTTGACGCACCGCCTCGAGGACGCGAACTGCTCGGAGGCGATCGCGGCCGAGGCCGGCACGCCCGGGGCGAGCTGCGCTCGGATCGCGCGTCAGGCGCTCGACTCGCTCGACGCCGCGCGTGCGGCGGTGGTCGACCTCGAGGTGCCCTCGCCGTGCCCCGCGCTGCTCGCGGGCGCGGTGACGACCTCGGGCACGTGGTTCTACGGCATCTGCCATCAGGCGCCCTCGCTCGCGACGACGGTCTACGCCATCCGGCCCTCGCTCTCGTACGCGGCCGCGAACGACAGCCTCTCGGGCTGCACCCCCGACGCCATGGCGCCGCTCGCCGAGGGCGTCGCCATCGCGGGCGCGTGCGAGGGGGCTCGCCGCATGTCGTTCGTCGACGCGACGGGCCGCGAGTCCAGCGTGCTCACGGATCCCCGGCTCGAGGCGACGTGCGAGTCGGGGCGGCCCGTGCTGTCGATCGGAGGGGACGCGACGCCGCGTCGGCTCGGGCTCGCGGCGGCGGTCTCGCGCCTCGAGGGGCTCCTGCCAGAGCGCATCGCTCCGAGGGGAGCCCGGGCCGTGTGGACGGGCTCTGCGCTCCTCGTGGCGACGCCGCTCGAGGGTGAGGTCTCGCTCCGCCGCTACGAGTGCCGCGAGGCGAGCTTCGTCCGGACTGATCTACCGTGACCGCGCGCTCGGAGCGCGCTTGACGCCGCGCGCTCGCTGAACGATCCAAGGTCGATGTTCGACAACACGCCGGCCGAGGTCTCGATCTACGAAGTGTCGCCGCGCGATGGCCTCCAGAACGAGGCCGTCACGGTGCCCACCACGCGCAAGGGCCGCCTCATCGAGGCGCTCGTCGACGCGGGCCTCGCGCGCATCGAGGTCACGAGCTTCGTTTCCCCGAAGTGGGTGCCGCAGCTCGCCGATGCCGACGAGGTCATCGGGCTCCTCCCGAGGCGTGAGGGAGTCACCTACAGCGCGCTCTGCCCGAACGCGAGGGGCTTCGAGCGTGCCCGCGCGGCGGGCATCACCGAGATCGCAGTCTTCATCTCCGCGAGCGAGACGCACAACCGCAAGAACGTGAACAAGACGGTGTCCGACACGCTCGCGACCTTCCGCGAGTTCATCCGCCCGGCCGTCGAGTCGGGGATGCGGGTGCGCGGCTACGTCTCGACGCTCTGGGGCTGCCCCTACGAGGGAGACGTCGCAATCGAGGCGGGGCTCCGGATCGCGCGCGAGCTGGTGCGCGAGGGCTGCTACCAGATCTCGCTGAGCGACACGATCGGCGTGGGCACGCCCCGCCAGACCGAGCGTGTGCTCCGTGCCTACCTCACCGAGTTTCCGCGGAGCTCGCTCGCCATGCACATGCACGACACCCGCGGCACCGCGCTCGCGAACATCGTCGTGGGGCTCGAGCTCGGGATCACCACGTTCGACGCGTCCGTCGGTGGCCTCGGCGGCTGCCCGTACGCCCCCGGTGCGGCAGGCAACGTGGCCACCGAGGACCTGGTCTTCATGCTCGACGGCATGGGCGTTCACACGGGCGTCGATCTCGACAAGCTCTGGACGGCCGGACAGGTCGCCAGAGCGCTCGTGGGACACGACCTCCCCGGCAAGGTCCACAAGGCTGGCGTGCGCTCGCTCCGGACGTGAGACGGCAGACCCGGGGAGCACGCGCTTCGTGTGGAGGCCCGGCTCCGCGGGGCGGAGTCCGGCCGGAGCCGCTGCGTCAGAAGAGCATGATCGCGCCCGCCGCGGTGAGCACGCCCCAGGTCGTCCACCCGATCACTTGATGCACCGCCGCGACGGTCTGCAGCGCCCCGTAGTCGTTGGCTCGATCGCCGAACGCTCCACTCGAGAGGGCGATCCCGATCCCTGCCTGCGCGAGCATGCCGGCCAGATGCACCCAGCGGAGGATCTGGTGGATCCGCAGATGCTCCGCGAAGGCGCCCGGACCCTGGCTCGCGCCGTTGGGGTCCGGCATCGCGAACGAGAGCGCGAAGGTCGCCGTGTAGAGGGCCGAGGTGGTGATCGCCGAGATGCGGTGGGGCCACGGAGTCCCGTAACACTGGTCTTGGCCGAACACCGCGCTGCCGGTGGCGCAGGGGTTCTGGTCTTGTCCCGCGCCGATCCCGTACAGGTTGTAGTACTGGATGAACCCGAGGGCGACGGTGGCCGTCATGGCGACCCAGGTCGCGATGCCGAGTGCGCGGTGGATCTGCCCGAGCTCGCGAAGCTCGCGTACTTGCTCGGTGTAGCGCCGCTCCTCGTCGGCCTCCGACGCGGCGTCTGCTGCCGCGCTGCTCTGCGCCACGATCTCCGGATCGAGGCTCGCCGCGATCTCGCCGGGGAGCGAGAGGAGCGCGAGGTCCAGCGTCGGTGGCTCGAGCGCGAGGCCGAAGACGGGCGTGGCACCGAGGAGTGAACCGAGCACGAGCGCAGGGAGGGCGAACATGCGCGCTAGCGTATCTCCGTCGTCGATCGCGCGTGCGGAAACGTGCGCTCTCGAACCGGCCGGACCCTCAGGCGCCCGGCCGCGTGCGCTCCTCGGCGAGCTTCGCGCCCGGGTCGGTGTCGGTGCGGGTGGGCGGGGCCTCGATCCCGACGGCGGTGATCGAGAAGGCAGCGGTCGTGGCCTCGCTCGTGAGCTCTTGGAGCCCGGGATCCGAACCCGGCCTCGAGACGCGCGCGCCCGTGTCGTCGGTCCGCCGGGCTGCGCCGTGCGCGATCCCCGGATCGCTCTCGAGCGACACGAGCTCGGACGTGGACGGCTCGAGGACCTCGAGCGCGTCGAGATCCGGCCCAGACGGTTCCACCTCGCCGCGAAGGGCGGCCTCTGCGGCCTCGATCTCCGACTCGCTCGGGCCGAGCTCGTCTTCCTCGAAGTCGTCGGTCCACGGGTCTTCGCCCTCGAGCTCGGGGAGGATCGTTTCGTAGATCGACGCGATGCGCCGGCGGCGCGCGCCGCTCGAGAAGTGGTCGCGCACGCGCCGGTAGGCGCCCTCGGTGATTCGCTCCGCGGTCCGGCTCGAGCCGAGAATGTCGAGGATCGCGGCGGCCAGCGTCTCGTCGTCGCCCGGGGGGTAGAGGAGGCCCTCGCGCTCGTCGCGGAGGACATCGGCCAGGCCCGGGACGGCCGCGGCGACGACGGGGCGCCGACACGCCATGTACTCGAGGAGTGGCTGCGGGAGGTCGCCGAGGACCTGGAAGCGCGGCGCAGCCGCGGCCGTCGCCACGCACACGTCGGACGCGGCGATCACACCGGCGATCGCGCGTGACTCGGGCTCTCCCCGGATGTCGATGCAGTCGCTCAAGCCGAACGCCTCCACGATCTGACGCAGACGATCTCGGCGGCTCCGATCGGGATCGCCCGCGAGCAGCACCTTCACAGGCCGCACGGTGCGGACCCGGCGGACGGCCTCGAGGAGCGTGGGAAGCTCGCGATCCGGCGTGAACGTTCCGAGAAAGAGGATGCGCGCGACCTCCCGGCTGACGCCGGGACGCCAGTCGAGCGTGCCGACGTCGACGCCAGGGGGCAGGACCTCGACCCGCACGCCGCCGTGAGACTCGGCGAGCCCCCGCTTCGCGGCCTCCGTGGGCACGAGCACGAGGTCGGCGTGCGTGAGGCTGCGCTCGTGGAAATCCGCCCAGACCTTCTCGACGGCGGTGCTGAGCGTCTCGTCCGGGAACGTGGCCATTTCGTACACGAGCTGAAAACCGAGGGCGGCCTTGCGCTCGGCGGCGAGCGCACCCTCGAACGGCCCACGCACGTGAACGACGTCGTAGCGCTCGGCCTCGAGCTGTCGGGCCACCGCGCGGTCGAAGGCCTCGCGTTGCTCCATCAGGCCTCCGTCGCCCAAGGGGACGCGGAACATCCTGCCCTCGCCCATGCGCTCGACGTGGCTCAGTTGCTCGGTCTTGACCGTCACGAGGTCCACGTCGGCCCGGATCGCGGCCACCATCGCCATCAGGGCGGCCCCGTGGGGGCTGGTTCCGGGTACGGGCGCGAACGCGGTCGCGAGGATGCGCGGGCGGGAGGTCACCCTCGCATGATATCCGAGGTCCGGCGCGGGAGCCGAGCGTGAAGGTCTTGCGTTCTTCTTGCGGGTCCGACTAAGACTGCCCCACTGTCGATGTGGCTGGCCGCAGCCAGGGCATCGCGTCGCCACGAGGCGCACGATTCAACACTTTCCACCCCGCCGGGGAGGTCGCCGTGAAGGAGCTCGCTCGCTTTCTCTTGCAGAACGCCCAGATCGACTTCTCGGGCGAGATCACCATCGAGCAGGTGCGTCAGTTCCTGCGCGACGATGACTCGCGCGAGGCAAGGGCCCTGCTCGCACGCCTGATCGAAGACAAGGGCGTCGACGACATGCTCGTGACCGTCGCGGATTGCCTCAAGGAGTACATCTCCGAGGGCATCAACGAGGACACTGTGCGCGCACAGCTCGCGGTCTACGGCGAGAGCTGACACCGGGCGCTCTCCAGACCGGGCCGGTCGTCCTGTCGCTGCTGGTCGGGACGATCTTGGGCTGCGACCTTCCGCCCAGCGCGGTCGTGGGCAGCGCTGCGCGCGCTGTCGTGGTGGCTCCGGAGGACGGCCTCCTCGCCCGCGATGGCGCGGTGGAGATCGCGGTCGATGGCCTGCTCGAGCCGAGCTCGCTGATCGGCGCCGATGCGAGCCTGCGGAGCGGTGACCGGGAGCTCGGCGTCGGCCTCGCCTTCGACCCGGTGACGCGCGTGCTCACCGCCGACCCGGCGCCGCGTCTCCTCGACCCGGACGTGGACTACGTCCTCCACGTCTCCGGCCTGAGGTCTTTCGAGGGTTGGGTCGAGCCGCTCGAGCATCCGCTGCGCGTCGTTCGCCGGCTGGAGCCCGCCCGCGCGGTGCCGCGCCACGAGGAGGCGCTGGCCGCGTTGGCGGGGTGCCGAGGTTGCCACGAGGGCCCGACCGCTGCCCTCGGCCTCGACGTCACGGATCTTCGAGGCACGGCGATCGGGGTGCCCGCGGTGGAGGTTCGCGGTGCGACGTTCGGCCGCGGCCTCGGCGGCCTCGAGCGCATCGAACCAGGTCACCCGGAACGCAGCTATCTCGTCTACAAGATGCTCGGCGAAGGCCCGATCGTGGGAGCGACGATGGGCGACGAAGCGATGCCGGGGGAGCCGCTTCCGCGCGCGTCGATCTCGGTCGTGTCCCGCTGGATCGCGGCGGGAGCGCCGATGTCGTCGGGCGAGCGTCCTTGACGCTCGATGGCACCTGCCGATAGCGTCTCGGGCCACATGCACCGTGGACTCCGAGCCCTCCTGCTCGCCGCGCTGTCGGGGCTCCTGTTCGCGGCGCCGGCGCTCCTGTCCCCGACGTCTGCGCGGGCGCAACGGATGGACCTCGCGCTGTCCCGGCTCCGGATCGAGGGGGGCACCCCGGACTGCTCCTCGACCTACTGTGCGGACGATCGAGCCTGGGCGAGCCTCGCGACGCAGCTCTCGGGTGCCCTGATTCCTCCACTCCTCGGGCCCGCACGCACCCGCGGGCAGACGAGCTTCTATCTCGGCGTCGAGACCATGCTGACGGGGATCGAGGCGAGTCAGGGCTATTGGCAGCTCGGCACCGAGGGCGACGGTGGGCCGATGGGGGACCGGAACCGCGCGGTCGACTCGGTGCTCGCCTGGACGCGCCTCTCGATCCGCAAACCGCTTCCGTTCGGCTTCGAGCTCGGGACCAGCGCTGGCTACCTCGTGAACACGAGCTACCTCACCCTGGGCCTCGAGGTCCGCTGGGCGCTGCTCGAAGGCTGGACCGGGCGTGATGGGTGGGTCCCCGACTTCGCCGTGAGGGCTGCCGTCCAGACGCTCGTGGGCGACGCGCAATTCAACACGACGGTCGTCGCGCTCGACGCGACGCTCTCGAATTCGATCGTGCTCGGCGACGCGTTCGAGCTGTCTCCGTACGTCGCGGGCCAGCTCAACTGGGTCTTTGCGGACACCGAGCTCGTCGACCTCACCCCGAACGTCGATGCGTGGCGCCTCTGCGACCCGCTCCCGCCCGACGCCAGCAGCGGGAGCCGCGTGAACTGTCAGGGCGATCCGAGCGACTTCAACAACAACACCGTGTTCCAGAGCCTCCGGACGATGCGACCCCGGCTCGTGATGGGAGCGCAGGCCCGCTACGAGCTGTTCACGCTCAACCTCGCGTTCTCGTTCGACCTCCTCACGCCGCGCGAGGCCGATGCGAACCTGCCCGAGTCGCTCCCGCGGCAGTGGCGTCTCGATCTCGGGGCTGGATTCTCGTACTAGCCGGCTGCGTCGCTCCCGCCGCTGCGACGCCCGCCGAAGCGGCCGCTCCCGCGGGGCGCGCGAGAGGTCAGCAGCGCGGGCGCCAGATCAGGACCGTGTTGTTGTCTTCGCGGCACTCGCTCGCCGCGCCGCCAGGGAGGTCGGCCGGGTCGTCGATCACGGCGTAGTAGTCGGTGGTCGGAGGCATGTAGGGCACCGTCACCGACACCGTCTCGCTGCCGCCTTCGGGCAGGAGCGTCCCCGTGGTCACGGCTTCGGCCACGCGCGCTCCCCGCCCAGCGGCGCCGCGCCAGAAGCTCACGACGAGGCCCGGTCCGACGCGGTTGAGGCCCCAGTTCTGCACATCGACGGACAGCACCATCTCGCCGCTCGGGCCGCACGCGAAGCGGCCCCGGCCGCCCCAGAGATCGGGGCTGTAGAGGATGGTGTCGCGGCGCTCGGCGAGGTTCTGACGGTAATTGTTCGCCTCGCGCCACGACGGTGTCTCGGGGTGCGTGATGAGCCCGCTCTCGGTCACGTTCGTGATGTGGTACGCGTGCTGGTTCCAGATCCGGCGCGCGCCGACCCAGCGGCCGCGTGCGTCGCCGTAGATGAACACGCCCGGGCGCGTGACCCGCGGCCGCAGGAAGAACGCCTCGGAGTTCGCCGAGAAGATGATCTCCGCGTTGCCGTCCGAGTCGACGTCCGCGATGGTCGGGTTCTCGGTGCGGGTCCTCGACGAGTTGGGCTCCTCGAAGAGGGTGTTGCCCGTGCGCCCGTCGAACACGAAGAAGCTGTACTGGTCGTTGTAGATCACCTCGGTGCGGCCGTCGCCGTTGAAGTCGAAGAGGCTCGAGCCGGTGACCGAGGAGGAGCCGTCGTCGGAGGGCCGAACCCAGCGCAACCCCGCGTCGCCGCAGCCCGCCGGGTTTCCGGCGGAGACACAGTCGGGGTCGTACACGCCGTACTGCGTCGCGTGCGCGATGGCGAGCTCGACGTCGCCGTCCCCATCGAAGTCGCCGACCGTCGGCGGCCCGCCTCCAGGCTGCCCCGAGAGCCCCTCGATCCGGCGCTCCCAGAGAACGCGGCCATCGAGGTTGTCGAGCAGGCGGATCCACCCGCGCGCCACCAGCGCGACCTCGGGGCCCGGATCGTCGAGGAGATCGGCGATCGCGCAGAAGCCATCGAACGCCGCGTCGTTCTGCCAGAGGTAGGAGCCATCGAGGCGAATGGCCGCGTTGCCCGCGATGACCTCCTGGGTCCCATCCTCGTCCAGATCGGCGACGCACGAGATCGGACCGAGCTGCTGGTTGACTCCGCGCGAAGTGTCGCGCGCGCCGTTGGCAATCAGCGCGCCCGTGCGACCCTCGAGGATCCATCGGCCGACGACCACCTCGACCGTGCCATCCCCGTCGAGATCGGCGAGGGTGGGCGCGCCCCCGATGGAGCGGTTGCGGCGGTCGCCGCGATCCATGGCCGTCGGGTAGTACGAGACCCAGAGGAGTGAGCCGTCGTCGTTGATGGCGTATGTCGAGTCGTAGACCCCGAGGCCCACGAACTCGGCGCGGCCGTCACCATCGATGTCGCCGGCGGCGATGTTGGTCGAGGCCTCGAAGGGCCCCGCGTCGAGCGGGTCGGCTGGATAGGTGATGGTCTCGTCTGTGATCGGATCCCAGATGCGCAGCGCACCTTGCTCGTCCTCGAGCGACGCGTACGACACGAACGCGACGACCGGGTGGAGGTCCCCGCCGTCGGTCGAGTCGGGGTCGATCACGATCGGGGTCGCGCAGACCTGCACGAAGCTGGGTCGCTCGACCGGACGGGCCTCTCCAGGCCACCAGCGCTCGAGGACGGGAGCGTCGAACGGATCGATCGCGGGGGTGACGAAGCAGCCGCTCGGGTCTGGGCGCGCCTCGATCGGTGGCTCGAGCGCGTCGGGCCCCGCGAACCCGACGTCGGTGCCGGCATCGAGACCCTCGTCGGGCGGGAACGCGGCGTCCGGGGCAGGCTCGCCGTCCCGCACGAAGCCATCTCTGGCGGCGTCGAGCGGAGCGAGGGCAGCGTCGCGCCCGGCGTCCCGTGGCTCCGCGTCACCTTCGCTGCGCGTGTTCGTGAGGTAGCAACTCGCGACCGCCGGCGAGGCGCAGAGCGCCAGCAGCCGGAGGAGCACGGTGCGCGACGGAGCGGTGCGGGACACGGTGCGGCACTGTTACACAAGGCCCATGCCAGTCGACGCAGAGCGTTTCTGTCGGAAGATCGATGCTTTGCGGGCCCTCGTCGGCGCTCCGACCCCGCGCCGTTCGTTTCTTGACGCCGTGGCTCGTGCCGGTTGTGTGGTAGCGATCGCGCATGCGTGTCGTTCGTGTGCGGCAAGGTGCGGTGCCACGGTGGGCGGTGCTGGGGTTGGACGGAGGCGCGAGGCTCCTCTCGGCGGCGCCCTACGAAGGCGGGGAGGAGCTCGGGACCGTGGTCGAGGCCACTTCGCTGCTCGCGCCCGTCAGCCCGAGCAAGATCGTCTGCGTGGGCCGAAACTACGCGGCGCACGCCAAGGAGCTCGGCCATGAGGTGCCGAGTGAGCCTCTGCTCTTCCTGAAGCCGCCGAGCGCGCTGGTGGCCCCGGAGGGATCGATCGTGCTGCCCCCCGAGAGCCAGCGGGTCGAGCACGAGGGAGAGCTGGGCGTGGTCGTCGGAGCCCGGCTCCGCCACGCCGGCGAGGCCGAAGCGTGCGCGGCGATCTTCGGCATCACCGCGTGCAACGACGTCACGGCGCGCGATCTCCAGAAGAAGGACGTGCAGTTCACACGAGGCAAGGGCTTCGATACGTTCTGTCCCGTCGGACCCTGGATCGAGACCGAGACCGGCGATCTCTCGGCGATCACGGTCGAGACCCGCGTCGATGGCGCCTTGCGGCAGCAGGGCTCGACCTCGCAGATGATCTTCTCGGTGCCCTTCCTTCTCTCGTACATCTCCGGGGTCATGACGCTCGAGCCCGGCGACCTCGTGCTCACCGGGACACCGGAAGGGGTGGGGCCGCTCGTGCCGGGCAGTCTCGTCGAGGTGTCGGTCTCCGGGGTGGGCACGCTGCGCAACCGCGTGGTCTCCGCGACCTGAACGCGATCAGGGCGGGGCGGCGCCGGAGAAGCAGCAGCGGAAGCCGACGTTCTCGAAGCGGAACGACGGCGAAACGACTTGCCAGTCGAAGTCGCAGCTCGCGCCGAAGCCGCTCTGGTTGTAGCTGCCCCCGCGCAACGGGATGGCGCCGCTGCCGCGGGAAGCGGTGAGCTCTTTCACGTTGCCGCTGAGATCGAAGACCGAGCCGCCGGTCGTGACCGCGCGGCACTCGGGGAGCGAGCCGGTGGCGAGCAGGACATCGGGGTCGGCGCGGTCGGCGGTGTTGCACAGGCTGCTGGAGTAGGCCGAGCACATCGGCTGCCATCCCCACGTGCATACGCCGCTCGAACCGCGGCATGCGGTCTCGAACTCCGCCTCGCTGCAGAGGCGCGCACCGAAGGCCGCGCACGCTGCCGCAGCGTCGGCCTGCCGCAGGTTGGTCCACGGCAGCACGCCGGCTCGCGAGCATGCGCGGCCTTCGAGGCTCCCTTGCGCCGCGGCGGTCGCGTCCGCGCGTGACGCCTCGTACTGCATCATCCAGACGCCCGGCGCGACCTCGACCCACGCCGTCGCGACGAAGGACGGGGCGGTCCCGGGGGCTCCGCGCGGCTCGTCGACGAGACCGTCGCAGTCGTCGTCGAGGCCGTTGCAGAGCTCTGCCCCGGGGACAGGCGGCGCGGGAGCGTCGCAGACGGCCGAGGCGCCGTCGCTCGCGCACACGAAGCGGCCCGTGGTGCGACAGGCCCCGATCCCGTCGCTCGCGCAGGCCACGCCCAGCGCGCGGAAGGACTCGTCGGTCGCGCCGTTGCAGTTGCCATCGACGCCATCGCAGCGCGTCTCGCGCGGAGCGGGCTGGCCGGTCGCGGGATCGACCTCGACGCCAGCGCCATAAGCGCACCGGAAACCGAGCACGCCGAGGCACGCGGGGCTCGCGCCCGCGCATGCGCCGAGCGAGCGACACAGGCCCGCAGGTGGCGCGACAGCCTCGTCGATCGTGCCGTCGCAGTCGTCGTCGACGCCGTTGCAGGCCTCGACCGCGCCCGCGGCGCCCGCGCACGCGTACTCGCACCCAGTCTCGAGAGCGCCGTCGAGATCGAGAAAACCTGCGCCGCACGCTTCGAGGACGCAGGAGGCGTCGACACACCGGGCGGAGGCGTTCGCGAAGGAGCAGGAACGCCCGCACATGCCGCAGTGGGCGGGGTCGGTGGCGAGATCGATGTCCACGTCCACCGCGCCGTCGCAGTCGTCGTCGAGGCGGTCGCAGACCGAATCGACGGAGTCGAACGGGGTGCATGCGTACTCGCAACCGTTGCCCTCCGAGCCGTCGAGGTCGACGAAGCCGACGTCACAGCTCTCGAGACGACACTCGCCGGCCTCGCACCGACCGAAGGCGCCCGGCGGAGTGCACGGTCGGTCGCAGGCGCCGCAATTCTCCACGCTGCGCTCGAGGTCGAAGCCCTCGTCGATCGCGCCATCGCAGTCGTCGTCCGCGTCGTTGCATCGCTCCTCGGCGCCTGGCACGCAGAACGCGGGCGCGTCGGGGCGACCCGCATCGAGCTCGGGGGCGTCGCGCTCGGGGCCTGTGTCGAGCGCCGCCTCGGAGCACACGAGGCAGTAGGGCTCGACGTTGCACCCGGTCAGCGCGCCGACCACCGCGAGGGTCACGAACGCTCCGAGCCGCCGCCTCCGAGAGATCCAGACCCCGGCCAGCGCCAGAAGCCCCACGAGCCCCAGCGCGCTTGGTCGCCGCGCTCCCGCTCCGATCCGACACACGCAGCCGCCTCCGCCCGCGCCGAGCACGCGCTCGGGCCCGCCACCGTCCATGCTCGCCACGGGGCCCGCGTCCGACTGCGGGCGCGCGCAGACGCCGGCCACGCAGACCTGGCCCGCGTCGCAGAGCACGCCTGCACATGGGTCGACACACGCACCCTCGCGACAGACCTCGTCGCGATCACAGGTGACACCGGCGCAGGCGTCCGCCTCGCAGAGCCCACTGGCCGAGTCACAACGCTCACCGTCAGGACATCCCCGGGTGCGGCAGCTGTCCTCCACGCATCGGCCGAGCGGGTCGAAGGGATCGCAGACCGAGCCAGGATCACACACGACGCCATCGCATGCCGACACGCAGCCGGCGCCGCGGCACACGCACGGGCCGACGTCGTCACGCTCGGGCGCGCACACGATCTCGCCGGCGCGCTCGATCGTCTCGGCCGCGCAGCTGGCCTCCGAGCACGGGGGCGTGATGCAGAAGCAGCTACCGCCCACGCGGTCCGGGATGCGGCCCGTGGGGCACCGTTCCTCGAATTCGTCCCGGACGCAGGGCAGGGCACACTGGCAGGAGACACACTCCGATTCTCCGGGGCAGAGGCCTCCGCCGGCGTCCTCGTCGATGCGCATGTCGCAGTCGTCGTCGGCGCAGTTGCAGCGCTCTGCGCGTCCGGGCACCGCGCCGACACAGACCTCCTCGCAGCGCACGCAGCGCAGGTTTCCGGGCATGCAGACGCCCTCGGTCGCGCCGCAGGGGCCGCCGAGGGGGATGCCGTCGTCCACCGTGCCGTTGCAGTCGTCGTCGA
>JBKDQC010000791.1:0-9797 GCA_046342295.1 Deltaproteobacteria bacterium | reverse complement strand
ATCGTACCCTCGGGCCCGAGACGGACGAAGAGCGCGCGCTCTGGGCACCGTGCCGCGCGCCGCTCCAGACGGAGGTCGACACCATCGTGGCCCTCGGGGCGGCGATCTTCGCGGCCCAGCGCGGCGGCCTCCTCCTCGGAGACGACGGCGCCGAGGTGCTCGTCACGAGCCCGCTCGTCACGCGGGGCGCGGAGCTCAAGCTCGCGCTCGAGGTGCGCCGCGCGCCCGAGTCCGCGCGCAGGCTCGAGCTCCGCGACGCGGCGGGCGAGGTCCTCGTCGAGGCCGAGCTCGCGCGCGGCCCGATGCGCCTCCTCGTGCCGCTCGCGGAGGCCCCGGAGACGGCGACGACGCTGGCGCTCGTCGATCTCGACGGGCACGCGCTCTCGAGCCTGCCGCTCGTGCTCTACCGAGGCGCGGTGCGCGCCCGCGCGAGCGCGCTGAGCCAGCCCACCGTGGTCGCGAAGGACATCGCCGTGGAGATCACGCGCGCCGGGCGGCGCGAGCGCAAGGTGTTGATCCCGCGGGGCGCGAGCCTGCCGATCGCGGTCACGCACGAGCTCGCGACCGCCGACCGGTCCGGCGCGGTGGTGATCCGCCTCCTCCAGAACCGCCTGCCGATCAAGACCCTCCTCCTCGAGGTCTCGCCCGAGCTGCCGCTCGGCACCCCCGTGACGCTGACGCTCCGATGTGACGAGGCGATGCGCCTCGAAGCGCGCGCGAACGTCGCGGGCTCCGAGCTCTGGGCGAAGGTCGAGCCGCCCCCGGCCGAGGTCGACACGACGCGGGAGGCCATCGACGCGCTGCTCGCGCAGGCCGAGCAGACCGCCCGCGCGCTCTGGGGACGCGACGCGCAGCTCTTCCGGCGTGAGCTCGAGCCGCTCGCGACGGGGCTGCGCGAGGTCGTCTCGACCGATCCCGACAAGCTCGCCGCGCTCGCCGCGCGGCTGTGCACGCTGCTCGAACACTTCGCCGGCAGTGACGCCAACGATCTGAGCCCTCCGCGCGCTCGCTTCGAGGGACTCCTCGACGGCATCCGCCGTGTCGTCTACGGCAGCGACGTCCGCGGAAGTCTCCTCGGCCTGGGCCTCGAGGGCTGGGAGCAGCGCCTCGCGGAGCTGTCGGGCCGAGGCCTCACCGCCTACGAGGCGCGCGACGTCGCGGGGTGGAGGCGCGCGCACAACGAGGCGCAAGCGCTCTACGAGACGGCCCTCGGAGCCGCCGCGCACTCCGGGAGCCCCGACGATCCGACCCGCCTCGCCAGGTTGCGCACCGGCGCGGCGTTTCGTCTCGGGGACCTCCTCCGGTCCTTCGAAGACTTCGTGCCGAGCGCCAGCGACGAGGTCAGGAAGCTCCAGCTCTCGGAGCGCGACCGCCTCGCGGCCGCGCTCGAGCAGCAGCGCGCAGCCCTCGAGGTCGTGCCAACGGAAGGCAAGCCCGCCGAGATCCGCCGGGCGCTCGAGCGCATCCACGACGAGCTCACCCGCCTCGAGGCGGCCTTCGAGCGCCTGCCCTCGCTCGGCCTCGTGACCGACCGCTGAGCGTCCCGAAGGGCGCGCTCCAAACGGCGTGCGCACGCAGTCGTGCGTGAGCGCGAACAGCTCGCCAGCGTCGATGACCTCGAAGTCGTTCGGCTGGTTCGCATCGAGGTCACGCGGCCCCGCGCGTCAGGCCCCGAGCGTCAGGCCCCGCGCTGCCCGGCGGCGGGATGGGCACGGGCCGCGAGCACGGCCAGGAGCGCGGGCAGCGTGAGCACTGCGGGCGCGAGGCAGGTGATCTCGCTGGCGGCCATTGCGTAGCCGAAGGAGTTGAGCGCCTGGTTCGTGGACACGAAGAGCGACAGGTAGCCGATGAGGGTCGTCAGCGAGCAGAGGATCACGGCGCCGCCCGCGCCCTCGAGCGCGGCGCGTGCCGCCTCGAGCGCGACCTTCCCGGAAGCGATCTCCTCGCGGTAGCGCTTCACGTAGTTGACGCCGTACTCGACGCCGATGCCGAACGTGATCGGGAACGCGACCATGTTGAGGAAGTTGAGCTTGATGCCGGAGACGGCGAGCAGCCCCGTCATCCAGGCGGCACCGAGCACCATCGACACGAACGCCAGAAGGCGGTCTCCGTGGCGACGAAAGCTGAAGAGGAGCAACACGACCGTGGTGAGGAGCGCGAACCCGATCGTCACGGGCCCATCGCCGTAGAGCGAGTCGAGGAGGTCCGCGAAGACGACCGGGATCCCTGCGACCGCGGGCCGCCCACCTTCGGAGGTCCGTGGGAAACGTGCGGCCTCTGCCCAGCGCATCATGTAGCGGCCGTCCCACGTGTTGGAGCCATCGGCGTGCTCGACGAATACGAGGCGACCACGCGTCCCGTCGCGCTCGAGGAACGGCGCCGCCACCGAGCGCGGGAGGTCGTCGCGGTCGAAGGTCTCGATGGACTCCGGCGGCAACTGCGCGTCGATCTGACTCTGCTGCTCCGGCGTCAGGTACGGGCGCGCCTCGAGCATGAGGCGCCGAAGGTCGAGCAGGAGGGGGACCTTCGCTTCCTGATCGTCGGCGACGAGATCGTCGATCGTGCGGATCGCGCCGATCGTCCCGGGGTGGCTCGCGGAGTACTCCTCGAGCTGCGCGACGATGGCAGGCACCGAGCCCACCGTCGGCGCGAGGATCGCCACCGCGCTGCCCGACTGCGTCTCCTCTACGGTCTCCACGAGCCGTTGGTTCACCCACGACACGCGGCTCTCGGGAGGCCGCACGGACTGCAGGTTGCGGAAGTCGTATTCGAGCGGATCACCGGAGGCCGCATGCACGGCGGCCGCCACCGCCGCGACGGTGAGGAGCATGGAGAGCGCGACCACGACGCGGGGGGCACGCGAGGTCTCGCTTCCGGGCGCACCGAGCACGAGCCGCGCGAAGGCCACGCCGTAGAGGCCCTTGTGCTGCTTCTCGCGGTCCTCGAAGCGCATCGGCCGCACGCGCTCCGAGATCGCGACGAGCGCCGGCAGGAGGGCATAGGCTCCCACCCAGCAGAGCAGCATGCCGAGCGCACCGATCAACCCGAAGTCTCGGAAGCCTCGGTAGTCGGTGATCATGAGCGAGCCGTAGGCGAGCGCCGCAGCGCAAGCCGCCGGCAGGGTCCCGGCCCAAGTTCCCCGGTGCGCGCCGCGCACCGCGCCGCCGACATCACGCCCATCGCGCCGCTCCTCGAAGTAGCGACCGAGCCACATGATGCTTGAGTTGACACCGTTGCCCGCGACGATCGACGCGAGGAACGCGCTCGAGGCGTTGAGGTAGTCGACGAACGGCTCGGCGAGCCCGAAGGTCACCAGACACGGCGGCACGACCGCGAGCAAGAGGAGCCCCGCCGCGCGGAGGCGCAGGAAGAACACGTAGATCGACACGAGCAGGAGCACGACGGTGACGAGGGTCGAGGTCTGCACCGCCTCGCGCAGCGCCTCGTTCTCCTCGCGCACGTCCATGATGTCGCCGCCGTAGTCGATGCGTAGCCTCGGCCAGAGCAAGCCCACGTCGGTTCCCGCCGAACGTGACGCCTCGGGGCTCGCGCCCACGGCCTCGACGGCTGCGGCCTCGATGGCCTCGAGCAAGCGATCGGTCGCGCGGCTCTCTCCGCCGCGGATCGAGGTGCGGATGAACACGAAGACGATCGGCAGCTCCGGGTGCTCGTAGAAGCCTCCAGGGAAGCGATCCATCTCGCGTCGCGCCTCCTCGGATCGCTGCCGCATGCGGTCGATCACGGCCTCGGGGTCGGGCGGCGCCTCGTCGCCGAGATCGATGTAGAACGGGTTCGCCCGCGCACGCTCCCACTCGAGCCGCTCAGCGAGCGCGTCCCGGATCTCCTCGAGGTCCTCGCGTCCCGCGTAGAGATGGCGGCGCTGCTCGACGAAGGTCTCGAAGTCACCGATGTTCCAGTCGACGTACGCGACCTCGAGCGCCTCCATCGCGCGGATGCGCGGCACGAGCACGCGGGCGAGCTCGCGCGCGTCCTCGACGGTGGCGCCCGATTCCGGGCGCGCTTGGATCGCGAGCGTGAGGGTTGCCGTGCCCCCGAAGCGCGCTCGGATCTCGTCGAGGTCACGCACCGAGGCTGCGCTCTCGGGCAAGAGCGCCTGAAAGTCGGAATTGACCTCGAGCCGCGACACGAGCGGCGCCGCGAGCGCCGCGGCGAGGAACGCCGCCAACACGAACCACCACGGCGCCCGGTGTTGTGCGTGCGCCAGACGTGCGAACAGTCCTTCGATCATGGAGGGCTCTCCGATGCGGCGGGGATGGGGGCGCGCCACACCAGGCCTGCCACGAGGCCCGCACCTGCGACGAGGTACTGACAAAAACGCGCGACGAGCGCGATGCCCACGGCCGCCGCCGGATCGGACGACAAGCCCAGCGCGTCCGCGAACACCCAATACGCGCCCTCGGTGATGCCCGCCTGGTTCGGGACGAGATCGCCCAGGCCAGCGCCGACGAGATGGATCGCCTGCGAGATCAGCGCGCTGAGCACGCCGAGCGAGCCTCCGACCGCCACGAGGATCACGCCGTACTGCACGGTCTGGAACAGCCTCCCCAACGCCGAGAAGACGAGCGCAGGACCGAGGGGTGTCTCCTCACGGAGGGCCTCGTCGAAGCGCGCGCCGTGAGAAGCGAGGCCGCGAAAGCGACCGCCGAGCCAGTCGCCGACCTTGCTCCGCCGCGACATCAGGAGGATCCCGCCACCGATCAACGCGGTGACGAGCCCGTTGCCCAGCACGAGCCAGGGCAACGTGTGACCCGCGCCCGCAGCCCACAGACACGCGAGGCCCGCCGGGACCGAGATGAAGCTGTTGCCGAGCATGGTCGCGGCCTGAAGGCGCGTTCCATACGCGGCCGCCTTCGCACCGCCGGTGTACGGCGAAAGCTGCGTGGCCCGGACGATCTCGCCCGCGGCGCGCCCCCCAGGGAAGAGGATCATCACGGCATACGCCATCAGCCCCGAGCGCACCCAGACCGACATCGGCACGCCGTCGGCGGGCGCGCCGACGAGGGAGCGCAAGCTGAGCACGTCCATCGACATGAAGCCGAGCTCGAGGAGCACGATGAGCGGCACGAAGATTCCGGCGCCCACCAGCGTGGCCCACACGCGCCCGGGACCCGCGTCATGCACGACGTACACGACGGCCGAGACACCGAGCACGAAGAGCGCGATGCGCGCGGCCCGCTTGGCCCACGTCCATCGGTCATCGACCGGCTTGGCGTCCGCTGTCGTCATGAGGCGACGTCGTGGAGAGGAACGCCTGGCGGCGCTCAGCCCTTCGCGAGCTCGACGAGTCGACTGCGGGCCTGCCAGACCTTGCGGAACGCCTCCGCATAGAGGTCGACCGTGTCGGTGTCCTGCGCGATCAGTGGACAGGTCTGCGAAAAGAGAACGATGGACGAAGCCAGGAGCTGGCGGGTCGCCGGATAGGCGGCCTCGTAGTTCGCGCGCAGCCGCGAGGTGTCGCCCGCGCTGAAGGGGAATCCGCGGCCGAAGCCCTTGAGCTCCCGGAAGAGCGGGAAGCTCGGCAGTGGCTCGGCCTGCCACATCACGACCTCGCAACCCTCCGCGCGCAGCGCGGCCGCGGTCGCATCCCGGAGCTGCGCGGGCGTCAGATCGAGACCGGCTTCGGCGGAGTCGAGCCGGACGCGGTACTTGTGGAAGACGCTCGTGCGGTCACCGGGGATCACAGGAGGCTTGACGCCCGGCAGATCCGCGAGCGCCTTCGCGAGGCGAAGCCCGTGGGCCTGCGCCTTCCGGGTGAGCTCGGGCAGCCGAGCGAGCTGGCTGCGCGCGAACGCCGCCATCATCTCGTTGCCGCGGTACATCGAGCCGATGCCGAGCGAGACCAGCGCCTTGTGCCCGTCGAGCGGGCGGTCGAGGTTGTAGTGCGCGCTGTCGGCCCGGAAGAGGTTCTGGGCGAAGTTGCGCACCTGGTTGGCGCGCTCGAGCAAGGCCTCGTCGTTCGTGACGTAGACACCACCCTCGCCCGCCGAGAGGTTCTTGGAGCTCTGGAGCGAGAAGCCTGCACCCTGGCCGAAGGTCCCGACCGGCTTGCCCTCGTACGTGGCGAGGTGGGCCTGCGCGGCGTCCTCGACGAGGAAGAGACCGTGCTTCTTCGCGATGGCCGCGATGGGCGCGAGGTCCGCCGGGCAGCCGTGCACGTGGACGGGCATGATCGCGCGTGTCCGCGGCGAGAGGGCCGCCTCGATCTTCGAGGGGTCCATGTTGCCCGTCTCGGGCGACACGTCGACGAAGACGGGAATGGCCCCCTGCTGGATCACTGCCAACGCCGTCGCCACGAACGAGTACGCCGGGACGATCACTTCATCGCCCTCGCCGATCCCCAGCGCGCCAACCGCGACCTGGAGGGCGCTCGTGCCCGAGTGCGTGAGGAGCGCGAACTTGGCGCCTTGGGCGCGCGCGAAGTCTTCCTGAAAGGCGCGCGCCGCGGGAGCGTCCGAGCCCGACAAGACCCCTCGCTCCAGCACCTCGAGGACCGCGCGCTTGTCGGAGTCGAGGACCTGCGGCCACTTTCCGTGACGGGCGCGATCGATCGTGGGTGTTCCACCGAAGGCAGCGAGCTGGGTCATGGATTCCTCGGGCGAGCAGCGTAGAGCAGGTAGTTGTTGAGGCCGTGCTTGCCGCACTCGGGGGTCGCGAGCGTGTGCTCGGTCAGGCCGACGCGGCGCAGCGTGCCCCGCAAGCGCTCGAGCGCACCGTCCTCGTCGTGTCCTTCGATCACGAGCGACCGGATGAGTGACCAGTGCTCGTCGCGGATGCCGGCGATGACGTCCATCTCCGCGCCCTCGACGTCGATCTTCATGGCGTCGATGCGAGCGACCCCTTCGCTCTCGATGACGCTCGAGAGCGTCGTCAGCGAGCACCGCACGGTCTCGAGCCCCGTGACGCGATCGGAGACCCAGCGCCCGACGGGCCCTTCGGGAAGCGTGCCGATGAAGCGCTCCAGCCGAGAGGCGATCGGCACCGGAATCCACGGCGTGGACTCGCGGAAGCGCTGCCCCTGGGCCGCGAAGAAGCGTGAGAACTCGCGCCGCTTCTCGTCGATGTAGCGGGTGCTGTCCGAGGGGAAATTGCGGAAGTGGTAGAAGTCCGAGCCCGCGAGGTCGTCGTTCGCCGCGAGCCCCACCTGGAACGACCGGGCGACGTGCCCCTCGGCGCGGAGCGACTCGAGGTTTCGCTCGAGCGCCTCGAACACGCTCGGAATGGGCTCGAACGCATAGACGCTGGTGCCGCGGCCTCGCCGGGCGGCGGTCATCGCGAACACGCCGATGTTCGCGCCGATGTCGAAGACCACGTCCCCGGGGCGCACCTCGAGACCAAGCCCGAAGTACTCCTCCACCTCGGAGACGAGCTTCTTCACCTGGGCATGTCGCTGCGAGTGACGCGGGACCCAGAGTTGACCGAGCGGTGCGACATGAGCACTGGAGAAGCGCATTCGGGGCTCCACACGCCAGAGGAACGAGGTCGAACAGGTCCGCCGCGCCTCTCGGGGCGCCGCGTCGCAGAGGTCTCGGAGCACGCGTCAGTCGGACGGGCTCTTCTCCTCCCTGACGAGAGGGTTGGCCGCGCGGGCGGACCCGGCGGAGCTTGCCTCCTGCCGAGCCGAGCCCGCGCCACCCGAGCTCGCTCGACGAGCGACGCGCCGTCGAAGCCCGCAGCGCACAGTTCGGAATCAGCGAAGCGACTTCGCCCAGGCGAGGAGCAGCTCCTCCTGCTTGAACGGATCGTGCTGCGCCTGCTCGCCCGTCGTCGTGTAGGGGCTCTTGAAGTAGAGCGACATCTGGCGCTGGATGCCCTTCTCACCCTTGGCCTTGGCGACGTCCATGATGCGCGCCATGTCGAGGACCAACGGGGCCGCGAGGATCGAGTCCTGACAGAGGAAGTTGATCTTCATCTGCATCGGCACGCCGCAGAAGCCGCCGATGTCGATGTTGTCCCACGCCTCCTTGGCGTCGCCGCGGGGCTTGTAGTAGTGGATGTGCACCTGGTGGTTCTCGACGCGGTAGCCGACGATCGAGTCGAGCACGGCGGCCTTCGAGAGGACCTTCGTCTTGTTCGACGCGGGGTTGTCGAGGATCAGCCCGTCGTTGTTGCCGAGGAAGTTCACCGAGTACCAGCCGATGACCTTCAGGTTGCGGACGCGGAACATCGCCGCGAGCGCCGTCTTGAGCAGCGTCTGGCCGGTCTTGCCGTCCATGCCGCAGTACGGGTTCTTGAGCTCGTTCGCCTGCTCCTCGAGCGCCGGGATGTTCGTGAGCGACGGCGCGAAGTTGCAGTACGGCACGCCGAGCTTGTTCGCGACGTAGAAGTAGCGCATCGCCGGCGAGATCGCGCTGTTGTTCTCGTCGATGCCGCGCGCGAAGGCCGCGAGCGACTTGTGGCAGTCGACGAGCTCCTGGTAGCGCTCGGTCGACGCCAGGTTGACCATCACGACCGTGTCGCAGTCGTTCGCCTTCTTGAAGTCGAGGATCGTCTTCTCGATGTGGGCGAGCTCCTCGCGGAAGTTCTTCACCTTGATGACGTTCTCGCCCTTCACGTTCGCGGCGTACTCGCCCGAGAACACGGCCGGCCACGGCTTGATCGCCTCGAGGCTGTCCTTGACCTTGTCGAGGTCGCTGTCCACGAGGACCTTGTGGTGCTTGGCCGCGACGTAGGCGTTGGGGAACTGGAGGTCCCAGCCGCCGAACACGACGTCCTCGAGACCACGGAACTTGAGGTGATCCGTGAGCTTCTCGCCGGGCGCCGGATTGTCCGACTCGGTGATCATGCCGACGCGCGGCACGAGCCCCTTCACCATGAGCTCCACGCCCGCGATCACGGTCGAGCTGACCGCGCCGTTGACCCCGACGATGACGATTCCGAGCTTCTTACCCATGTGACTGTCTCCTCTGTCCAGGCTCGCGGCCTATCGCTCTCTCGATTCTTCCGTGCCTTCTTCGCGCCCCGGACCAACCAGGACGCGGCGCATGCGCTCCGAGCGCACCGCTGGTTCAGCTCGCGACGTAGCTGCGGAGCAGCGTCTTGCGGTCGTCGTCGAGGATGCGGGGGAACTTCGACTGGACGCTCGTATTCCCGATGTCCTTCATGAAGCGCTTCACCGAGCCGGGCGGGAGCGCGATCGCCTCCGGCGCCAGGATGCCCACCTCGTTGTCGCGGTGCTCGCGGTAGACGCGGTTCTCGCGGCGCATGCCCTCGT
The DNA here is from genome assembly GCA_046342295.1 of Deltaproteobacteria bacterium. GTDB lineage: Bacteria > Myxococcota_A > Polyangia > Polyangiales > Sandaracinaceae > JAFLCL01. Next base: position 565 of record JBKDQC010000791.1, on the reverse strand, counting down.
CGAACGCAGTCGCGAAGCCGCGCATGTCGGGAGACTGCCCCTCGAACTCGACGAAGAGCACGTAGCGCGACTTGGCGGTGCCGTTCACGCCGACGTCCGCCCCGCAGCCGTAGTCGACGGTGGTGCCGGGGTAGCGCGACAGCGCGTGCTCGACGGCGCGCTGGATCTCGACGTGCGTCGTGAGCTCCTGCGTGGTCGACAGGCACCCCGAGAGGCGGCCCGCGAACGCCATGCGGTGCGGGCTCGTGCTGGTGAAGCGCACGAGGTCGCCCAGGCGATAGCTGTAGAGGCCCGAGGGCGTCGTGACGTGGATCGCGTAGAGCTTGTTCTTCTCGACGCCCCAGAGCGGCACGCGCGCGGGCCAGCTGCCGATGTTGTGGATGTCGCTCGCGCTCTCGACCGGCACGAACTCGAAGAACACGCCGCGGTCGGGGATCATCAGCATCCCGCGCTCACCGGTGTGGTCGCTGGTCGCGTAGATGCCGCCCTCGGTCGCGTTGTAGGTGTCGACGAGGACGACGTCCTCGCGGCCCATGCGCTCGCGGATGACCGGCAGGTAGGGATC
>JBKDQC010000790.1:0-7282 GCA_046342295.1 Deltaproteobacteria bacterium | reverse complement strand
CGCAGGCGGCGCTGCCCGCATCGCACGCCGAAGTCCGCGCGACGCTCGTGCGCGAGGCGAAGGAAGGCGACACGAACGGGCTCAGGTCGAACGGAGCTTTCGGGGATCTGCCCCCACGCCTCCTCGCGTCGCTCGCCACCGGGGAGCCCGCCGCGCGCCGCGGCTCGCAGCCTGGAGCCGAGGCATGAGCGCGGTGAGCCCCGAGCTGCATCGAGCCTGGCTCGCGACGGCGCGACGGATCGCGGAAGAGGCAGGCGCGATCGTGCTCGCGGGATGGCGCAGCGAGGAGGTCGACGTTCAGCAGAAAGGCGCGATCGACCTCGTCACCCAGTTCGATCTCGCGAGCGAGGCCCACATCCGCGCGGCGATGCGCGCCGCGTTCGATCCGCTCGGGCACGCGATCGTCGCCGAGGAGGGGAGCGCGGACGACGCGCGGGATCGCGCGCTCGTTTGGTTCTGCGACCCGCTCGACGGCACCACGAACTTCGCGCACGGGCATTTCTGCTTCTCGGTCTCGATCGGTCTCGCGCAGCGCGAGGCGGATGGGCGTATGGCGCCGCTGCTCGGAGCCGTTCACGCGCCTGCGCTCGGAACGACCTGGTCGGGAGGGCCCGGGCTCGGCGCCGCGCGCATCGACCGGGGCCTCTCGCGCCCGTGCCGACTCGGCCGCGCGCGCTCCCTCTCGGAGGCGCTCGTCGCGTCCGGCTTCCCGTACGACCGGAGGACCAGCCCGGAGAACAACGTGGCCGAGCACTCGCGCATCGTGCTCCAGGTGCAGGGCCTCCGGCGCTGCGGCTCGGCGGCGATGGACCTCTGCCTCGTCGCGGACGGGACCTACGACGGCTACTGGGAGCAGAAGCTCGCGCCGTGGGACATGACGGCGGGCGCGGCGATCGCGCTCGGCGCCGGGGCGACGCTCACGGGCTACGAGGGCGAACCGATCGACGTGACGAGGAGCCGCGTGATCGCGACCAACGGTGCGATCCACGCAGAGCTCTCGCGCGAGGTCGGGGCGGCGCGCCGCGCGGCGCGGCTCGCTCTCTGAGAGCACGTGGCACCCGCAGCGAGCCATCCGAGCGCCACGTGCGCTCACTCGGCCGAGACCAGGCCCAGTCGGATGGCCTCGCGCACGAGCCCCGCGGCGTTGGTCACGTCGAGCTTCGTCATGATGCGGCTGCGGTGGCTCTCGACCGTCTTGACGCTGAGCTCGAGCGTACGGGCGATCTCGGCGCTCGAGAGGCCCTCGGCGACGTGGCAGAGCACCTCGCGCTCGCGGGGCGTGAGCGAGCCCGCGCCGCCGTCTTCTTCGCGGAGGAGGATCGCCGCGATGCCGTGACTGAACCACGGTTCACCGCGCGCGATCGCGCGGATCCCGGACACGAGCTCCGAGACGCCCGTGCCCTTCACGAGGTAGCCCGACGCGCCGGCGCGCACGGCCGGGCGCACGTGCTCGGGCCCCCCGTACATCGAGAGCACGAGCACGCGGGTCGACGGGCACGCCGCGACGATGGCCGCGGTCGCGTCGACCCCGTTCAGCCCCGGGAGGCTCAGGTCCATCACGACGACGTCGGGCACCTTGTCCTTGGCGAGGCGGACCGCGGCGTTTCCATCCGGGGCCTCGCCGACGACCGTGAAGTCGTCCTCGAGCGCGAGCATCGCCTTGAGGCCCTCGCGGACGATGGTGTGGTCTTCGACGAGCAAGACGGACGTGGGCATGTGCGGAGGGATTGCTCCCGGAGACCCAGGGACGTCAATGGGAGAAACCCCTGGCCCTGCCGGAGAGCACGCGGCTTCCGAGTGACCTCATGCTCTGAGAGCACGTGGCACTCGGATGGATCGATGCGGGTGCCACGGGCTCGCATCGGCGGGAGGGAGGCTCTGGGGCCAGACCCTTCGGAAAGAAACGACGGAGCATGAGTCAATCCAAGTGACTCATGCTCTGAGAGCACGCGCCGCGCGAGCGCGATAGGATGCGGGCCATGAACCGTGTCCTGGTCGCGCTCGCCCTCGCCTCAGTCACTCTCGCCTCTGCGCGCGCGAGCGCGCAGACGCCTGCTCCCGGGCAGATCGAAGCCTCGGCCCCGCGCGCGGACGGCTGCGGCATGACCGAGGACAACGCGACCTTCCGGGGGCTCGCGGTGGGCGACGTCGTGACGCTCCAGCGGCATCGCTGGGTGCGCGGCGAGGCCAACTGGCGCGACGAGATGAGCCGCTTCGTCGGACGCGCCGCGCGCGTCACGCGCCTCTCGGGCGTCGATGCCCAAGGGTGTCCGGGGATCCGCGTCGACGTCGATCAGGAGCAGTATTTCTGGCGGGCGCGTGTCGTGGGGATCGGGACCGGTCGCCAGGTGTCCCCGGGAGGACCGGTCGCTGCCGCGGGCGCCTTCCCCCAAGACTGCCACCAGCCCGAGGGGCGGGAGCGTTACGGCGCAGCGACGGTCGGGGCGCAGGTGATCCTCGGGCGGCACCGACCCGTCGACGGCGACACGAACTGGTCCGAGGACATGTCGCGTTTCGTGGGGCGCAACGCGCGCGTCGTGGGTCCGGCAGGAGTCGATGGGCAGGGATGCCCTGGGGTGCGCGTCGACGTCGATGGTGGCGATTGGTTCTGGCGCATCCGCGACCTCCGCGCGACGGGCGGCTCGGCGGACCTCGCGTCTCTGACGCTGGTCCCGAGCACGGGCGTCTCGAGCGACCACGGTCGGCCCGCGATCACGTCGTTGGGGAGCGGCTCGGGCCTCTTCGGCGCGGGAGGCGTGCCCGGGCCCCAAGCGTGCGGTGTGACCGACACGACGATGCCCTGGGAAGGGCTCGTCGTCGGCTCCGAGGTCGTGCTCGGCAGGCATCGCCCCGTCGATGGCGACGAGAACTGGGACCCCGCCATGGAACCGTTCGTCGGGCGCACCGCGCGCATCACCGAGATCATCGGGGTCGATACCAGCGGCTGCGGCATCGTCCACGTGGACGCCGATGGCGGGCGCTGGGTGTGGCGGGCCCGCGATCTCGTGGTCTCCCAGCCGACCGAGGGCGGGCTCGGCGGTTCGAGCGGAGGTGCGTCTCAACAAGTCTCGCTCGCGCCAGGGTTCCGCGAGCCGAGGACCGTCCAGGTCACCGCCGGCGGGCCCATCCCGGGCGAGCGGCTCACCGGCTCCCCCGATCGAATCTGTGCGGGGGGCTTTCCTGCGTCGCCTCAGATCGCCGTGACTCTCCTCGCCCCGCTGCCCCTCTTGAGGGTGGTCGGCCGCGCGGGCGGAGACACCACCCTCGCGATCCGACTCCCGAGCGGCGAGGTGCTTTGCGACGACGACGGCGCGGGTTATCCGAACCCCGCGCTCGATCTGCCACGCGCGGTCGCAGGCACCTACCAGATCTTCGTCGGCACCTTCGGCGACGCGGGCGGGGGCCTACCGACGACGATCGCCCTCTCCACCAATCCCGGGCTCTCCCCCGACCAGCTTCCCTGAACGCGGCTCGCCCCGGGGACCGGTCTCGCGCATGCTGGCTCTCATGCGCGAAGCGCGACGCGTTCCCCCCTTCGTGGTGCCGCTCCTCGGTGCGACCCTGCTCGCAGCCTGCGACCCCGCCACGGACGACCGCCTCGACGCCGAGTCTGTCGACGCGGCCTCGTTCGACGCGGTGACACCCGATGCCGCGCGGCTCGACGCGGCCGAGCCCCAAGACTCAGCGCAGCCTGCGGACGCGGCGCGCGACTCGGGCAGCGCAGACTCCGGTCTCGACGCCAGCCCGCTCGACGCCGCGCCTGTGGGCTGCGTTGGGCCTCCTGGGCTCTACGCGGAGGGGTCTTGCACCGCGCTCGCCGCGGGCGTGCGCCCGTACCATCCGGCGCACGCGCTGTGGAGCGATGGTCTCGAGAAGGAGCGCTTCGTCTACCTTCCGCCGGGCACGCAGATCGACACGAGCGACCCCGACCGCTGGGGATTCCCCGTGGGCACGCGCCTCTACAAGACCTTTTCATCGTCAGGAGTGCGCTTCGAGACGCGCCTGCTCGAGAAGATCGAGGCGTCGCGGGGCCCGCGGAGCTGGCGCATGGTCTCGTACCTCTGGAGCGATGATCAGCGCAGCGTCTCGCTCGTCAGCGCCTTCGGCCAGCGTGACGTTCACGGCACCGACCACGACATCCCCTCTCTCGCCGAGTGCATCCGATGCCATTCGGTCGCGCAGGACGACGCTCTCGACGGCTTCAGTGCGATCCAGCTCGCGCACGACGAGGGTGGTGTGACGCTCGCGACGCTGCTCGACGAGGGCTGGCTGAGCGATCCGATCGATCCCGCGCAAGCCAGTATTCCAGGGGATGCCACGACCCGGGCCGCGCTCGGCTACCTCCACGCGAATTGCGGCAACTGCCATGGTGGCCCCTCGCCCGAGCACGGGCTCGACCACTGGATCCGCGTCGGCACGACCGACGTCGAGAGCACCGGCACCTGGCGGACGGCCGTGTGCGGCTGCTCGGTCTGGTCGCGCACGCTGCCGTCCGGCGACGTCGTGAACCTGCGCGTCGCGCCGCAACATCCGGACACGAGCGTCACGACCGTCCGCATGTCGACGCGGATGCCGACCGAACAGATGCCTCCGATCGGCTCTCGCCTCGTCGATGACGAGGGCGTTCGGCTCGTCTCGGCGTGGATCGCGTCCCTCGACGCGACCGCGAACGGCTGCCCCCACGGTTGCCCGTGGCCGTGACGATTCAGCGCAGGACGAGCGCAGCGTCGGACGCGACGAGCCGCTCGGGAAGCTCGCGATCTCGGACGAGGAAGTAGAGCCAACCGTCCGACCGGAAATGCGGGAAGAGCGCGCGCTGACCCGGCTCCATGCGCGTGACGCGGATCTCGCGCCCGGTCAGCAGATCGATGAGGTAGATGTTCGAGACCCCGCGGTACGCGGCGAAGTCGGGGTCGCTCGCGCCCGTGAAGCCGAGCTCGACGGCGTCCTCGTTGGTCGCGCGGTGGTGGGTGACGAGCCAGCGGTCGTCGAGCGAGAGCGCTGCCTTCCCTGCTGGCACGCAGTAGCGGGCGAGCTCGGGCAGCGCGACCGAGGTGACGGCGCCCGTGGCGTCGCGCGTGAGCTCGATCCCCCGCAGGACGAAGCCGAGCGGCTCGCCGGTGGCGCGCGCGAGCTGCGTGACGAGCATGCGCATCGTCGGCGAGATCACGGCGTTGCCTTCCCAAGGCGTTGCTCCCTCCACGCCGCCCGCGGGCTCGAACGCTGCTCCCGCCCCCGTGTTCGTGAAGCGAAGGAGCGTGGTTCGCGAGCTGGGATCGGCGAAGACCTGGGGGTCGACGAGCTCGTCGCCCGGATCGCCCGACCACACCGAGTTCACCACCCAGTAGTCGCCGCCATCGAGCGAGGCACCGAGGTGCTGGTAGAGGCCCACGTCGGAGCTCGAGCAGCCAACCTCCGAGAACGAGATCCGCCTCGGCATGCCCGTGGTGAGCACGCTCTGCAGACACGTCCCCGTTCCACGCGGCGTGCCCTGGAACATGAACGCGCTGTTGTCGGGGTAGAAGCCTGGGTCGTAGGCGCCGGCCACACCGATGATGGCGCCGCGCTGGAGGTCGATGACGGAGCCGCCCGCCCCGGCGTCGTTGCCTCCGTGCGCGACGAAGCGACCGTCCGCCGAGCTCTTCGTCCAGTAGTTCGTGCGGTAGGGGATGTCGAAGAGCACCCGCTGCTGTGTGCCTTCGGTCTCCCAGGTGGCCCCGTAGGTCGTTTCCGACGCGCGGGGATAGGTCGAGAGACAATCACGCGTCGAGGCGGCGCCGGCGCAGCCGTGCATGAGGATGCCATCCTCCGCGTTGCGCGCGGTCCAGCCGCTGCGAGCGCTCTCGGCGAGCAGGGTGGCCACGGCGGGGCTCACGTACGAGGTGCACTCACCCGGCCCATCGAGCGCCGGGAGTACGCTCTCGACCTCGGGCGTGCCTCTCGAGAACCACTCCGCGAGCACGTCGAACTCCGCCTGCGTGAGCGCCGCCCGCGGCGCCGGCGGCTGCTGCACGCGCATCCGGAAATCCGCGAGCTCGGCGTCGGCCATGGCTCCGAACGCACGACGGAACACGTACTCGAACCAGGCGTTCTGCGTGCCTGTCGCGAACACGCCGAGGTTGTGTGTGTAGTACTCGCCCCGTGCGTCCTCGAAGCACGCGACGATCTCCCGCGCTGCCTCGGGTGTACGGACTTCGAGGTCGGTGAAGCAGCTCGCCCACGCCGCGTCGCTGACTTCGCGCATCTGCGCGATGCTCTGCCGTGTGATGCCGTGGCAGTCGCGGCAGCTCCCCGAGCCGCCGGCTTCCGAAGCGCCCATCAGCCTCAAGGCTTGGCGGGCGAGCTCGCCGTCCGGCGTGGTGAGCACGTTGCGGAAGAGCGGCGCGCGTTCGGGGGGCGCGTCCTGTCCCGCGTCGAGGGTCGCGGCGTCATTCGCGGCGGCGTCGAGCGGCGCCGAGGCATCGACGGAGCCTGCGGCATCGGGGCCCGCGTCGCTGGGTGTCGGGTCGCCGCCGCAACCGGCGAGCGCGAGGAGGGCCAGCGAGGCGGGGACCCAGGCGTGCTGCGTCATGGGCCACAGTGTAGCTGGTTCTACGCCGGGGCCACGCTCGGTCTGCGGGGCCGGGGGCGGAGGGCTGGCCGACCGGTCGCGGCACGAGCATCATCTCCGGATGCCTGACCCGCAGTCGCCCCGCGACGAGATGAACGACCTGCTCAACGACGCCGTCGAGGTGGCTTCGGAGCTGCTCGAGTCCAACGGTGAGTTCGATCCCTTCGCGCTCGCGATGCTCGGCGACGGGAAGATCCTGCACCTCGAGGCCGAGAACGGCGAAGAAGAACCCCTCGACGCCGAGCAGCTCGTCGAGAGCCTCCGCAACACGCTCCGCGAGCGGATGCCGGAGCTGCGCGCGACCGCGGTGGTGGCCGACGTGACCGTCGAAGACGAAGACGAAGAGGCGATGACGGCGGCGATCTCGATCCAGATGGAGCACGTCAACGGAGATCCCGTGACGTGTTTCCTCCCGTACGAGATCAACGGGGACGCGATCGAGCTCGCCGACCTCGTTGGTGAGCCCGGCGAGCGCCACGTATTCCCCGTGCAAGTCGTCAACTGATGCAGGGCGCGGGAGGCTCGCTCGCCGTCCAGCGAGCTCTCGTGGCGTTGCTGGAGCGCGGCGCGCGCGGCGCGCTGGCGTCCCTCGTGATGATCGGGGGCGGGTCTCGTATGGACCGCGGCCGCGGCCGGCGACGGGGCCAGTGGAGAGCTCGGGGGGGGCCGGAG
>JBKDQC010000789.1:0-6706 GCA_046342295.1 Deltaproteobacteria bacterium | reverse complement strand
CCCGCACAGGATCGAGGCCCACAAGCCTCAGGCGCCGGCTCTGGCCCCAGCTGCACCCGATACACCCGGCGAGAGGGAGGGGCAGCGGCCAGACCCTCCGGCAAGCCCCGTCAGAGCCAGAGTCACGCCAAGTGACACATGCTCTGAGGCCTGGGGCTCACGGCCACGTGCCCGTCGAGCCGAGGTGTCTCCGGGCCGCCGCAGCGGATTCGGCTCGGAGCGAGCCTCCTCGACGCCGTCGCCTCGGTCACGCAGCCCCGCTGACAGCCCGACACAGAATCGCCTTCACGCGGGGCTTCCGCGGTCGGAGATTCCGTCTCGCACTTCTCTTCAACGCTGGCGCTCGAACCAGAACGCATTGAGCGCACTGGGCCGACCCTCGGGCTCGCACATGTCGGCGCCGCGGACGCCATGGTAGAAGCGGTCACCCTCCACGAGGATCCTCCAATCCGGATGCGGCTGCTCGGGCGCGTGCGCCCCCTGCTCGTCGCGAGCCCGAGGTTCCTGGAGCACGCAGCGCCGATCCGACATCCGCGAGACCTCGAGCAGGTCTCCTGCCTGCCCTTGTCGATGGCCGAGGCCCGCACTTGGGAGATCGTCGAGTCGCCCGGGCGCGTGCATCGCGTCGAGGTGGATGGCCGCTTCGCCTCGAACGATCTCGCGTCGCTCCATGACGCCGCGGTCGCCGGGCTCGGGGTCGCGCGGCTCCCGGAGACGCTGTGCCACGACGCGCTCGCACGCGGCGCGCTGGTCGAAGTCCTCGCGGGGTTCGAGTGCCCGTCTCGGGCCTACTACGTGGTGACACCAGGCGGTCGGCTCCCTGCGCGCGTACGAGCGCTGGTACGAGCGCTGGTGGACCACGGCACACCCGGCGGGGCCTGATCCCGCACGCGAGGACCGTCACGCCAACGTGGTTGCAGCTCCACACGTCCGAGTCCGATCCGAGCCGCCGGCACGAAGGCGACACACAGGCTCGGTCTGTCGCGAAGGCTGTGTAGACTGCGACGCCGTGACCCGAGGTCCCTACCACTGGCATGCGCCCGTCGAGACCGGCCTGGTCGCGGGCGGCGCGCTCGCACCGTCCGTGACGCGCGCCGGCTTCCGAGGCCCGCTTGGTTTCCCGCGTGAGCGCGGGATCGTGTCGACGGAGACGACGGTGTGACCGGGCGCTCGACGCGGGAGCGCTGGGTCTTCGCGGCCAAGCCCGACAGCTGGCAGAAGCTGCTCGTGCCCTTCGTGCTCGGTCAGGCGATCGGCCTCGGCCCTGCGCTCGACGCAGGGCGCGGGTTCTCGATCGCGGCGTGCGCGTCCGGCCTCGCGTTCACGGTGCTCGACCTCCTCTTCATCGTATTCCTCAACGACTGGGGCGATCGTGAGGTCGACGCGATCAAGCGGCGCATGTTCCCCGAGGCCTCGAGCCCCAAGACCATCCCCGACGGCATCCTCCCCGCCTCGAGCTTGCTCCTCGCGGGGCTCGCTGCGGGGGCCCTCGCGCTCGGCGTCGCGGGGGCCGCGGAGCTCTGGCTCGGGCGCCCCGGGCTCACGGTGGCCTCGGCCCTCGCCCTCGGGATCTTCGTCGCCTACACACTCCCGCCGCTGCGCCTCAACTACCGCGGCGGCGGCGAGCTCCTCGAGATGCTCGGCGTCGGCCTCGCGTTGCCCTGGCTCAACGTCTACCAGCAGGGCGGGGCGTGGCGCGCAGAGGGGTTGTGGCTGCTCCCGGGCTTCGCGCTCCTGTCCCTCGCGAGCGCGATCGGGAGCGGCCTCGCGGACGAGCGCAGCGATCGCGCCGGCGGCAAGCGCACGGTGGTCACCGCGATCGGCAACCCGCTCGCGCGCAAGCTCCTCGAGCTCCTCGTGGTGCTCGGCGCGCTCGCGTGGCTCGCGACCGCGCTGGTGGGCCTCCCGATCTGGGTCGGCGGGACCGCAGCGATCACGGTGCTCACGAACGCGATCGAGCTCCGGCGCGCGAGCCCGCTCGCGATCACCGACGCGTTCACGGCGCAGCGCGCGTACAAGGCCTGCCTCCACCGCGCGGTCAGCGGCGGGACCACGACCGCGGTTTGCCTCTACGTGGTGTTCGAGCTGCTCTGACGCGCTCTGCGCGCGCCGCAGGCCCCCGCCATCCGCACTCACACGCGGCGCTCACTCCGCGGGGTGCTGGGCGCCTCCGCGGCCGAGCGCGCGGTCGATCTGACGCAGCGGCCAGAGGATGGCGCGTCCGAGCGCCTTGGTGACGCGCGAGGCGCCGAGATCGTCGAGCCAGCTGTAGACGACGGGCGTCGCGACGAGCGTGAGCAGGAGCGAGAGCGACTGGCCGCCGATGATCACCGAGCCGATCGCGCGGTTCGTACCCGCCCCTGCGCCCGAGCTGGCCATGAGCGGCAACATGCCCGCGACGAACGCAACCGTGGTCATCAGGATCGGCCGCAGCCGATCACGGTTGCCGAGCATCACCGCGTCCGCCCGCGAGAATCCCTCGCGCCGGAGGCCACGCGTGTGATCCACCTGGAGGATCGAGTTCTTCTTCACGACGCCGAAGAGCACGAGGATGCCGAGCGCCGAGTAGATGTTGAGCGATTGGCCGAGCGCGACGAGCGACAAGAGCGCGAACGGGATCGTGAGCGGAAGAGACACGAGGATGGTGATCGGGTGGATCCAGCTCTCGAATTGCGCGGCGAGCACGAGGTACATGAAGAGGAACGAGAGCCCCACCGCGACGAGGAACGACATGCCCGCGCGCCGCAGCTCGCGCGAGCGCCCCGTGAACTGCGAGCGGTAGCCGGCGGGCGGAGAGGCGGCTGCGAAGGCTTCCTCGAAGCCCGCCATGACCGCAGCCTCCGAAGCGCCAGGCTGCACGTTCGCGTACACGGTCACCTGACGCTGCCGCGCGAGGTGCTGAATCGACGCGGGCCCGACGGACTCGACGATCCGCGCGACATCCGCCACACGGACGCTGCTCCCGCGCACGCTCGGGACGGTGAGGAGACCGATCGCGCGTGGATCGGCGCGCGCGTCGAGGCCCGCGCGCACGAGGACGTCGTACTGCTCGCCGCCGTCCGCGAAGGTGCCCACGGGAACACCGCCGACCGCGAGGCGAAGCGCGTTCGCGAGCTCGACCACGTTGACGCCGAGATCCGAGGCACGGGCTCGGTCGATGCGGACCTCGAACGCGGGACGTCCGGTGATGAGCGTCACGTCCGCGTCGACGGCGCCCGGGAGCTCGCGGACGCGGGCGAGCACGGCCTGCGAGAGGCGATCGAGCTCCTCGATGTCGGAGCCGCGGAGGACGTACTGGATGCTCGCGCTGGCCGCGCCGCCGCCGCCGAAGCCGTTGATCGGCGAGAGGATCGTGCGCAGCTGTTCGCCCTCGAAGCGGGGGACGATCTGCTCTCGGATGTGGACGATCGTCTCCGCTTGGCTCATCGCGCGCTGGCTCGCGGGCACGAGCGACACGAAGATCGAGGCCTGGTTCGGTCCGCGACCGCTCGGGTCCCCAGGGGGGCTGCCGACCGTGACCACCGTGTGGAGAACGCCCGGCACCGCGCGCACGTCGCGGGCCATGCGCTCTGCGAGGATCTGCGCCCGCGCGAGAGAGATCCCTTCGGGCGCGCGCATCGTGATCTCGAAGCGTGACTCGTCCTCGAGCGGGAGAAAGGTCTTGGCGACCGCGCGACCGAGGACTGGAATGCCCGCGAGCGTGACGACGAGGAGGATGCCGACCACCCAGCGGTGGCGCATCGCCCAGGCGAGCGTCGCGAGGTAAGCGCGCTCGAGCGCGCCGTAGAGCCCTGCCGCGCGCGCCGCGCCGCGAGCCGCGTGCGAGGCGTGTGCGCGGTATCCCTCGGCGCCGACCTCGACCGCGGGGCTGCGCGTGCCGCGGAGCCATTCGAGGTACTGCTCGCGCTCGAGCCTGCGGTCGCCCGGCGGCGGATCGACACGCTCGCGCTCGGGGGCCTCGTCGGGCTCGCTGTCCGGTCCGGCGCTGCGCGCGGGGCCCGCCAGCCAGCGCGCGCTGAGCATCGGCGTGAGCGTGAAGCTCACGAAGAGGCTGACCATGATCGCGAACGACATGGTGAAGCCGAACGACGACATGAAGCGGCCCAGGATGCCGCTCATGAACGCGACCGGGAGGAAGACCGCGACGAGAGAGAGCGTCGTCGCGAGCACCGCGAGCCCGATCTCCCGCGTCGCGAGGATCGCCGCCCGGCGCGCCGGCATGTTCTTCTCCTCGACCCAACGCACGATGTTCTCGAGCACCACGATCGCGTCGTCGATCACAATTCCGACCGACAGCGTCAGCGCGAGCAGCGTGATCGTGTTGAGCGTCAGACCCATGAGCCGGATGAGCGCGAAGGTGGCGACGATCGAGGTCGGGATCGCGAGCGCGGAGATGAGAGTGGAGCGACCGTTGCGGAGAAAGAGCAGGACGACGAAGGACGCGAGCAGGCCTCCGAGGAGCAGGTGCTCCTCGACCGCGTGGATCGAATTCCGGATGAACTCGCTCTCGTCGCGGACCACCTCGAGGCGGTAGCTCGGAGGCAGCTCCGCGCGGATCTCCTCGAGGCGCGCGTAGAGCGCATCGACGACCGCGACCGTGTTGGTCCCCGACTGCTTCTGGATCTGGACGATGACGACGCTCTCTCCATCGAGCGTCGCGGCGGAGCTGGCCTCCTCGTCGGTGTCTTCGAGCGTGGCGACGTCGCGCACCCGCACGGTGCGCCCTCCGCGCGTCCCGATGGAGAGCTCTCCGAGCTCCTGCACCGACCGCACGCGCCCGAGAATCCGCAGCTGCAGCGTGCGCCCGCCTTCTTGCACGTCGCCGCCTGGCACCTCGACGTTCTCGGTCGCGAGCGCGCGCTGGACGTCGCGCGCCGTGAGCCCGAAGGACTCGAGCGCGCGGGGGTCTAGGATCACGGCGATCTGGCGCTCCTGGCCGCCGATCACCGTGACGCCGCCGACGCCGTCGAGCGACTCGAGCAGGCGCCGCACGCGGGTCTCGGCGAACTCGGTCACCTCGCGCCGCGAGCGCTGCGACACGACCGCGACCTGCAGCACCGGGGCCGAGCCGGGATCGACCCGCAACACCTGCGGCGTCTCGGCGCCCTCCGGCAAGGCGGAGAGGACGCGGTTGATGCGATCGGTGACCTCCTGCGCGGCGACGTCGGTGCGCTTCTCCATCACGAAGCGGCAGCTCACGACCGAGAGGCCCTCGTAGCTGTTGGACGAGAGCTCGTCGATGCCCGAGATGGAGCTGACGGTCTCCTCGATGCGGTCGGTGACGTCGCGCTCGATCTGTTCGGGCGATGCGCCGGGCATGCGGGTCGTGACGATCACGATCGGCACGTCGATGTTCGGGAAGCGATCGACGCCGAGCCCGAGGAAGCTCACGCCACCGACGACGACGAGGGTGAGCATCAACACCCAGGTGAACACGGGTCGCTTGACGCAGACCTCTGCGAGCCATTGCATCGCTCAGCCTCCCTGGCTCGTGGGCGCGGGCGCGGTGATGGCGGTCGCGGTGACTGCGGACCCGTCCGTCAAGTGATCGAGCCCGCTCGTCGCGAGCGTCTGGCCCGCGCTCACGCCCTGGCCCACGAGGACCTCGGTGGCCGTGCGCTCGAGGACGGTCACGACCCGCTCCTCGACACGCCCATTCTCGACGACGAAGGCACGGCTCACGCCCGCGGCGGTCAAGATCGCGCTCGGCGGCACCGCCGCCACCGACTGCTGCGCGCCGAGCTCGATGCGGGCCTCGGCGAACATGCCCGGACGCAGACGGCCGTCTGGATTGGAAACGACAGCCTCGACGACCAGCGCACGGCTCGCGCGGTCGACGGCCGCGCTCACGTAGCGAACGCGGCCCTCGAAGCTCGTCTCGGGGAACGCGTCGACCCGCAGCACGACGCGCTGACCGAGCGACAGCGAGCCGACACGCTCCTGCGGGACCTGGAGCTCGAGGCGCAGCGGATCGGTCCGCACCAGCACGAGCAGCGGCGTCTGGACGGTGACGTACTCGCCCGGCGAGACGTTGCGCTCGGCGATCTCGCCCGCATACGGAGCGCGCACGAGCGCTTCCGAGAGCGCCGAGGAGGCCAGCGAGAGTTGCGCCTCGGCCACGCCGAGAGCCGCGATCGCCGCGCGCGTCCCCTGGAGCGCGCTCGCATGTTGGTCACGGGCCTGCGCGGCCCGGGCTCGCGCTTCGTCGAGCTGCGCAGGCGGGAGCACACCCCGCTGCGCGAGCTCCTCCGCGCGCCGCAGCGACTCGTCCGCGAGGGTGAGCGCCGCAGTCGCAGAGCGCACCTCGGGCATGTCCTCCGGCGCCGCCGGACGTGCGCCCGCCGCGACGCCGAGGCGCGCGCGCGCTTGCTCGAGCTGTGCGCGGGCCGCGGCGGCCTGGAGGCGGAAGTCCACGTCGCGCAGGCGCACGAGCGGCTGGCCCTCCTCGACGCGGTCGCCGCGCTCGACGAGCACCTCGACGACACGGCCGGGCACGACCGGCGCGAGACGCGAGTCCTCGTCCGCGAGCAGCGTGCCGGTCAGCGCGATCGCCTCGGGCACGTCCCGAGCGACCGCCTGGGCCGTCGTCACCACCACCGGCGCGGCCGCGCCGCCCGTCGGAGCGGCGCCCGACGTCGGCGGCGGAGAGCCCCCGCAGCCCCACGCGGCGACGCATGCGAGCAAGAGCGTTTGCCTGGTCATCCTC
>JBKDQC010000788.1:0-1754 GCA_046342295.1 Deltaproteobacteria bacterium | reverse complement strand
CGGAGACACCCGCGCGGACCATCGAGAGGGCAACGACCACCAGCTCAATGGCGTTGCCGAGCTGGGCCTCATCCGCGCTTCCGCGCACGCCCCACGCGAGCACCATCACGAAGAGATAGTTGAACGCGATGTTCACGGCGTTGCCCACGAGGCCGGCGACCATCGGCGAGCGCATGTCTCCCTCGCCGTAGCGCAGCTCCCGAATCGCGACGAACGCGAGCACCACCGGAGCGCCGAGGACGCGCAAGCGTAGGTAGAGCCGCGCGGCCTCACCGGCCTCGTCGCTCGCCGCCAGAAGCGGCAACGCCTGCGCGACGAGCTCACCCACGCCGATGGTGAGCACACCCAACACGAGGGCCACCGCGAGGCCGGCTCCGAGATAGACGCCGAGCTCGGCGCGTTTCCCGGCGCCGATCGCTTGCGAGGCGAGCACCTTCACGCCGCGCAGGAGGCCCATCGAGAAGCAGTAGAGCGCGAAGGTCGCGACCCCTGCGAGGCCGACGCCCGCGAGCGCGGCGGTGCCGAGGCTGGCGACGAAGAGCGTGTCGACGAAGGTCATCACTCCGAACGAGAGGAGCGACACGGTGATGGGCCAGGAGAGCTCGACGAGCTCGCGCAGGGGGCGCGCAGACCAGGGCAGCGGCGCAGGGGCATCGACGAACGAACCGGGGGACATGTCAGCCTCGAAGGAAGCGAAGGAGTTTGCGTAGAGACGCCGGAGCCGCCTCATCCGGACGCGCTTTCGTCGCACGGCCGTGCGCTCGCGCGGAGCGGACGGCTCATGGGCGCGGCTCGACCCCCAGGTCGCGCCGGAACTCTCGACACTGCCACGAGCCGCGCTCGAATTCGCGGCAGGTCGTCCCGCGGATCTCGTAGATCTGGCATGCATTCGGCGAGGCCGGCGTCCCGAGGTGCACGCACGCGCCATCGCTGCGGGTGGCGAAGGCCATCTCCCCGAAGTGACCGGGCTGGAGCAGCTCGGTGAGATCTTCGCGACCGCTCCGGCGCCAGCGCACGAGATCCTCCGCGGGCACGAGGATCCGACCGTCGTGGCCGGTGCGGCAGCAGGCCCCGCATTCGAGACAATCGAGCTCCTCGTTCATGCGCGCAGCATGCGTGCCGGAGGAGGCTCGGACCAGGCTCGACGGCGCCGCTTCGCGTGACACACCTCGGCCGTCCTCGGAGCTGCCCATGAACAGAACCCGTGTCCTCGCTGTGCTCGCGCTCGCTTCGGTCGCCGCCTGTGATCCGCCGCGCAACCGGATCGACGCAGCCCTACCTCCGATCGATGCCCTGGTGGTTCGAGACGACGCGTTCGGGGGGCCCGGTGCCGACGCCTCCTCCGACGCGGCGACGGTGTCGATGCCGGACGCAGGGATGGCAGACGCGGCGATGGTCGACGCGGCCGTGAGCGGACCGGACGCCTTTCGCTCCGTGGATGCGTTCATGCCGGCGCTCGACGCGTTCCTCTCGAGGGACGCCGCGTTTCCGTCGACGCCCTGCGAACAAGTCGCCGCCGTGCGGGCGACGAATGGAGCCCTCGCGCCCGCCTACCCCGTGCGTGGCGCCGTCGTGAGCTACGTGATACCGGCGCTCCCCGCCGGCGCCACCGAGACCGTAGTCGTCTGTAGCAAGCATGGGGACGCCTCGAGATCCCGACGAGAATCGGGGCGAAGGAGGTCGTCCCCATGGCCAAGAAGGTATCGTACCGAGCGGTTCCGATCGAGAGGCTGACGAGCGCGTTGCTCGCGGCG
>JBKDQC010000787.1:0-1278 GCA_046342295.1 Deltaproteobacteria bacterium | reverse complement strand
CCTCGAGGACGTGCTCGCGCCCGCCGAAGATCCGCGACTCCTTGCCCTCGGCGACCACCGTGCCCGCGCCCGTGGGCGTGAAGAACGCAGGGATGCCCGCGCCCGCCGCGCGGATGCGCTCGATGAAGGTCCCCTGCGGGGTCATCTCGACCTCGACCGTGCCCGCCGCCATCGCGCGGTGGAGCGCCTCGTTCGAGCCGATGTAGCTCCCGATGAAGCGGCGGACGATGCCGGCCTCGAGCCACGCGTTGAGCCCCTTGCCGAGATTGCCCGCGTTGTTCGAGATGAGCGTCAGGTCCTTCACGCCCTTCTTCACCACGCCGGCGATCAGCGCCTCGGCGTTGCCGGAGAGGCCGAAGCCGCCCACGAGGATGCGCGCACCGTCGCGCACGTCGGCGAGCGCCTCCTCGAGGCTCGAGACGACCTTCTGGCGGTGGCGCCCGGTGGGCGGCGCGGGGCGGGAAGTCGGAGACGGCATGGGGCCGGGAGGGTACCGCGCGGGATCGACGGGTCAAAAGCGGAGACTGGGCGGCAAGCTCTCGCGCGTGAGCTTCGCGATGACCTCGTCGAGGCCCATCATGCCGAGGTCCTTGTTCTCGTCGCGCGAGCTGAGCGAGAGCCCGCCGCTCTCGACTTCCTTCTCGCCCACCACCGCACGGTACGGGATCCGCATGTTTCGGGCGACTCGGATCTTCGCGCCGAGCTTGTCTCCCGAGAGGTCCGCCACGGCGCGGATCCCGGACGCCTTGAGCTTCGCGAGCACCGCCTTCGCGTGGTGGTCGAATTTCTCGCTGACCGTGAGGAGCGTGATCTGCTCGGGCGCGAGCCACGTCGGGAAGCTGCCGCTGACGTGCTCGATGAGGACACCGAAGAAGCGCTCGATCGAGCCGAGGATGGCGCGGTGCAGGGCCACCGGTCGGTGCTGCGCGTTGTCCACGCCGACGTAGGAGAGGTCGAAGCGCTCGGCCATGTTGAAGTCCGCCTGCATCGTACCGAGCTGCCAACTGCGGCCGATCGCATCCTTCAGATGGAACTCGATCTTCGGCCCGTAGAAGGCACCCTCGCCCGGCGCGATCTCGTACTTGAGCCCCTTGGCCTCGACTCCGTCGATGAGCGCGCGCTCGGACTTGTCCCAGATCTCGTCGGCGCCGATGCGAACGTCCGGGCGCGTGGCGATGACGCCGCGTACCTCGCGGAACTCGAAATCTTCGTATACCGCGTACACGTGGTCGACGAACGACTCGATCTCGCTCTGCACCTGCTCGAGCGCGCAGAAGA
>JBKDQC010000786.1:0-1646 GCA_046342295.1 Deltaproteobacteria bacterium | reverse complement strand
GAAGCGCGGCGGCTCGAGGTCGACGTCGAGGTCGCGCGCGAGCGCCGAGGGCGCGATCATCGCCCCTCCTTGCGCGGCTGTGCCGCGAGCAGACCGCGCAGCATCCGCTTGGCCATGCCGCTCGCGCTCCCGGCGGCGACGAGCGCGGGCGAGGCCGCTGCGAGCGCGAGGTAGCCCTCCGTGAGCGCGACGACTGCGCCGGCCACCGCGCGCGCGCCCTCGCCCGAGCGCCCCTCGTCGTGGCACGCCTCGACGACCCACGCGGCGAGCCGGTCCACGAGCGCGCCGAGGTGCGCCTCGTAGAGCGCTCGGACCTCGGCGTCCTTCACCGCCTCGGCGCCCACGAGCGCCCCGCACCGCACGGCCTCGAGGTCCTCGTCGTCGCCCCGCGCGAGCAGCGCCTCGAGCAGGCCGTCGAGCTTGGCGAGCGCGCTCGCCCGCTGCTCGGTGCGCCGCTCGATACGCGCCTCGAAGCGCGCGACGAGCTCGGACACGAGCGTCGCGAGGATCTCGGCCTTGCTGTCGAAGTGATAGTGGACGAGGCCCGGCGCGATCCCGGCCTCCTTCGCGACGCGGACGATCGTCGCGCGCTCGTAGCCCTCGGCCGCCATCACGCGCAAGAGGGCCTGCGAGATCTCCCTGCGCCGCTCCTCGGTGTTCGAGGGTCGCATCGCGCTCCTCCAATGTTGGTTGAATAACCAACTATGAGGCGACCCGGGAGCGGGTCAAGCGGCCCCAGACCCCCGCGCGGGAGCACGCGCTTCGGCGCGTGGAGCGGGTGGGTCCCCCTTCGCGGCAGAGGGTTCTGCACAGGCCGTCATCGGAAGTTCTGCGTCGCGTAGACGCCGCGCGGGCCTTCGTGGAAACCGCACGCGACCATCGAGTGCGAGGTGCTCGACATGTTGATGTAATGGCCGTGCGGCGGGGGCCCGTAGAAGTCGCCGGGGCCCTCGTCCCACATCTGCTGGAGACAGCCCGAGACGCTCTGTTCGATCGAGCCCCAGCCGGGGCACTCGTTCTGCGCGCTCCCACCGCCGCAGATGCCGTCGAGGAAGCCGGCGTGCGCGCGGTCGGGGTGCTCGCTGTCGTACTGCGCCATCTGGTTCGCGCAGGTCTCCCCGTCGCGCCAGCGCATGAGGGGCGGCAGGTGCTGGCACTCGCAGCGGAACTGGTTGATGCGGCGCACGCAGTCCTCGGCGGGATCGCCGGTGGAGGGCATCGGGGTCGGGCGGCAGCCCGCGATCGGCGCGTCGAGCGGCGGGCCCGACATGCAACCACCGTATGGCGTGACGAACGCGTCGGGCGACACGCTCGTCGCGGCGTCGGTCGCGACGCTCGCGGCGTCGAGGTCGGCTCCCATGCCGCTCACGGTGCTGAGGGTTCCTTCGCAGCCGACGAGGACCAGGACCCCGAGCGAGACCAGGACGCGCATCGGACCAGGGTACACGACCCCCGGCGCGGCCGGGCACGCTCGCGCGGCGCGCTCCTTCGTGCCGCTCAGAACATGAGTCACTTGGTGTGACTCATGCTCTGACGTTCGTGCGCCCAGCATGGGCGCGACCTTGCGGGTGCAAGTCCCGCCGAGAGGAGACCATCCTGATCGAAGTGAACCGCAACTGCGGAAGGGCGACCGACCGTGGGGAGGA
>JBKDQC010000785.1:0-2023 GCA_046342295.1 Deltaproteobacteria bacterium | reverse complement strand
CTCCCGAGCTGTCCCTTCCGGCGCGCGCGTTCACGCTCCAATCGATCACGCTGCCGGCGGGTCCGCCTGGATTTCTTGCGGGTGACATCTTCGTGAACGCCTAGGCGGGGCGCCCGATCTACGACTCCATCACGGCCTTCAGCAGCTCCGCATTCCGTGCGACGAGCGCCGATCTCCCGCCCACGCCCGTGCCCGTGCTCGACCGGCAGGACGAATGGTCGCTCGCGATCAACTCCGTCTCGCTGACGCACTGGAGCGATCGGCTCGATCTGCCCAAGGGCACGCGCCTCGTGACGGTGCAGGCCCAGCTCTCGATCGCGACGGGCAGCATCGAAGCCCGCATGCGCGGCGCGATCGACCAAGCGCGGGCGACCGAACAGCTCGCAGCACAGGCCCTCGGGCAGGCGCAGGCCAACGCGGCCGCAGCGCCCGAGGATCCGGCCGCGGCGGACGCGCTTCGCGCAGCGGAGTCCGCGCTCCGCGACGCGACCTCGGCCGTCGGGCGGGCCCAGACCGCCTACGACCGGAACCTAGGGAGCGAGCGAAGCCGGCTCGCCCGGCTGCTCGCGTGCGACCGGGTGCAGCTCGTGACGCATGCGCGGCTCCTCCGTCCGGCGAACGCCCGCGACGCAGCCGCCGCGTGCAGCGCGATCAACTCGGGGGACCAAGCCTCCGTGAGCTGGCTCTTCGTGGTGGAGCGCTACGAGATCCCCGTGGGTCTCAACTACAACGTGGGCAGCGCTCCGCACACAGGCTTCTTCGCCGCCCAATCCCTCGCGACCTTCGACGCCCGCTGAGGGCCCTGAGCGCACGCGCCTCACGGGACGAACGCGTCAGCGCTCGAGCTGCGTGAAGCCTGGCACACCGCCGCGCCGGGCGACGATCTCGAGCTCGAGCTCCCGGCTGCGGCGCAGGCCCGCCCCGAGGCGCTCGAGGAAGCCCGTGAGTGGCTCGACCACGTAATGCCACCGATCGCGCGCGGGATAGCTCGCGCCGCGCGCGCGGAAGGTTCGGAGCACAACCGAGCGCTCGTCGGTGCGGAGGCTCCGCACGTTCTCGACGAACTGCGGCGTGTACGAGAAGAACTGCTCGGCGTTCGAGAAGTAGAGCACGCGCACCGGAGCGTCGAGCTCTCGGCTGACCGCGCCGATCTCTCGCAAGGTGCGGGCGCCGGTGACGTCGCCGTTGCGCGCCACGATGCGCCCCTGCTGGAACATCGTGCGGACGCGGGCGTAGAGCGCGGGGTCGGCGAGCCAGCTGCCCGCGACGCCCTGGCGGACGGAGCGCTGAACGGCGCGCGCGTAGCGCGCCCAGCGCGGGCGGTGGCGGTCGAAGCTCCGGAGGATCGCATCACGCCGCGGATCGTCGACCAGACCCGACGCGAGCAGCGCGCGGGTCTCTTCGGCGCGGGCGTCCTCGAAGCGCGCGACGAGCACCGCGGGGCTCTCGCTCGCGGGCACGAGGACCTCGTACATCCGGTGCACGAGGGGGACCAGCGGGTCGAAGTCGACGAGCAGCGCGAGGCTCGCGTTCTGCATCGCTGCGAGCGTGTAGCACTGGTCGGGGCCGACCCCGACGAAGACACCGCCGAGATCGCGTAGCGCCGGGAGCCACAGATCGTGCCGCCACTCGTTCGAGACGGGGTAGTGCTCGCCCGGATCCGGCGTGCCTTCGTCGGGGATTCGCGCGAGCCGCGCGCGAAGCTCCGCCGGCAGGGCGCCGCTCGCCGGCAGCCCCGCGTCCGCCGGCACCGCGCGCGCTGCCGGGGGCGAGCGCTGCGCGCGCGAGGGAGGCGCGAGCACGAGCGCGAGAAGAGCCACGACGAAGCTGAGGGAAGCCCGTGCGACGACCGACCTGGGGAGCACCATGGCGGCCGAGCCTATGCCAGCGGCGCCGCGCGGTCATGGGGCGAGCGGCGCGACGGCGCGCTCCGATCAGGGCTCGAGGTCCCGCTGTCTCTCGGGCGCCGCGGCCCCAAAGGCAGGCCGCGGCTTGCAGTGTGCCTCGATGGCCAGCAGCGTCG
>JBKDQC010000784.1:0-2253 GCA_046342295.1 Deltaproteobacteria bacterium | reverse complement strand
GCCGAGCAGTCCGCCGCCGCGCAGTCCGCCGCCGAGCAGCCGGCCGCCGAGCAGTCCGCCAGCTGCGCCGCCCGCTCCGCCGGCCGTGACGCACGAGGGCCAGAACGCCGACGACCCGGAGGTGGTTCGAAACGTGCGTGTTGAGTCGGAGGGCTCCTCGAACAGGAGTGAACGTTCTGTGGCACCGAGGGAGGAGACGCATCAGCACGGCTCGCGCGGCGGCGTCGAGCCCCCGGTCGCCGATGACCCCTTTCGGATCCAGTGATGACCCGCCCCGACCGCCGAAGATACCGGACCTCGTTTCTGCCTAGCCTCCTCTGCCTCTCGTGCCTCGTCGATGGCGTGCTCGGCGGATCTGCGGTCTCGGCGCAAGAGCGCGACCTTCCCGTTTGCGGTGTAACCGCGACGCCGGCCGCTTCCGCAGCGCTCGCCACCGGAGACCGCCTGGTGCGGCGCGATTTCCGCATCTCCGGTCGCACGGGAGCTCACGACCCGGCGCTGCTCGAGGCAGCACTCGCTGCGTATGACGACGCCTGCGTGGCTGGCGAGGTGACGGCGCTCGAGCGTCGCGCCACCGTGCTCGCCCGCCTGGAGCGGCCGCTGGAGGCGATCCGCTCGCTCGACGCATTTCTCGCGCGGAGGCCGCTCGCCACCCTGGATCCGAGGCTGCGTGAGCGTGTCGCGGCCAACCTCACCCGCCTCGAGGAGCGCGTGGCGACGCTTGATCTGACCCTCACACCCGAGGATGCCGTTGTGAGCGTCGATGGTCACGTCGAGGTGGGGCGCGTGCGCACCGCCGTTGGGACACACGTGCTGCGTGTGAGCGCGCCTACGTTTGTGCCTCACGAGGAAACCCTGGAAGTCCACGCCGGAGCGCAAGCCCTCACCATCACCCTCGAAGCGTTGGTATCGATCGTAGGTGTCGGTGCCGTCAGCGCGATCCCTGAATCGCAGGCCACCGCCGAAGCGGCGCCTTCCGGATCCGAGGGGGCTTCTCGGGATGGTCGAGTCGTCGTCCGTGACCTCCACGATGCAGACGAACTCGAGGCACCGATGGTCGCGTCGTTCGTCGTTGGCGCGCTCGCACTCGGTGGTGCGGTGGCCTCGAGCCTCTGGGCGGTGTCCAGTTGGCGTGCGTACACCGACTGCACGGAGGCGGGGCGCCCGTGTGGAGGGCTCGCGGACGAACGTCTTCTCAGCCTGGGCCTCGCGATCGGTGCTGGTGCGAGCGGGCTCATCGCTCTCGGAGTTGGGCTCGGCCTCGCGGTGGAGAGCGGGTCGCGTCGCGCAGGCTATCGCTCGTGGAGGTGCGGCGTCGGAGGGCTCTCGATCACCTGCTCGGTGACGTTCTGATGGGGAAGCCCGATGCGGAGGACGATGACGCAACGCGTCAGCCTGCGCGGTCCGCAGCGTCTTGCGGGGCCCCTGTGCCGCGACTCGCGGCCACGGTGCTCTGGCACGCAGACCCGCAACAGATTGGACGAGTCCACGTGGCCGCGATCGATCGACTCGAGATTTCGCGACGCGTACCCGTCTTCGTGTGCCCGCGTTCGGGCGTCGAAGGCGGGCTGGACGATGGATTCGTCAGCCGCGGTCCACTCGTGATCTCGCTCGAGGGCGACATGCTTCGCATCGACCCCTCGCAACATGCATCGACGGTGAGACTCGACGGTGGGGAAGTTACCGGCGCGGTCTCGACTGGCCTCGGCGATGGGCGCGTCGTCGAGCTCGCAGATCGCGTCGCGCTCTGGTTGCATCGTCGCTTACCGCTCGCCGTCCGGGCCGAGCGTTTCGGTCTGATCGGTGACGGCGCCGCGCTCGACGAGCTGTGTGCGCAGTTGCCTCGCCTGGCTGCTACGCACGCCCCCGTGCTCGTGCGCGGCGAGAGCGGCAGCGGCAAGGAGCTCGTAGCGCGTGCGCTCCACGACCGCGGGCCACGCGCTCGTGGACCGTTCGTCGCGCTCAACCTCGCGGCGCTCGCGCCCAGCATGGCGGCGTCCGAGCTGTTTGGTCACGCTCGAGGCGCATTCACCGGCGCGCTGCGTGAACACACGGGTGCCTTCGTTCGCGCGGACGGTGGGACCCTCTTTCTCGACGAGGTGGGGGATGCGCCCGTGGATGTGCAGCTCATGCTCCTTCGCACGCTCGAGACGCACGAAGTGGCGCCGGTCGGGGCGACGCGCGCCCGAACCGTCGATGTCCGGGTCGTGGCCGCGACCGACGCGCCCCTCGAAGACGGCATCGCGACAGGAC
>JBKDQC010000783.1:0-18548 GCA_046342295.1 Deltaproteobacteria bacterium | reverse complement strand
AGGTGATGATCTGGTTTCCGCCGACCGCCGCGCCGACCGCGACCGAGCCGAAGGCGACCGTGCCCGCAGCGTATGCGCCGGGCGAGGTGGGGGGGTGCTGGAACGCGCTGACGCCGTTCGAGCTGATGGTGCCGGTCTCCGTGGCGATGCCGGACGCGCCGACCGTCAGGGTGCCGGAGTCCGCGCCCACCGTCTGCGGCGCGTGCGGCACGATGACCGTGCAGGTCGAGCCGGCGGCGAGAGCGATGCCCGCGGGGATCGAGGAGAGGCCGAGGCCGGTGCCCGAGCCGCCGACGCAGGTGGAGTTGTCCTGGATGCGGAAGTCACCCGTCACCGACAGCGAGAGCGGGAGGCTCGCCGAGCCGCCGCCGTTCGTGACCGTGTAGGTGGTGCAGACGCCGAAGTCGAGCGAGCCCGTGCCCGCCGCGCGGTCGGCGCAGGTCTGCGGAGCGCTCGGGCTGATGCCGAGGAGCGCCGCGCCGATCCCGGTGCCGGTGAGCGCGCGCGTGCTCGTCGCCGCGCCGCCCGCGTTGATGGTCAGCGTCGCCGAGCGCGCGCCCGCGCCGGACGGCGCGAAGACCACGTCGAAGGTGCAGGAAGACGCCGCGCCGGTCCCGCTCGCGGCGAGCGCCGCGGTGCAGGTGTTGTTCGCGACGGTGAACTGCGACGGGTCCGCCCCGCCGATGGTCACCGCCGGAGTCGCGGCGGTGGCCACGTCACCCGTGTTCGAGACGGTGTACGTGATGCGCGAGGTCTGACCCGCGACGGTGCTCGGGAAGTCCGGCGTTGCGTCCACGGGGGTGACCGCAAGACCCGCGGCAGCCTGGGCGAAGCCGTTCGGGATGAAGAACATCACGGTCCCACCGCTCGTGTTGATGGAGATGACCTCCTGCTTGGTACCCGCAGGCGCCTGCGGCGCAAACGCAACGTTGAACGAGCAGGTGCCGCCTGCCGCGATCGCTGCACCGGCGGTGCATGTGTTCGCCGTCACGACGAAGTTCGTCGTGCTGGCAGGTGCCGTCGAGATGGTGCGCGAGGCGGTGCCAGAGTTCGCCACGGTGACAGTGGTCGTGGCCGTGGTGCTTCCGATCACAGCGCTCCCGAAGTCCACGTTGGACGGGGTCGGGAAGAGGTTCTCGATGTCGTTCGAGAACGCGCCGACCACCTGGTTCAGCGTGCTCGTGCCGTCCGTGACCCGGAATGTCGCCGTCCGGAACTGCGCGTCGCCACAGTCCGAGTCTGCCGGCGGACTGTGCCGAATCGTGACGGTGCAGGAATTTCCGGGCGCCAGAGCCCCGGCGCACGTCGTCGAGAGGATGTCCCAGAAGTCGGTGGTGGTGCCGCCGGCGTAGCCGTCGCAGGAGGCCACTGGCGCCGAGACGATGCTGGAGGTCAACGGGCCGGAGGGAAGGTCGCCCGAGTTCCGAACGGTGAACGTGTGGGGCGCGCTGTTCTGGCCGCCCGCCACGTCGCCGAACACGAAGGTGCCCGCGAGGTTCGGTACCAGGGTGAGAATGGCAGGGGAGCGCGCGTCGCCGGAAACGGTGCTGACGGCGACCCGGGCCACGCCCGGCACGTAGGCGCCGTTGCTCGCCTGGATCTGGACGCCGGTGCGGTCCACGTTCGCCGTCGGCGCGAACGCCACGTCGAAGGTGCACGTCGCGCCCGCAGCGAGGGTCGCGCAGGTGTTGTTCGTGATCGGAAACTCCGCAGGAACCGACCCCACGGCGACCGTGATCGAGCCGGTGGGGTTGAGACCGACGTTGGTCACCGTGAAGCGGGTCGTGGTGCTCGTGGTGCTCACAGCGGTCGCGAACGAGGCCGTGGCGGGGGACAGGGTGAGCTGAGAGCTGACGCGACCGGTGAGCGCCGTGTTGACGGTCTGTGCGCCCTGACCGGCGGTGAGGGTGCCCGTGAACGCGGTCGTGGTGTCGTCCGCCTGGCTCGGGGCGAAGCGCACCGTGATGGTGCAGCTCGCGCCGGCAGCGAGCGGCATGGTGCCGGTCGCCGGGCAGGTCGTGCTCTGAAGAGTGTAGCGGGCGCCCGAGAGCGAGTAGCTCAGGTTCGCCGACGCGACCGCGCCGGTGTTCGTGACGGTGAACGTCCGGTCCTGGGTGCGGGTGGCGACGACGGTGCCGAAGTCGGCCGTGCCCGTGACCGAGATCGACGCGCCGGCGATGCCGTTCGCGGTGATGTTGGCGACCGCCGTGGCCGCGCCCTGCGTGATCGTGAGCGCGCCCGTGGCCGGACCCGTGGTGCGCGGGTAGAAGCGCACGCGGACCGTGCAGGTCGCGCCCGCTGCCAGGTTCGTGCCCGTGCAGAGATCGCTCTGGAGGTTCATGTCGCCCGTGAACGACGGGGCCATCGTCGCGATCGAAGAGGTCGCGGCCGTGTTCTCGTTCGTGAGCGTGAGCGTCATGTCGTAGAAGCCGCCGACCGCGCGGTCGCCGTACGCCGCCGCGACCGGGGGGAGCGCGAAGGGGTGCGACGGACCACCGGTGACCTGCCAGGCCGTCCAGCGGAGCGCGCCGCGCGCCGGGCCCGCGACCGCCGCGGTCTCCGTCGCGCCGCCCGAGGCGGTGACGGTGAGGCTCGTGGAGCGTGCGCCGGGGGCGCCCGTCGGCGTGAACTGGAGGACGACCGTGCAGTTCGCGCCCGCAGCGAGCGTCGTGCCGCACGTGCCACCGCCGGCCGGGCGGGTGAACTCCATCATGCCGGTGGGCGACGCCACCGTGAGCGCGGTGAGCGCGCGGCCCGTCTGGTTGGTGATGGTGTAGGTGTTCTGCGCGTTCGCGCCGATGATCACGCCGCTGCCGCCGTTCGAGGCCGTGAAGGCGTTCGAGGCCGGCGGGGTGATGAGGAGGTCGGGGATCGGCGTCGCGCTGAGCGCCGCCGTCAGCGCACCGCCCGGGGTCCCGGTGACCGAGAGCGTGCCGGTCGTCGTCGTCGAGCCCTGCGCCGGAGCGAACGCGACCTCGATCGTGCAGTTCGCGCCACCCGCGAGCGTCGCGCCGCAGGTCGTGCCTGCGCCGGTGACGATCGAGAACTGAGGCCCTCCGGCCGTGACCGAGAACGTGAGGGCCGAGGCCTCCGCGCCGGTGTTCTGGACGGTGAACATGCGGGTCTGGGACGTGGTCTCCGCGACGTTGCCGTAGCTGGCGGCCGTGGGCGTCAGCGTCAGCGCGGCCGGCGTGATGCCGTTGCCGCTGAGGTCGGACGCGTCCGAGCCGCCGGGCGAGGCCGACACCTCGAGACGCGCAGTCCGCGCGCCGGTGCCCGTCGGGCTGAAGCGGGCGGTGATGGTGCAGGTCCCGCCGCCCGGGAGGGACGCGGTGCAGCCGTTCGACACGATGTTGAACTGCGTCGCCTGCACGCCGGTGAGGGCCACGCTCGGGATGCCCGAGGCCGCGCCGCCGGTGTTGCGGACGGTGAAGGCGACGTTGGAGCTGTTCGAGCCCGTGGCGACCGAGCCGAAGTCCGCCGCCGTCGGCGTGACCTCGATTGCCGCAGCCGACTCGCCGTTGCCGGAGAGCGCCGCGGTGGCCGTGCCACCGGGCGTTCCCTGGACGCGCAGGGTCGCGGAGCGCGCACCCGACGCGCCGGGGCGGAACTGCACGGCAATCGTGCAGCTGCCGGCCGCGGGGAGCGTCGCGCCCGAGCAGCCGTCGCCGCCCTCGATCACGGGGAAGTCCGCCGGGTTCGTGCCCGCAAGCGCCACGGTGAGCTCACCGGTGGCCGAGCCGCCGGTGTTGCGGACGGTGAACGCCGTGCCGCCGGTGGCGACGCCGATGGCGGAGCTTCCGAAGTCACGCGTGCTCGGCTCGATCACGATCGCGCCGGGGGCCGCGCCGGTCGCCGTCAGGCTCGACGAGGCGTTGAGGGTGCCGTCCGTCACGTCGAGCGTGGCGACCTTGGCGCCGGCGCTCGCCGCGTTGAAGCGGACGACGATGGTGCAGTTCGCACCACCCGCGAGCGGAGCGCCCGCGCAGGTGCTCGCGCGCACGCTGAACTCGGCCGCGTGCGCGCCGCCGAAGGTGTGCGAGATCGTGCCGGTCGGGACGCCGCCCGGGTTCGTGAGCGTGAACGTGACCTCGGAGCTCGAGGAGCCGGTGACGACCGTGCCGAAGTCCTGCGAGGTCGGGAGCAGCCGGAGACTCGCAGCGGCTGCCGCGCGGCCCTGGATCGTAGCGGTCGCGGTCGCGCCCGGGCTCGCCGAGGCCTGAAGGGTGCCCATGTGCAAGCCGGAAGCCGAAGGCGCGTAGATCACCTCGACCGTGCAGGTCGCGTCCGCCGCGAGCGTCTCGCCCGTGCAAGCGTCCGTGCCCAGCTCGAACTGAGGCTCGTCGAGCCCGCTCAGGGAGATCGTGATCATCCCCGACTCGGCGTCGCCCGTGTTGCGGACCGTGAAGGTCTGCGGGGCGGAGGGCGTCCCGAGGATCGCGTCGCCGAAGTTGTACGGGGTCGGGGAGATGACGAGGCCCGCGTCGGCGGCGCCATTGCCCGACAGGCTCGCGGCCGCCTCGACGTCACCACCGCGCACGGTGAGGGTCGCCGACGACGCGCCTTCCGAGCGCGGCTGGAAGATGACGGAGACGGTGCAGGTCTGGTCGGGGTCGAGCGCGTCTCCGCAGTTGTTCGCGGAGATACGGTAGCTGCCCGGGTCTGCGCCGCCGAGCTCGGCGACGAGGCGGGGCGAGCGGCCCGTGCCCTCGTTCGTGACCGTGAACGTCGCCGCGGTGCTCGCCTCGCCGACGACCACGTCGCCGAACTCCTGGACGGACGGGCTGATCGTCAGCTCGGGGGACGGGGTGAAGGCATCCACCGGGACGTTCGCGTCGACCGGTCCACCGGCATCCACCATCTCTGTGTTGTCGCAGTTGCAGCCTGCCACCGCCATCATCGCGGCGCCGAGCAACGGCACTGTAGTTCGACTGTTCAGTCTCATCATCCGCCACTTCCTTTCAGGAAACCAAGGAACTTTCAGCGCAGCGCGCACTCACCAGGATGGCTGGACGCCACCCCCCAGGGCCCCGGGACTATTCCCATGGGCACCAGATGTCAACGGGGTCCTAGGCACCCCGGGCCGGCAACCGACGCGGGCCGCCTCGATTGCTTCGTGCTTACGAACCCGACGGCCCAGGGCCCGTGAGCACGCACACAGCGAGCGCGGGGCCGGGGGTTCGTCGTTCGAGACCTGTGTGGTTTCACCTCTCTCAGCGCACCGGCGGTTGCGCGGTGCGCGCCGCTCGTTCGCCAGAATCGCTTCCGCGCAGTCGGACCGCGCGCGAGCGCTGATGCGCCCGGTGTGAGAGCCCGGATCGTGTGAAAACGGCTCACGCTGCAGCACCGCGGTGGGTGTTGCGGTGGTGTCGCCCACGCGCCCTGCGGTCCCGGGCGACGGCCCGGGGCTGACCAACCTCGATCTCAAGCGGGGCCGAGTGTGTCACCGACCGGCGCGGAGCGCCAGCACTGCGAGCTGAAGCACGTTCGGCGGCGCCTCCGCCCACGGCCCGTCGTCGAGCGTGACCCAGCGAAACGTTGAAAATTCGGCGTTGGGGACCACGCTCGTCGTGGGCACGTCGCACACGAACACGAAATTCAGATGCAGCCCCTTCGATCCCGCGACGTGCTCCTCGTAGCCGATCAGGCCGGGGGGTGCCCCATCGACATCGCTCGTCGGAGGGAACGTGCCCTGGAGCCCGGTCTCTTCGAAGAGCTCGCGGGCCGCAGCCTCGAGCGGGGTCTCCCCGGGCTCGAGCTCCCCACCCGGGGGCAACCACTTCGCGAGCCGGCGGTGGTGAATCAACAGCAGGCGATCGCCATGGCGCGGGTAGACCGCGATCGAGAAGGCACGACGCATTCGTTGCCTCTACCACGCGGCCGGCGACACACGTGTCGCGAAGCAGAGCGCCGCGTGTAGACTGCCGCGAGCCGCGGAACGGCTGCGAGGAGTGTGCATGTCGAACGATGCCCAAGGGCCCGGCTGGGCTCCGCTACCACCGCCATCGGCGGGCGGGCCAGGCCCCAGCCTGGAAGAAGAAGAGCGCGCGATGAAGAGCGGCCGAGGACCGATGATCGCGTTCGCGGGCGTGGTCATCGCGGCGATCGTCGGGGGTGGGGGCTGGTTTCTCCTGACGTCGGGCCCGAACCCCTACAGCGCGATCGGCCGCCAGGTGAATGGCATGCGCGCCCAGAACTTCGACTCCTTCTGGGCTTGCGCGCTGCCGCGGACCGACCCGGGGGACATCCACAACAACGAGCAGTTGATCGCGGAGATCCACGAGCGCGCCAGCTTCAGCGCCAGTCAGTACGCGCAGCTCGTGCGCTCGACATGCTTGGCCAACCTCAACGACCACGTGCAGCCGCTCGATTCGCTCTTGCCGCCCGACGACCTGCGCCCCGGGATCGAGGCGCTGCGCAGCGCATTGCGAGCGTTGATCGACGGCTGGAGCGCCTACCTCACCCATCTCCAGGGCCTCACCACCGGATACGACGCGGAGTCGGAGGAGGCCAGACGCCTGGTCTCGGCGATCGCCCGCGCCTGGTTCGATTACAAGGTCGCGTTCGGCCAGATCAACGACACCATCCGCGCCCACGTGACCGAGTGACCCGCCGACCGATTCGATTCGAGTAGATCCCTCGCGAGCGCAACGTGGGCCGAATTCGCATCGGGCTCCTCTCGCGGGGAGCCTCCTCGTACAGCACCAAGCGGCTCGTCGAAGCCGCCCGGGCGCGCGGGCATTCCGTCGAGGTGCTCGACCCCGCGCGGTTCTCGCTGCTGCTCGACAACGCCGGAGGAGAGATCCGATACAAGGGCCGCGAGCTCGGACCCCTCGACGCAGTGATCCCCCGCGGGGGGACGTCGATGACGCTGGTGGGTACGGCGATCGTGCGGCACCTCGAGCAGCGTGGGATCTTCGTGCAGAACGGGTCGCACGCGATCACCGCCGCGCGCGACAAGCTACGCGCGCTGCAGGTCCTCTCACGCAATGGAGTGCCGATTCCGCGCACCGCCTTCGGAAAGAGCGGCGAGGACCTCGGCAGCACGCTCGACACGCTCGGGGCGCCGGTCATCCTCAAGCTTCTAGAGGGCACGCAAGGGGTCGGCGTGATGCTCGCCGACACACGAAGCGTGGCGCAGGCGATCCTCGAGACGCTCGAGAGCATGAAGGCCGACGTGCTCCTTCAGCGCTTCGTCGAGGAGAGCCGAGGTCGCGACGTCCGCGCCTTCGTCGTGGGCGGCCGCGTGGTCGCCGCGATGCGACGCACCGCGCGCGGCGAAGAATTCCGGAGCAACGTGCACCGCGGCGCGAGCGTGGAGAGTGTGCGTCTCGACGCGCGCTACGACGAAGTCGCGCGCAAAGCAGCGAGGGTGCTCGGCCTGCACGTCGCTGGCGTCGACATGCTCGAAGGCCGAGACGGCCCGCTGGTCATGGAGGTCAACGCGTCGCCCGGGCTCGAAGGCATCGAGGCCGCCACGGGGATCGACGTCGCGATGGCGGTCGTCCGGCACGCGGAGGAGTGCCTGGCCGAGCCGGTCGAGTCGCTGCGCGAGCTCACGGCGCTCGACAAGGGCTTCGTCGTCGCCGAGCTCGCGCTCGGCCCGCGCAACCGCCTCGTGGGGCTCACGATCGCCGAGAGCAAGCTCGACGCGCTCGATGTGCGGGTGCTGAGCGTGCGCCGCGGGTCGCTCGCGATGCCGAACCCGGGCTCTGCCACGCGTCTCTTCGTCGGCGACGCGCTCGTCCTCTTCGGGACGCGCGCGTCGCTCGAGACCATGGTGGCCCGGAGCTGACGCCCCGTGAACTGAAGTGCGCCGCGCAATGCGCCGTCAGCGGCGCCGGCCGCCCCGCTCGGTCGGGCCCTTCGGTCGACCGGCCGCACCGCGCGCCGGCGGGGGGGGTGCTTCGTCTTGTTCTTCCTCGAACACCTCTTCGAAGAACGAGAGCGCATCCGCCGCGAGGTCACCGAGGGTGACCTTCTCATCGTCGAGCTCGGGTACCGTGACCTCGCGGGAGTCTCCGACAAGCTTCTTGAGCTTGGGGACCGCGGCCGGGTCAGCCCGCTCGACGATCGCCTCGATGGTGGCCGCGACCACCTCCGCGCGCGGATGCGCGAGAAAACGCAGCATGAGCGGCATCGGGTCGGGGTCGTGGACCTCCGCGAGCATGTAGGGGAGCTCCTCCATCGCGATGCCGTCGCGGCGCTGGTCGAGGGCGCGCTCGATCGCGTTGGCGACCTCTTTGAAGCGCTCGTAGGCCACGTCGAGCAGGGCCTCGCCCGCCTCGGCGCGGACGGCGGGGTCGGCGTGGTCGAGGATCCGGAGGAGCGTGTCGACGGCGACCGGCCCCTCGACCTGCGCGCAGAGGTCGGCGAGGCGCACCAGCTCCAGCTCCTGTCGCTCGGGATCGGTGTCAGCCAGCGCGCGGTCGGCCGCAGCCGAGAAGAGGTCGGCGAGGACATCTCCGGGCGCGGAGAGGAGGAGGGTACGCTCGGCATGGCGGAGCGCACGATCGGCGTCGAAGAGAGCGCGCAGGTGGGCGCGAGGGTCGGACATGGCCGCTGTGTACGCCCGAACCGAGGTCCCGTTCAAGCGCGGCGGATCACGGCTCGCTCGCAGGCGGGACCGCCGTGCCGACCGCCGCCCGCTCGCGCCAGCGCTTCCAGGCCGTTCGGGCGAGGTGCACGAGCCCTACGGCGAGCACGACCCCGCCGATGGCGAGCATGACGTATTGCTCGAAGCTCGCCGCGTGCTCCGCGACACGGTCGATGCTGTCCGAAAAGAACCAGCCGATCCCCATGAAGACCGGCAGCGAGATCGCGAGCGCGAGCGCGTCCGCGACGATGAAACGCAGGTACGAGATTCCGTGGATCGCGCACATCGCGAAGATGGGCCCGCGCAGACCCGCGATGTGCCGCGCACCGAACACGACGAGCGCGCCGTGCCGTGCGATGAGGCGCTCGACGCCGACGCGCCGCTCCGGAGGCATGACGCGCTGGATGAACTTGCGCTCGTAGATCGCCGGGCCGAGCCTCCGGGCGATGGAGTAGAGGATCGTGTCGCCGAGGAGCACCGCGACCCCGAGCACCGCGACGGTGATGCGGAGATCGGTGATCCCGCGCTGCGCGAGGATCGCCCCCGAGATCATCGCGACGTCCTCCGGAAGCGGCAGGCCGAGACCCGCTGCGATGATCCAGGCGAACATGAGCCCGTACGAGCCCTGCTCGAGGAAGAACTGGATGCCCGCTTCGACCACGGAAGGTGGGTGTTAGCAGACCGCTCCCGGGGCGGCCCGTGCAAGCGCTCGGTCGCTCCGAGGCGCGCTCCGCCGGCGGACCGGGCTCACGCGTAGGGGAAAGCACGGAGCGCGTCGCCGAAGCCCTCGAGCGCCTGCAGGTCCGTCCGCGTCTGGAAAGCCGAGAGGAGCCCAGTCGGATCGCGGACGATGTGACCCGCGACTCCGACCTCGCCGCGAGGACGGCGCGTGAGAGAGACGTAGAGCTGGCCCGAAGAGCTCCGGAACGAGAGCTCGGTGCGCCGGCCCGTGCAGAGGTCGACGATGTGGGTCCCGAACTGTCGGATCTCCTCCTCCCCCACCTCGGACCGGGCCTTCACGACGAAGCCGTCGGACACGATGAGGAAGTGAGACCGCCATTGGGACCCGCCCTCTTCGGCGACGACGGGATCCTCGGCGACGATCGCCAGGACGAAAGCCTCGCAGGGGAGCTGTGCGCCGCCTACCACGTGCGGAGCATCGCACGTTCGGTGCGGCCAGCGCGAAACTTCGTGCAGTCGCTTCGCACAACCACCCCCGCAGCCTCGTGGGTCGCGGTTGACGACGGAACGGCGCGCATGTAAGGCGCGCGTCGCGCTCCGGGTCGGCCCACCGGAGCCAAGCGAGGTGCTCATGCCCCGGTTCGCTCGTGCGCTGGTCTCGGTCTCGGACAAACGCGGGATCGTGGAGCTCTGCCGTCAGCTCTCGGAGATGGGGGTCGAGATTCTCTCGACCGGCGGAACCGCCAAGGCGCTGCGCGGTGCGGAGATCCCCGTGACCGACGTCGCCGAGTACACGGGCTCGCCCGAGGTGATGGACGGCCGCGTCAAGACGCTGCACCCGCGTGTCCACGGGGGCATCCTGATGCGCGACTCGATTGGCGACCGCACGCAGCTCACGGAGCTGGGAGGCCTCCCCATCGATCTCGTCGTCGTGAACCTCTACCCCTTCGAAGCGACGGTCGCGCGGGGCGCGCCGCACGACGAGGTGATCGAGAACATCGACATCGGGGGCCCCTCCATGATCCGGAGCGCGGCGAAGAACCACGCGCGAGTGACCGTCGTGGTCGATCCGCGCGACTACGACGAAGTGCTGTCGGCCGCCCGAAGCGACGAGGGACCGTCGCAGCCGCTCCGCGCTCGTCTCGCCGCCAAGGCCTTCTCGCACACCGCCGCGTACGACGGGGCGATCGCGGCCTACATGACCTCGTTCGAGCCCGACGGCTCGCGGACGCGCTTCCCGGGCACCCTCACCTTCTCGCTCGAGCGAGCCTACGGCCTTCGCTACGGGGAGAACCCGCACCAGGCGGGTGCCTTCTACGTCGAGAAGGATGCGCCGAGGGGCTCGCTGGCGCGCGCGGAGTCTCTCGGCGCAGGTGGCAAGGAGCTGTCGTTCAACAACCTCGTCGACTGCGACGCGGCACTCGAGGCGGTGCGGGAGCACGACCTGCCCGCGGCGGTCGTGGTGAAACACACGAATCCGTGCGGCGTGGCGACGTCTGCGGACCTCGCGGATGCCTACCGCCGCGCGCGCGAGGCCGACGCGCTCTCGGCCTTCAGCGGGATCGTGGCGCTCAACCGCACGGTCGATCGGACAACCGCCGCGCTCCTCGTGGAGACCTTCCTCGAGTGCGTCATCGCGCCAAGTTTCGCGCCCGAAGCCCTCGAGGTGCTCCGGACCAAGAAGAACCTGCGGTTGCTCGCGACGGGGGAGTGGCTGGCGGCCGACCACGCGGTGATCGTGGCGAAGAAGGTCGGCGGCGGCTTCGTGGTGCAGGACCGGGACGCGAGCGGCGCGCGCGAGGTCAGCGCAGCGCGCGTGGTGACCAAGCGTCAGCCGACCACGGAGGAGCGTGTCGCGCTCGACTTCGCGTGGCGCGTGGGCAAGCACGTGAAGTCGAACGCGATCATCCTCGCACGAACCCATGACGGGACGCACGGTGTGACGGTGGGCGTGGGGGCCGGGCAGATGTCCCGCGTCGTCAGCGAGCAGATCGCGGCGCAGAAGGCGGGCGAGCTCGCCGCAGGCAGCGTGCTCGCATCGGATGCGTTCTTCCCGTTCCCCGACGGAGTCGAGGCTGCGGCCGCGGCAGGCGCCAGGGCGATCGTGCAGCCCGGTGGCTCGGTGAAGGACGACGAGGTCATCGCGCGCGCCGATGAGCTCGGGCTCGCGATGCTGTTCACGGGCTTCCGCCACTTCAGGCATTGAGATGGTGAAGAAGGTCCTCGTCGTCGGCTCGGGCGCGCGGGAGCACGCGATCGCCTGGAAGCTCGCGCAGTCGCCGGCCGTGCGTGAGGTGCTCGTCGCGCCGGGCAATGCGGGCATCGCTGGAATCGCGCGCTGCGTCGGCGTCACAGCCGAGGACCTCGGGGGCCTCGTCGATCTCGCGCGGAGGGAGGCGGTCGACCTCGTCGTGATCGGGCCCGAAGCGCCCCTCGTCGCGGGGCTCGCCGATGCCCTCCGGGCTGCGGGCATCCCTGCGTTCGGACCCTCGCGCGAGGCCGCGCGGCTCGAGGGATCGAAGGCCTTTGCCAAGGAGATCATGCGCGAGGCCGGCGTGCCGACCGCGGGCTTTGCGGTCTTCGACGACCCGGACGCCGCGGAGGCCTACGTACGCGAGGCGGAGCGCCCGCTCGTGGTGAAGGCGGATGGCCTCTGTGCGGGCAAGGGCGTCGTCGTCGCGAAGGACACGGAGGAGGCGCTCGAGGCCGTCCGCTCGATGATGCGCGCGCGAGTCCACGGTGACGCAGGCGCCCGCGTCGTGATCGAGGAGCGGCTCGTCGGCCCGGAGGTCAGCTACCACGTCGTCTGCGACGGCGCGCGCTTCGTACCGCTCGCGGCCGCCCAAGATCACAAGCGCCTCCTCGAGGGTGACCACGGTCCGAACACGGGCGGCATGGGCGCGTACTCGCCCCCACCAATCGTGACGGCCGAGGTCGAGCAGAGCGTGCTGACGCGGGTCGTCGAGCCCGTGCTCGCGCGGATGAGCGCGCGCGGAGCGCCCTTCACGGGCGTGCTCTTCGTGGGGATCATGGTCGTCGATGGCGTCCCGCAGGTGCTCGAGTTCAACGTGCGTTTCGGGGACCCGGAAGCCGAGGTGCTCGTGGCCCGCCTCGAGGGCGATCTCCTGCCGCTGCTCGAGGGGGCGGCGCGGGGAGACCTGAGCGGCGTCGTGCCCGTATGGGGCGCACCGTGCGCGCTCGCGGTCGTGCTGGCGGCGCACGGCTACCCGAGCGCGCCGCGAAGGGGCGATCGCATCGAAGGGCTGGACGAGCTCGCGAGCGTCGACGGCGTCGTCGCGTTCCACGCGGGGACACGCTTCGCTCCGGTGAGCGAGGGACGCGCGGAGCCCTCGCTCGAGACCGCAGGGGGCCGCGTGCTCACGGTGACCGCGACGGGCGACTCCCTCGAGGAAGCCGCGTCCCGGGCGTACGGCGCGTGCGATCGGATTCGCTTCGAGGGCAAGCAGCTCCGGCGGGACATCGGCTGGCAGGCGAGGCGCTCGTGAGCGCGGGCGGCGGCGCGCGGCTGTCCTTTCGGGCCCTTCGTGCGTGGGCTCTTCTGGCGGCGACGGTAGCCGTCGGGGCGGATCTCGGGACCGGTTGCGGAGCGCGGACGGGCCTCGGCATCCTCGAGAGGACCGACGCGGGAGCCGATGCATCGATCGATGCGGGGCGCGTACCGGCCGACGCAGGACGGGACGCGAGCGGTGATGCGGGGACCGACGCGTTCACGCCCGATCGCGGCTGCATTCCGCTCCCGGATGGCTGCGAGCCGAGCGAGCGCTGCGACGGCAGCGACACGGACTGCGATGGGCGCGTGGACGAGGGCTGCGACTGCGAGCCCGGCGCGGTGCAGGGGTGCTTCGCCGGGCCACCAGGCCGACGCGGCGTCGGGGCCTGCACCGACGGCACGCAGACCTGCGAGATGACGCGGAGCTGGGGCGCGTGCGAGGGCGGCATCGGCCCCTCGCGCGACGTCTGCGACGGTCGCGACAACCTCTGCGATGGCTGCAGCGCCCAGCGCGATTGCCCCATCGCGTGCCCGAGCCCGGGCGACCCTCGCACCCCCGACACGGTGCCGTTCGCGGACTATCTCCTCCGCGGTCGTGACTTCTACCCGGGCCTCGCGCGCGGCTGGCGCTGGACCGTGCAGGGCGGCCCCTGCGACTCGCTGGCACCCCGGCTCCGGAGCTTCGAGCTCGGCGGAACGACGAGCGAGAACGCCACGTTCACGCCGCGCCTGAGCGGGGACTACACCGTGACCATGGAGGTGGTGACGGTGGAGGGCACGATGCTCTCGTGCGCCTGGGTCGTGCACGTCGCGGCGCCGGGTCTGCGGATCGAGATGTGTTATCCGGAGAGCGAGACGCAGGATCTCGACCTCTTCCTCCAGCGATCGAGCTCAGGAGCGCCCTGGTACACAGGCACGCGGGACACCTTCTTGCCGACGCCACGGGCCTGCAGTTGGGCCAACTGCGAAGCGACGATCCGAGGCTCGGGATACGCGCGCGCGGACTGGGGCTACGACGACAGCGACCTCTCCGCGTGCGACCGCGGGCCGCAGGGAGATCAATGGCGGGCGCTCGGGTTCTGCGCGAACCCACGGCTCGACATCGACAACAACCTGAGCGAGGGCATCGGGCTGCCCGAGAACATCAACATCGACGCGCCCCGCGACGGTGAGACCTTCCGCGTGATGATCCAGAACTGGTCGGGCCTGCGGGCGCGCCCGGTCGTGAATGTCTACTGCGATGGCCGCCGCGTGGCGACCTACGGCGCCGCACCGGATGTCGTGCCTGGCTTCGAGGGGCCGCCCGGAGACACCTCGATCGGCGCGATGTGGCGCGTGGTCGACGTCACGACGCGCCTCGACGCGGGTGAGCTCTCGTGCGAGGCAGCCGCGCTGCATCCGCCGGGTGCGGCCCGCGGCTACGACGTCACCCTGGAGGACGCGCGCTTCTGACGACTGATCCGACCGCCGCCGCGGCGGCTCCGGTTGTTCTGGGCGTCGAACCGTCTACCATCGGGCGCGCATGCGAACATCGACGTCATTCGCCGCGGCGCTCGCGGTGGGGTTGACCGTGGCTCTGTCGGGCGCGCCCGTCGCGCAGGCGGTGCCTCCTCGCGCCGGAGGCAGTACGGGGGGCGGTGGAGCAGCGACCTCCGACGGTGTCGCGTGGCGGCCGCTCTTCGACGAGGGCCGGCGTGCGCACGAGGCCGGGCGCTTCGAGGACGCGGCCGAGGCGTTCTACCGGGCGCGCGAGGCAGGCGGGCCCCCGTCGCTGCTCTACAACCAGGCGCTCTGCCTCGATCGGCTCGGCCGCTACGACGCCGCGCGATCGGTGTACCAGCGCTACGTGGAGGCGCTCCCTGGCGCGGCGAACCGGGCGGAGGTGGAGGCCCGCATCGCCGAGCTCGGGCCCTCGGACGACATCGAGAGCGGAGGCACCGGCCTCGCGACGCGGATCGCGCCGGCGAGCGGGCCGGTCATGCAGCTGATGCCGCTCGAGGGCGGTCTGGAACCGGTGATCGTCGGAGAGGGACGCGAGGTCGCGCCGCGAGACACGGGCCCGCGCGTCGAGGAAATCGGACCCGAGTGGGTCGCGAGCTGGTTTCTGTTGGTGGGCACGCTGGGCAGCCTCGGCGCGACCCTCGGCGTCGGCCTCGACGGGCAGAGCACCTTCGACACGCTGAGGTCGTTCTGCGCGGACAACGGGGGCTGCAGCGAGGAGGAGATCGCGAGCTCCACGGCGCACGTCAGCGAGACCGTGACCAATGTGCTGATCGTGACGACCGGGGTCCTCGCGGCCGCGACGGTCATCTCGTTCCTCGCGGAGGGGGCGAGCAGCGGAGGGACCCGCGTGTACGTGGACCTGGGCCCCGGCCGATTCGCGCTGCGAGGGACGTTCTAGTGGCGCGCGCCTCTCGGGCCATCGCCGCGGTCGCGCTCGCGGCGTCGATGAGCGGCTGCTCGTTCGACTTCGACTCCGTCTGCCGGACCGGAGAAGTCTGCGGCGAGATCACGGTCGAGCCGCCGACGACCGCCGAACCCGACGTAGGGCAAGGGCCGACGTGCGACCTCGTGCGAGCACGCTGCGGCCCGGACGACGACCGGCAAGCGTGCGTGTTTCGCATCACGGGCAACGCAGTCGATGCACCGCCGGAGTGCCGCACGAGCCTCGGGAGCTCTTCGGATGGCTATCCCTGCAGCGATGCGACGTTCTGCGGGTCGGGTCTCACCTGCTACCGCGCGAGCCCAGACCTGACCGGGACTTGCGTCGACCTCTGCCGCACGGTGGCCGACTGCGAAGGTGTCTCGAAGACCTGCGACCGCAGCGCTCCCCTGGTCACGCTCGCCGGAGTGCCGTTCTACCGGTGCATCGAGACCTCGGACTGAGAGCACGTGGCACTCGGATGGATCGATGCGGGTGCCACGGGCTCGAATCGGTGGGAGGGAGGCTCTCGCCGATTCACTCGGCGAGAGGGAGGGGCTGCGGCCAGACCCTCCGGCAAGAAATGTCAGAGTCAATCCAAGTGACTCATGCTCTGAGCGGAGTCGCCGCCGCGGTGGACCCTCCGCGTCGTTGCGCATCGGGCCGCTGATCGCGAAGGCGAACACGAGCGCTTTCCGTGTGGCCGCATGCGGGGCATCCTGCGGCACGCGATGACCTCCCTGCCGATCCCTTCCCTCGACGACCCGTTCGCGCCTCCTCCGCCTGCGGGCCCGGAGCCCACGCCGTACGAGCAAGCCCTGCGCGACGGCGCGGCGCTGCGCGAGCGCCCGCACACGTCGCAGGGCGTCGAGGCGATCGCCAAACAGCACCAGAAGGGCCGCATGACCGTGTGGGAGCGCATCCGCGTGCTCACTGCGGAGCGACCCGACGTGCTCTTCGAGAACTGGGGTCCGAACCTCGACGGCGCTTCGCTCGTCACCGCAGTGCTGCGCATCCAAGGTCGGGACGTCGCCTGCTACGGCCACGATTTCACCGTGCGCGCGGGCTCGATGGACGCGACGAACGGCAGGAAGCTCGCGCGCCTCTTCCAGCTCGCGGGCGAGAAGGGCCTACCGCTGATCGGGATGAACGACTCCGCGGGCGCGTACGTGCCTGCCGGCGTCGGCGGGCTCGACGGCTACGCGGAGGCCTTCACGGCGCTGCGGAAGATCAGCGGCGTGGTGCCGAGCCTCATGTGCATGTTCGGCTTCAATGCAGGAGGCGGCAGCTACCTCCCGCGCCAGGGCAGCTTCGTGATCCAGCCGGGCGATACGTTCTTCGGGCTCACGGGGCCGGGCGTCGTGAAGTCCGTGCTGGGCGAGGACGTCACGCCCGACGACCTCGGCGGACCGAAGGTTCACGGCGCGTCGGGTGTGGCCGATCTGACCGTCGCAGATGAGGTCGCGGCGCTGCGCACGGCGGTACGCCTGCTCGGCTACCTGCCGAGCAACAACCACTCGAGCGCGCCGTTCCTGCCGACGAGCGATCCCCTCGAGCGTGAGACGATGGAGCTCGACACGCTCTTCCGTAAAGCGTTCGAGTCGCCCAGCGGCTTCAACACGCCCTTCGACATCAGCTTCCTCATCCAGCAGGTCTGCGACCACGGCGACTACTTCGAGCTCCAGCCGGCGCGCGCGCGAAACATGATCACCGCCTTCGGCCGCATCGGTGGGCACGTCGTGGGCTTCGTCGCGAACAACAGCGCGGTGGCCTCGGGGCAGATCGACGTGGCCGCTGCGTACAAGGCCGCACGCTTCATCCGCTTCTGCAACGTCTACAACCTCCCGATCCTCTTCGTGGAGGACACGACCGGCTTCCTGCCCGGACGAGAACAGGAATCGCTGGGCATCGTGCAAGCGGGGCGCGCGCTGCTCGACGCGATCGTGGATGTCCGCACGCCGCGCATCCTGCTCCTCGTCCGCAACGCGTTCGGCGGCGCGTACGCATCGTTCAACAACTACCCGACGGGCGCCGACCTCGTCATCGCACTTCCGACCACGCGCGTCGCGGTCATGGGCCCCGCTGGCAAGGAGTTCGTCTACAAGGACGAGCTGCGCAAGATCCGTGCGGAGGGCGCCAAGATGGACCGGGAGACCGGCGCCGCGTTCCTCAAGGCCCGCGAGGCCGAGCTCAACGCGCGCTACGAGAAGGAGCTGATGAACCCCCGCGAGGCGCTCTCGCTCGGC
This sequence comes from Deltaproteobacteria bacterium, assembly GCA_046342295.1. GTDB lineage: Bacteria > Myxococcota_A > Polyangia > Polyangiales > Sandaracinaceae > JAFLCL01. The sequence continues at coordinate 1,092 of JBKDQC010000783.1, read as the reverse complement.
TCGATCTCCCGCGTCGTCATGCCCGTCGAGCTGCGCGCCGCGATCGCCCGGGCCTTCGCGTTCTACATGCGCCACTACACACCGAGCACGATGACCGGCCCGCAGAGGGAATTCCATTAGTGTTCCCGTCGGCGCGTGCGCACGCTCCACTGGCTCTACTCGCTCCACTGGCTCCACTCGCTCCGCTCGCGCTGCGCGCGCGGCCAGAGCCCCACTTGCCGACCACGACGACGATGACCGACTGGTACGACTCCAACCCCGAGATCACGGGCGACCGACGCCTGAGCGCGCATACCTCCGCCTGGGTCCGGAGCTTCGCGTGCGAGGACGTGCGCCCGCTCGTCATCTGCCGCGGCCCCATCCGCAAGGAGGCGCTCGACGTCTTCGCAGAGATGGGGATCACGCGGGCGGGGATCCTGCTCAGCGAGAAAGACTCGATCGTCTACACGAACGCGCTCGCGCCCGAGCTGCGCCGCATCGCGCCCGAGCACGTCCACCGCGTGCGCGACTACAGCGGCGCGACCAAGGCCGAGCGCGAGGAGCGGCTCGCCGAGATCGTCGCGATCTGCCGCGAGCACGGCTACACGCACGTCTTCGCGGGCTACGGCTTCATGTCCGAGGACGAGGCGCTCTCGGGCACGCTGGAGCGCTCGGGCATCGTCTTCATCGGCCCGCGCTCGCGCGTGCAGGCCGCCGCCGGAAAGAAGGACGAGGCCAAGCGCACCGCGCTCCGCGAGGGCGTCACCGTGACGCCAGGAATCGACGACGCGACGACACGGCTCCTCCTCCGAAAGCACCCGAGCCTCGAGGCGCTCCGAACCGTCGTGCGCGATCGTGCCCTCTCCGTGCCCGCGGAAGCGCTCGCGGACGGCGCGGACCTCCGACGCGCGGCCGGACATGTGCTCGACGCGGCCTACGGTGCGCGCCTCGACCTCTACACCATCGACGAGCTCGCGCACGAGATCGAGCGCGCGGCGGCCTCACTGTTCGAGACGCACCCTGGGCAGCGCGTGCGGCTCAAGGCGATCGGAGGCGGAGGCGGCAAGGGCCAGCGCATCCTCGCGGGCATCGCGCGCGACGCAGTCGACAGGC
>JBKDQC010000782.1:0-4334 GCA_046342295.1 Deltaproteobacteria bacterium | reverse complement strand
GCGGCGATCCTGCGCGAGCGCGCGCCGGGCGCGCCCGAGGTGCTCTTCATCCGGCGGGCGGAAAAGCCGGGCGATCCCTGGTCGGGACACATGGCCTTCCCCGGCGGCAAGCAAGAGCCCGGTGATCCCGATCTCACCGCCTTCTGCTGTTTCGCCGCTTGGTGTGGCGGACGTTCTTCCGACACGAGCAGCTTGTGGAGCGCGAAGCGGGCGGGGCTCGGAACGCTCACGCGCACCCCGTGGCCGTGGATCACCATCGCGGGAATGGGCTCGTCCAGGAGGTAGTCGAGGAAGCGCAGAGGCTGAGCCGCGACCGCGAGCTGCGGCAGAGCGGTCGGCCCGTCGCGTTCGGGGCCGATCAGCGGTGTGAGCACGTCGAGACGAAGAGTGCGGCCGCGCACCGAGAAGCTGGTCGAGGCGTGTCGCGGATCGAAGCCGGGGATCGCCTGGAAGACGAAGGGAGCGGCGTCTGCCAGCGCGGCGGGAAGATCTGCATCACGCACCGCGACGGCGATGTTCGGCGCGCTCGCGATGTCGAAAGTCTCGTAGGCGGCCTCCCATCGAACACCGAGCGTCGCCCCGAGCACGGAGAACGCGTGGGATCCGACGAGCACGGCCCCCGCCGCGAAGACGTGGTGTCGCGCCAAGACTTCCAGTACGCGCCCGCTCGCCGAATCGATCGCGCGTGCTCCCGAAGCGACCAACATCGCGACCAGACGCGCCCCCGAGCGCGCCTGCTCGGCCCGCGACGCCCATCCCGCCTCGATGGCGGCGAGCCGCGCGCGCAGGTCCGGGTGATCCGGCCCGAGGTACACCTGTCGACGCGCGCCGAGCTCGGAGAGCTGCAGGTACCAGTAGCGCTGCCCGCGGATCTCTTTGGTGACGAGACTGCCGGGAGGTGGCGTGCCGACGTACCCCGCTTCGGCCGCGAGAGACGACTCCAAGAGCTCCGAGTAGAGCGTCAGTGCCGCGGGGTCCAGGGTGTTATACGCCGACTTCACGAAATCAGCGTATAACGGCATGCGAGCTTCTGTACGCGGTCGACGGACCCAAGCACGGCGCTCGGCCGTACCGCGTTTCGTCGCCTCCGCGCGAACGTTCACGCTCGGCGTGATGCGTCGTACGCCACCACACGAACGAAGCCGCGCCCCTCTCGGAGCGCGGCCTCGTTCCGCGTTCGACGATCCGTCGCGCTCAGGCCTCCGCGTGCGCGCTCGGCTGTCCGCCGCGCTTCTTCCCGAACGCGAGCTCGCCCGCGGCCACCTCGACCACGATCGTGTCCCCCGGCGCGTAGCGACCCGCGAGGATCTCCTGCGCGAGCGGGTTCTCGAGGTGCTTCTGGATCGCGCGCTTGAGCGGGCGGGCGCCGTACGCGGGATCGAAGCCGACGTTCCCGAGGAAGTCCTTCGCGGCCTCCGTGACCTCGAAGCCGATCTCGCGCCCCTTCAGACGCTTCTCGAAGCGCGTGATCTGCACGTCGACGATCCGGCGCACCTGCGCGCGATCGAGCCGGTGGAAGAGGATGATCTCGTCCAGGCGGTTCAAGAACTCCGGCCGGAAGCTCGCCCGCAGATCGCCCATCACGAGATCGCGCGCTTGCTCGACGTCCTCGTACGAGAGCAGGTGGTGCGAGCCCACGTTCGAGGTGAGGATGATGACCATGTTCTTGAAGTCGACCGTGCGCCCCTGACCGTCGGTCAGACGTCCGTCGTCGAGCACCTGGAGCAGCGTGTTCCACACGTCCGGGTGCGCCTTTTCGATCTCGTCGAAGAGCACGACCGAGTAGGGCCGCCGACGGATCGGCTCGGTGAGCTCGAGATCCGGAGGTGGTTCGAATGTGGCACGACGGGGTGCTCGGTCGGGAGTTCTTTGCGGGGCTGGTCGCCATCGATGCGGAGATCGCGCAGCGCGCTCGGGCGGCCGCGTGTCTGCGATGCGGTGGCCCGCTGCACGCGGGGCACTACGAGCGCAAGCCGCGTGGGGGCAGGTTCGCCGAGGCCGGCGAGGACTTCTCGTGGCGTTTCAGCTGGTGCTGCGGCCGTGAGGGTGCCGCAAGCGCACGACGCCGCCGTCGGTGCGGTTCCTCGGGCGCAAGGTCTACCTCGAGGGCGTGATCCTGATCGCGTGCGTGCTCGTGCCGTTGCTCGAGCAGAGCGCGGCGGCGGCGCGGCGGGTGACGGGGATCGCCGCGCGGACGCTCCGTCGGTGGCACGCGTGGTGGCAGAGCGTGTTCGTCGCGAGCGCGCTCTTCACCGAGCTTCGCGCCCACGTGCCGGACGTCGACGTGACCGCGCTTCCCAGTGCGCTGATCGACTCGTTCGATGGCGCGACACCGCTGACGCGGCTCGAGCAGACGATGCGCTTCCTCGCGCCGCTGACGACGCGGCCGGTGCTCGCCACGATCACGGAGCTGACGGGACGACGAGGTTCGCGCAGAAGATGGTTTGACCACAGATTCGCCGGGCGGCGTACAAGACGAAGTGAGAGCTCACCGCGCGCAAGGAAGCGCCAATGAGCTCCGAAAGAAGCTGCCCGTGAGCGAACCGGAGGGCACGCCGTCGAGCGTGCGTTGGGCTCGACTGCGATTTTCGGTCGTCTCGTCGCTGCTGACGTCGCCGCCCGCACACGGCGAGCTTCAGGAGCGCATCGCTGCGCTCGCGGCGCGGAAGTGGACGCACCCGAGCACCGGCGAGCCTGCGGTGTTCGACTTCAAGACGATCGAGCGCTGGTACTACGTCGTCGTCGGCATGGTCGAGTACCCGCAGTCGCGCGCGAGCGACTTCTACCGAGAGCTCGACGATCTCTTCGGCGTCCCGCTCCAAGTCCACAACCGCTGGGCCGGCTTCAAGGCGCTGCGGCAGCGGTGGAGCGAGCACATCGCGCAGACGCTCATGCGCCCGGTGCTGATCCTCGACGAGGCTCAAGAGGCGCAGACCGCGGTGCTCAACGAGATCCGCATCCTCGCCAGCAAGGAGCTCGACTCGCACCAACTTCTCTGCGTCGTCCTCGCCGGTGACGCGCGTCTGCCCGAGCGATTTCGCTCTCCCGAGCTGCTTCCGCTCGGCAGTCGGATCCGCCGTCGCCTCGTCCTCGAGTACGCGGCGCAGAGTGAGCTCGCGGCCTGCCTCGATCACCTCCTCGAGTCCGCCGGCAACCCCGCGCTCATGACGCAAGGCCTCAAAGACACCGTCGTCGAGCACGCCGCCGGCAACTACCGCGTCCTCATGAACCTCTGCGACGAGCTCCTCGCGGCGGCCGCCAACCTTGCCTGCAACGCTGGCGGACCGCGAGCCTTCAAATATGGAGTGACCCGCAACTGGGTGCTCGGCCTCGAGGTAGTCACCGCCGAGGGCACCGTGCTCGAGGTCGGCAAGCCGACCGCGAAGGGGGTCACCGGTTACGATCTCGCGGGGCTGGTGGTGGGCAGCGAGGGCACGCTCGCGGTGGTGACGCGGGCCACCCTCCGCCTCGTGCCCAAGCCGGAGGAGGTCGCGACGCTGCTCGTCTTTCTCCCGAGCCAGGCCGCGCTCGGCGACGCCATCACCGCGTGCCTGCGTCGACACGTGATGCCGCGCTGTCTCGAGTTCCTCGACGAGCTCGCGCTCGACATCCTGCGACCGAAGGCGGGCCTCGCGGTTCCGGCGTCGGCGCGCGCGATGCTGCTCGTGGAGGTCGATGGAGAGGCGCACGAGCTCCCGCGGCAGATCGAGCTCGTCGGCGAAGCGATGCTCGAGGCCGGCGCGCTCGACGTGCTCCTCGCGCGCAGCGAGCACGAGCGCGCGAGCCTCTGGGCCGCGCGGCGCGACATGAGCCACGCGATGCGCCGACAGGCGCGGCACAAGCTCAGCGAGGACGTCGTGGTGCCGCGCACGCGGATCGGAGCATTGCTCGACCGCTGCAGCGCGCTCTCGGAGCAGCACGGGGTCCGCGTCGCGACCTACGGCCACGCCCTCGTGGCCCGCGTGGGCGCGGCGCTGCTCGCGTGCATGAGTTGCCAGAGCGGCATCGCGAGGTTGCAGTAGTCGCAACCCGCGCGATTGTGCTTCGCGTACGGGTTATTCGAGGCCGGCCACGGCGAGTCCGTCGTCGTCGTGTTGCGCATCACGAGGAGGAGGAGCGTGCGCAGCCGATCCGAGCCGAGCGTTGTGCCCGCGCCGAACACGTTCCGGAGCTCGTTCGCGAGCGGCTCTTCCTCGTACGCGGAGCCCGTGGTGGGCAGCGAGAGCCGACCTACACGCTGACGAAGCCTACATGCCCGCCGCACGGGAGGGCTGATTGGGTCCAGACACGCACACGCATCGGTGAATGACGCGCACCGATGACGCGGCGTGCGA
>JBKDQC010000781.1:0-2536 GCA_046342295.1 Deltaproteobacteria bacterium | reverse complement strand
GAGCAGGTCGAGGTAGAGGCCGATCGCCTCGCGCTTGGCCGGAGCTTCGCCGCTCGTCGCGAGCAGATCGGCGAGCGCGCGGGCGAGCGCCCGGTCCGTGGACGCGGGCAACGGGCCGCGCATCGCGGCGCGGAGGTCGCGCTCGGCCTCCTCGCGTGTCGCGGCCGTGGCCAGAGCAGCGCCGGCGAGCGCGTCCATCGCGCGGGCCTCCGCGAGACCCGGCCAGCCCGCGCCGAGGGCGGAGACGTCGGCTTCGGGCGATGCGCTGAGAAGCGGCGCGAGAAGAGCCCGCGCTCGCTCGGGATCGTCCGCTACGAAGCGCTGGGCCGTCTCGATCCGAGCCCAGGGCGCCAAGGCGCTGGCTCCGCTGGCGATACGCTCGAAGCGGGCGCGGGCTGAGGCTTCGTTCGGATCGAGAGAGGCAGCGACCCACGCGAAGAGCGCAGCCTCGTCACCACCCGCGCCCTGCGCGAGGACGTCCGCGTGCGCCATGACCGAGGGTGCCCCCTCGATGAGCGCGTCGCGGCGCAACGCAAGCACCGCCTCGCTCGGCATCTCCACGGCCACCTCGGCCGCGGCGTGGACGGGCGCCTCCTCGGTCGACCCGGTGCGCGCTTCGGGGAGGTTCGCCTGGGCGTCGCAGGTGAGCCCGAGGAGCGCGGCGCAGGCCCCGAGCAGCGTGGCGTGACGGATCCCTCGGCCCGGCGCGGCGAGCGGTCGCCCGCCCGCGTCCGGAGGGGTCGTGGAGCCCGAAGCGTTCTTGCGGATGCTCATGTCGCCTCCGGGTGCGTGTACCGCGCCGACCGGTGCCGCCGGAAGAAAGCGGCGGGCCGCGCCTGCAACCCGCGCCGAGGACAGACTTCTTCCCGCGCGAGTCGAGAGCGGCCCGAGCGCGGTGCGGCTCTGGAGCTCGGTCAGGCCTCGAGCCGCACGGTGTCGTGCTCCACCCGCCGCTCGAGCGCGCGCAGCGCCGCTTCGCGAGCACGCTTCATCGCGAGACGCCCAGACGCGAGGTCGCGCGGCCCCGACCGAGGCAAGCCATCGAGCACGAGCGCGACCAGGCCGTCGCGTCGCGGCACCCTCAACTCCTTCGCGCGGCGCCACGGCGAGCGCGAGGCGAGGTGGTGGAAGAGCACGCGGGATCCGCGCGGAGCGCCCGCGAGGCCGGGACGGTCGCGGATCCCACCGTCGAGGAGGAGTCGTCCGTCCCGACGCACGGGGCGGAAGAGCCCGGGCACCGCGCACGAGGCGACGACCGCCGACGCCAACTCTCCTCGCGCGAGGACCTCGGTGCGCCTCGAGAGCACGTCGAACGCCGAGACCGCGAGCGGAATGCGACACGCCTCGAACGTGCGGACCGGCAAGAGGGCCTCGACCTTCTCGCGAAACAATTCCCCGCGCAAGAGACCGCCCTGCGTGACCCCGTAGAGCGGGCCCGGGTCCCAGAAATGTTCGCGCTCGAGGCCTGAGAGCACCTCGATCAGCGCACCTGCGGAGAGTCCCGAAGCGTGCGCCGCCGCAACGAGCGCACCGGCGCTCGACCCAGAGGCCCAGGACGGCGTGCATCCCACCTCCTCGAGCACCGAGAGGACCCCGGCATGGGCGAAAAAACCGAAGAATCCCGACGACATCGTGAGCGTGAACGGGCCCTCCGCGAGCCAATCCCGGAGCGTGCGCCCGGGAACCGCGCCAGGGTCGTTCGCGCCGTTCACAGCCGCTCCTCTCCGACGACCACGTTGTCGATGAGGCGCGTCGCTCCGAGCCTCGCCGCGACGGCGAGCACGGCGCGGTCGGCGATGCGCGCCAAAGGCGCGAGCGAGTCTGCGTCGGCGACCGAGACGTAGTCGATCGCGTCGAAGCTCCGCTCGATCGGTGCCCGCGCGACCGCCTCGATCACCCGCGCGTCCCTCTCGCCCGCTTCGAAGGCCGCGCACGCAGCGCGCAGCCCCTCGGAGATCGCGAGCGCGCGAGCTCGGTCCACCGACGACAGATAGCGGTTGCGCGAGCTCAGCGCGAGGCCGTCGGGCTCGCGCACCGTGGGCATGCCGTGCATCTCGATTGGAAGGTCCAGGTCGCGCACCATCCGGCGGAGCACGCACCACTGCTGGTAGTCCTTTCGTCCGAAGATGGCCACCGCGCTACCGACCAAGGCGAAGAGCTTCGCGACGACGGTCGTGACGCCGTCGAAGTGGCCCGGTCGGTGGACGCCCTCGAGCACCTCCGTCAGGCCGGCGACGCGCACCTGGCTGGCGAAGCCTTGCGGGTACATGGCCTCGCGGTCGGGCGCGAAGACCAGATCGACACCACGGCATTCACACGCCGCGGCGGCGGCTGGCAGCGTGCGAGGGTACCGCGAGTAGTACTGGCTCGGCCCGCACGGCCGGGGCGTGACGAAGAGCGTGACCACCACCCGCGTGGCGCCTCGGCGCCGCGCCTCATCGACGAGCGCCAGATGTCCCGTGTGGAGCGCGCCCATCGTCGGGACGACACCGACGCGATCTCCCCCGCGCCGCGCGGCGTCGCAGGCTGCACGCAA
>JBKDQC010000780.1:0-7741 GCA_046342295.1 Deltaproteobacteria bacterium | reverse complement strand
CTCCGCGATGGTCGCCCGCACGCACGCGAGTCGATCGGACGCACGCGAGTCGATCGGACGCACGCGAGTCGATCGGACGCACGCGAGTCGATCGGACGCACGCGAGTCGATCGGACGCACGCGAGTCGATCGGACGCACGCGAGTCGATCGGACGACGTGCGGCCCCGTCCGCGCGTCACCGACGCGCGTCGTGGGGGTTCGGCGGAGGACGCAACGCGTCGCTCCGCGGAGGCTCAGCGGAGCACGCAACGCGCGTCGACGCAGGCGGCGGTCGGCGGAGGTCCCTCACGTTCGGGGCAGGCCAACATCACGTCGCGGTCGCACTCGCGCGCCGCGCACTGCGCTCGGAACGCCTCCCACGCCGCGCGCGACCACGCCTGCGCGCAGTCCGGGCCGCTGCTGGCGCAACAGCGCGGCGGTCCGCCCAAGACGCAGTCGTCGTCGGAGCGGCAGCGCATCTCGTCGTCCCCGTCGTCGTCCGCCGCCACGTCATCCGCGACCACGACGGCGTCGTCGTCCGCACCGTCTTCCGCGACGGCGTCGTCGTCCGCGACCACCACGGGCTCGGTCGAGGTGACGGGCTCTTCGGCGGGCGGCTCGGCGGCGCCACAAGCGACGAGCACGAGCCACCAGACCACGGCGTTGCGCATGGAGAGTGGATACCAGACTCGACGCGATCGTTCGCCGACGATCACGAGCGCGGCGCCCGGCCCGAGCGTTTCCATGTTCGCGTGTGGGCCATGGGCCACGGCTCCCTCCGCTCCGAGACCGCGAGCTCGGCGCGCTCACATCCTCCCGCGCAGCGACTCGAGGTCGGGATCGGACGGCGCGCGTCGAAGCAGCGCGCGACATCGACGGCAGTCCGGGAGCCGCAGCTCGCCGAGCAACGCCAACGCTGCGGCGTCACGTCCCTGGCGCGCGAGCGCGCATGCGAGGTCGTATCGAGCGCCGGCGCTCGAAGGGTCGGCCGTCAGCGCGGACACGAAGAGACCCGCTGATGCGACGAAGTCTCCCGTCGCGTGCAGCGCGAGTCCGCGCCGAACGAAGCGTGCGGCGTCGCGACGTGCGTCTGGGCTCGGAGAGCTCGGCTGGTACCTCGGCGACGCCAACACCGGCTCGGTCCGCTCCACCGTTCCGAGGGCCGCGATCGCGTCGAGCCGCGCGAAGCTCACGTGATCTGGAAAGAATCCCATTTCGGGGTCGGCGTTCTCCCCGCTCACCTCGACGAGGACGTCGTGACCGTTGGGCGAGGGCCAAACCCGGATCGCGATCGGAATCGAGGTGCGCTGTTCTTCCTCGGGCAACGAGTAGTCCTCGGGTCGGCCGAGCCGAAGCTCACGTGAGCTCAGCAGCCGCAGGGGAGCGGTGCTGGTCGCGCTCGGAGACACCGCGCTCGGAGACACCGCGCTCGGAGACGCCGCGCTCGGAGACACCGCGCTCGGAGGGCTCGTAGACCCCGTCACTGTCGAGGCGTGGCTCGCGGTGCTCACGTACACGTCGAGACGCACCCGCCGCGACGAGGTCGGATCGTCGGGATCGGCAACGGGCGTGAGCGTCGCGTGCAGGAACGTGGCCGCGAGCGAACGCGCCGCCTGCGGAAAGCGGGTCGCCAGCCGTCGCGAGGTCGCGAGCGGAACACCCTCCGGCCCATCGTCGTGGACATCCCACGCATCCACCAACGCATCGCACGCGATGGCGCGCTCGACGTCCGCGTAGCGATCGAAGCAACGAACCGGCGCGTCTCGGCCGACCTCCCAGACCTCGTAGGCCGCCGAGGCTCGGCATCCCGTCGTGCGCATCTCGACGAGCGCGCTGCGACCGCTCGCCGACCACGCCACGACCGTCCGCTCCTCTCCCCCATCGCAACACGCACACGCGTCGACGACGCTCGGGAGCCCGAGCACACCCGCCACGACCCCGAGCACGAGCATCGATCGATTCGTCGACATGGCCCCTCCAACGTCTGCCCCGCCGCTGCAGGTCCCGCACCACGACGACCTCGGCCGACATGCCGAGCGTCCGAATGCTCGCACGTGTCTCGAAGGCGACGTGAACGCGGACGCTCGCACGCATCCTTCGCGAGCCCGCGTGCGCACGCGCCCACACGTCGTGATGAGCCCGACCTCGAACGCATCCCGATCTCGAGCGCGTCCCGCGCCTCCTCCCGAACGCACCTCGTCGCACCGGATCGTCCGCGCCCCCGCTACCGTGCGCCACCGCGAGCGTCGTCGTCGCGCCGGCGAGCCACCCGCACACGACCGACTCACTACCCCGCGCGATCCCGAGTGCTCGAACGCAGCCGCACGTCCTCGTTCGGCCGCGCCCGAGAGCTCGACGAAAGATCACCGGCGCCCTCACGCATCACCGGGGTCGAGCCCATCGACCGACGGGCAGAGCCCGTGCTGTCAGAACCCGACGAGCCTCGAGCCCATGTCGCGCGGCTACGGAAGCTGGGTGCAACGGTGGCGGCAGGGGCGGTGCAAAACGACGACCTGCCCGCCTCCTCCCGCCCCCTCCGCCCCAGAGGCTTGTGCGATCGACGTGCGCTGCGTCGACTCGACGTGCGTCGACTCGTGTGACTGACCGCGTCGGCCACGTCGACGCTTGGCGACCGCGATTTCGAAGGACACGGATAGCCGAACGCGACGTCGCTGGCGGCTCGTCACGAGCGGCGTCATCGTCCGCGAGCGCACGGATCCTCGAGAGCCCGACGACCGCCTCGTACCTCACTCGTCGATCCTCGAGATCGACCCGCGGCGCGCGAGGACCCTGGCAAGCCACGGACGCGACCTCTCACTCGTACCAGCACTCCCACATCCCGTGGGTCCACGGGCCCGCGCGATCGGCGTAGACGGCTCGGACGCGGAAGTACGTGTCGGTGACCCGTGCACGTGGCGTGGAGGGCTCGTCGACGACGAGACGTCGCCCGGCGCGCCAACGCGCTTCGGGCCAGCGTCGGTATTCGAAGTCGCAGCACGTCGTGGCAGCGACCAAGTCGACCTCGTAGTGGGTGGCGCCGGCGACCCGGTTCCAGAGGAGTCGGCCGTCGCGTGGACCACGGTCACACCAGGGCGTGTCGAGCTCTTGGTGGACGACCACCGCTTCATCCGTCGCGCCGGACTCGTCGGCATGCGCGGGGGTGACCGTCGCGGCGGCATCGTCCCCTTCGGTGGGGTGAGAGTTCGAGTCCACCGTGATCGCGGGGTTTTCGTGCGGCGAGGCGCCGGCACCACAGCCGAGGCTCCAGGCGGTGAGCCACCACGTCGTTCGCGTCATGCGGGGGTTCGACGCACCACGGGGCGCAGCGATCCGATGCGCGACGTGGGTCGGACGGCGCGCCTCGCGCTTGCCGGCTCGCGCCGCGATCCGAAGACTCGACCCCGTGGCACGTGTGCTCGTCACGGGGTCGGCCGACGGGCTCGGCAAGAGCGCCGCCGCTGCGCTGCTCGACGCGGGACATCGGGTGGTCGTGCACGTGCGGAGCGACGCACGGCGCAGCGCCGTGCACGAGCTCGTCGCCCGCGGGGCCGACGTCGTCGTCGGGGATCTCGCCGAGCTTCCCGCGGCGCACGACGTCGCGAGGCAAGTGAACGCGCTCGGTCCGATGGACGCGGTGATCCACAACGCGGGCGTGTACTCCGGGCCCGTGATGAACGTGAACGTGCTCGCGCCCTACGTGCTGACCGCGCGGATCCCACGCCCCTCGCGTCTGATCTACGTGAGCAGCGGGATGCACCGAGGAGGCGGCGCGGACGTCGCGCGTCTGTCGAACGGACGAGGCACGTACTCCGACAGCAAGCTCTTCGTGTCCGCGCTGGCCGCAGCGGTCGGGCGGCGCTGGCCTGCGGTGCGGAGCCATTCGGTGTGCCCCGGCTGGGTGCCCACCAGCATGGGTGGCGCGAGCGCGCCCGACGACCTCGCGCTCGGCCACGTGACGCAGGTCTGGCTCGCGACGAGCGAGGACGCGGCAGCGCAGACGTCGGGGTACTGGCACCACCAGGCCCGCGAGGAGCCCCACCCCGCCGTGCACGACCCGGGGTTCCAGGATCGGCTGCTCGAGGCGCTCGCGACGAAGACCGGTGTGGCGCTCGACCTCGACGCGTCGCGTGGCTGAGCGCGAGCGCGCTGCGCGTCGGTCGCGGTCGTCGCGCAGCGGCCCGCTTCGTTCCAGTCGTCGATCTCGAGATCCCGTGGCGAGGGGCGTCCGTTGCAAGCTCGACCCGATCGCGAAGGCTGAGCAGGAACCTCGCCCTCTTCATTCCGCATGCACCGACCCATCCGAGGAATCGGGGCTGCCCTCGAGCTCGTGATCATTCGGGCCGCTCACCCTCGCGTGCGCGATCGATCGCAGCCAGCACGGCCTCGTCGGGCTCCCGCGAGCGAAGCTTCAGGGACTCGAGCGCGCGCCAGCTCACCAGGTGCAAGCCCGGCACGTCCGCAGCAGCGATCTCGGTCGCTTCCACCGACTCGAGCCGATACTCGTCCGGCGACACGGGGGTGAAGACCAAGACCGCATACTGCGGCGATCCGCAGGACGGGCAGCCCCTCACTTCGAGGGCGCGCAGCCGCCCGGAGGTGCCCGGCGCCCGCAGACGCTCGAACGCGTCATCGAAATCTTCCGGTATGAGCTCCAACGTTTGACCGGGCGCGAGACGAACGTCTCGCACCTCCGGATTCAACCGGTACGTGTACAACCGCGTGTCCGCGGCCTTCGCCGTGTGGTGGCACTGCGTGCAGCGCAGGTCGACGTCGTACCAAACCGAATGGGTCATCGCGTCGCTCGAAGGGTAACCGACGCTACGACCGTTCGGTGCCCGTCACCGGAGAAGCGACCTCCTGCAAGCCCCTCGCTGCGCGGTATCGATCGCACCGCCGAACGCGCTCACCGCGTCACCGAGTCACCGCAACACGGCGGCGGCGCGTCAGCTCGTCGGCGCGAAGACGAACGTCTGACTCACGACCACGGTGCCGCCACCCTCCGGGTGCGGAAAGAGCCAGGTGCGAGGGCGCGAGGCGATGCACGCGGCCAGATCAGGCGATCCGACGGTGTTCCCGGTGACGTTCGCGGCGGACACCGAGCCGTCCGCCGCGATCGTGAAGCTCACGCGGACCTCTCCTTCGAGCCCGGGTGTTTGGCGCAGGGCGACCTCGTAACAGTACCGAACCTGGTTGATGTGGCGTCGCACGACGCGTCGAACGACGTCCCGGGAGAGCGAGCCGGTCACCTCGGGGGTCAACGCCCGCACCGAGACGCCAGGGCCCTCGCCCGATGGGGGCGCGCCCGCGCTGCTGACGGTGCCGAGGGTCCCGAGGGACCCTCCGCCCGCCTCACTCCCGTGCGACGGACTGCCTTGCGACACACCCGACGTACCGAGTCCGGCCTGCCCTTCGGTCGTCCACGCGACGACGACCTCGAGCGTGCCTTCGGCGCCCGCAGCGAGGCGGGCTCGGGCGAGGACACGCCGCGCGCACCCGTGCCAGCGCCTCGCCTCCGCGCTCACCGCACCCTCGGCGGCCGACGTCGCGGCGACGACTCCGCGCGCGCTCACGCGAAGCCGGAAGCGCGCCGCCGTGTCTCCGGGGACCCGCGCGGCGGCGTCCCGACAGCGCTCGAGACCCGTGAGAAGGGCTCCCCTCACCGGCTCGAGGTCCGATGCGCTGCGTCCATCCGTCGCATGGCTCACGGTGAGCGAGACCCGACGCGCGCGCTCTTCCGGGACGGTCTCTTGCGCGACGAGCGGCAGGCTCGACAGCAGGACGGCCATCCCCACGGCGAAGGTCGTGTGCTCATCCACGCAGGGTCGCACGGCCCGCGCTTCGGCTCACCCCCCTCACCCGCTCTCGCGATGACCCGAGCGTGGCGGCACGCGCTCGTGCCGGAAGTCCCTCGCGACGAGCTCGGCCGCGTTGCGACCCGAGACGGTGACGTTGTAGATGCCCGAGGGACCGACCCAGTGGCCCGCGAGGTAGAGCCCTTCGAGGAAGGGTACCCGCTGCTTCCAGCGAGCCTTGCTCGTGTAGCTCCAACCGATGGGCGAGCCGAGGTCGTTGAGCGTGTAGCGGTGCATGGTGATGGGCGTCGCGACATCCATCTCGACCACGTGGTGGCGAAGTCCAGGCATGAACCGCTCGGCGCGCACCAAGAGCCGCTCGGCGAAGTCCCGCTTTCGAGCCGCGTACTCGTCGCCCCGCTGGCCCTCCGCGTCGAGCCCCCACCGCGCACCCCCGAACGAGGCCTGCGCGAGGATCTGCAAGCCGAACCGATCCGTCCGAGTCCCCGGCTCGCGGAACTCGGGAAACTGGACGGAGTAGAACGCGTGGTCGGGATCGTCCACGGCGAGCATCGCGGCGAGGTCCGTCGTGTCCGTCAGAAAGGCGTCCATCGGCCGCACACCGAAGGACGCCGGCTCGCGATCGAGCACCAACGACACGATCACGAACGAGACCGAGACCGGCGCGTCGGCGAGCTTGCGCCGGAAGGACTCCGGGACGAGCGTGGTGTCGACGAGCTTCTCGAACGTTCGGCGGATGTCCCCCGCCGAGACGACCGCGTCGCACGTGAGGCGGTCTCCTCCCGCGAGGCGAACGCTGCGGACCTTGCGGTCCTCCACGTCGACGCCCGTCGCCAGCGCCCCGTACCGCAGGTCTGCGCCGTGCCGCGACGCCGCCTCGGCGAAGGCGAGGCTCGCTTGCGAGGCTCCACCCCGCGGGACCCAGGCTCGGCCGGTGAGCGCGAAGGCGATGTAGAGGAGCATGCCGAAGGCTGCGATCCCCGGAATCGGAGCGAGCAGATAGAGCGCGGCGCGGAGGCTGGCGAGGTCGTCACCCGGGAAGAGCTCGTGGAGAAGCTCGTCCGCGGAGACCCGGGCGTAGCGCAGAAAGGTCCGGAGCCTCCAAGGCACCTGAACGGCCGCGAGCAGCCGCGCAGGCAACGACAGGAGCTCCGGGCTCGCGAGCGTCAGACCTCGAAACTCCGCGTCCACTTCGAGCGCCAGCTCGATCAGTCGATCCACGGCCTCCGGGCGGGCCGTCGGATGATGCTCCAAGATCGATCCTCGGAAGGCTTCGCGATCGTCGACGAGCAGGATGCCACTGGTCGCCCGCGGCCACAGGACGAAGTCGATCGGCGGCGCCTCGAGGGCGGCCAACATCCCGTTGATCCGCTCGTGATCAATCGTCCAATGCGCCGATATGTCGAAGACGACCCCTTGCCGCACGAAGGAGGTGTAGTAGCCGCCAGGCTTGTCGTGTTGCTCCAGGACGACCACCCGAAACCCTCGCTGCGCGAGGTGCGCGGCGGCGGACAATCCCGCGAGCCCTGCGCCCACGACGACGACGTCACAGTCTGTCTTTCTGGATTCGTTCACCCGCAGCTTCTCCCGCTCACCGGCCTCGCTCGACCCGCTCTTTCACCCCGAGCAACATCCGCCGATCCATCGCGAAGCCGATGGGCTCGATGGCGACTCCGTACGCGAGCCTCGTCGAGAGGTCGTCCGACGTGTGCGTACGGTAGCGGCTGATGAAGCGGCAACGGCTCGGTCCGAGGGGACCGTAGCCGGTATGAAGACCGTAGCCGGTATGAACGGGGTCTCCCGGTCCTGATCTGAACGCTTCTGTCGCCGCCGAGCACACTTTCGATGGTCTCGGAGCCGCGGTCGCGGTTCAAGCGAGGTCGTCGCGGGGCTCGAGCGAGCCGTCGTCGCCGCTCGGGCGGGGTCGCGCGCGTGCTTCGCCCTGCTC
>JBKDQC010000779.1:0-7910 GCA_046342295.1 Deltaproteobacteria bacterium | reverse complement strand
TCGGCCGCGCCGGGGGCGCGGCCGAGTGCGTCGGACCCACCTGCGCGTAGCTCTGGATCCGGGTGGACCCCGAGGCCGACCGCCCCGCGACGCGGGCCCGCGTCGCCGCCGTGGTGGATGGCTATCCGGGCGTGTACCGGGACGTGCAGACCTATCTGCAGGAGCGCATGCGCGAGGTGCTGAGCGGAGGCAGTGGCGCCATCGTCGTGCGCCTCTATGGCGCCGACCTCCCCGCGCTTCGCGGGCTCGCCGCCGAGCTCGCGTCCCGCCTCGAGGCGGTCGAAGGCGTCGCGCACGCGCGACCGGAGGCTCAGGTCCTCGTGCCGGAGCTGGAGGTCCACGCGGACCTCGAGCGCTGCGCCGCGCTCGGCATCGATCCTGCGGTCGTCATGGCCCGCGCCTCGACCCTCGTGGCTGGCGAGACCGTCGGTCAGATCACGCGGGGCGCACAGCCGATCGACGTGGTGGTGTGGGGGACACCTGCGGTCCGGCGCGACGCGGCCGCGCTGCGCGATCTCGGCATCGCGCTCGACGCGCGGCGGATCGTGCGGCTCGGGGACGTGGCCCGCGTGCGTCTGGGCGCGATGCCGAACACGATCGCCCACGACGCGGGGTCGAGGAAGCTCGACGTGATCGTCGATCTCACGGCGGGCGCCGATCTGCGCGCGGTGGCGAGCCGGATCGAGGCCGAAGTGGACGCCACGGAGCTACCGGCCGGCCATCACCCACGCATCCTGGGAGAGCACGCCGCGCGCTCCGCCGCGCGTGCCCGCCTCGGAATCGCCGCGGCGCTCGCGCTGGTGGGTGTCGCGCTGGTGCTCCTCGCGGACTTCCGCTCGGGGCGCCTGACCCTCCTGGTGTTGCTCAGTCTCCCGTTCGCGCTCGTGGGGGGCGTGGCCGCCGCGGCCACGAGCGGTGGCGTCGTCTCGCTGGGCACGCTCGTGGGCCTCGTCACCGTGATCGGGATCGCCGCGCGCAACGGCATCCTCATGATCTCGCACTTCCGGCATCTCGAGGACGCCGAGCTCGTCCCGTTCGGTCCCGAGCTCGTCCTGCGCGGTGCGACCGAGCGCCTGGCGCCCATCGTGATGACGGCGCTCGCCACGGGCCTCGCGCTCGTGCCCCTGGTGTGGGCGGGGCAGACGCCAGGCCACGAGATCGAGTATCCGATGGCCGTCGTGATCCTCGGCGGTCTCGCGAGCTCGACGTTGCTCAACCTGCTCGTGACCCCGGTCCTCTATCTCCGCTACGGCCTGCGCGGCTGAAGGGCTCGTGGCTCGCAGGCGGGGGCCGATCCGGTCGCGACGTCTTGCCAGGGGACGCGCCACGCGCGCGGGCTCCATGCGCACCGCGGTCGTCTCCGCGCGTGGATCCTGACCTCTTCGAGTCGGCGAGCGCCGCGCGGCGTGTGGAGGCGGCGCTGGGTGCTGCGAAGACTCGACGCGGAGCTCGGCCGTCGTCAGCGGCAGGAGAAGCCGCCGGTCTCAGAGCATGAGTCACTTGGATTGACTCATGCTCTGATGTTTCTGGCCGGAGGGTCTGGCCGCAGCCCCTCCCTCTCGCCGAGTGAATCGGCGAGAGCCTCCCTCCCGCCGATTCGAGCCCGTGGCACCCGCATCGATCCATCCGAGTGCCACGTGCTCTCACTGCAGCCGCCGACGCACGGGATGTAAACAATGAACCCAGTTCCGTCGCCGTCGTCGTCGCGACACCCCGCGCCGAGCGTGGGGTCGATGCACTCGCCCTCCATCGCGTCGGGGTCGCACGCGACGGGCGCGATGCAGCGCGAGGTCTCGGGGTCGCATCCCACGACGCATTGGAAGGACTCGGTTACGCCGCCGTCGCAGTAGACCGCGGAGCCGCGGTGGCACGACCATCCGGTGCCGGTGCAGCCCATGCGGTATCTCGCGTCGGGTATGCAATGGGCGAGGCCTTCACGGGTCACGCAGCTCGTCGGCGCCGTCAGGAAGTCGCCGTCGATGCGGACGAGCGTGTCTTCGCAGGGCACGACCCACTCGTAGCCGCCCTCCTGCACCCGCACGCTCGCGCCGACGCAGGCGACGCTCTCGACGGTCCTGCTTCCGCGCGTGCTCGCCACCGCGCCCGGCGGCACACAGACGGCGCCCGCGTGACTGCGGTCCGGCCGGCACACCAACCCGGCGCCGCACTCCCACCAGAGGAGGCCATCTCTGCCGCACTCGCGCACGCGCCCGGTCGCATCGCAGCTCGTCGGCGTCGCTCGATCGCACGGCATGAGCTCGCAGTGTGGCGAAGGCGACGTCTGGCAGGACGCGCCCGGTCCCGCATCGGCGCAGTGGCGCGTGAGCTCCCAACCCGGCAGCACGCGCTCTTCGGTATCCAGGCGTCGAAAGCATTGACGCAACACCGCGCCGTCGCACCGATCGGCCACCACCTCCGGGTCACACGGCACGACGTCCGCGGGCGCGCCAAAGCCTTCGCGCGCGCCGTCGCCGCGCGTGAGCACGTGACACGCTTCCGGCTCGGTGCAGGGCTGGCGGCGATTTGTCGCGCAGTCGACGACCTCGCTGCCTTCGCAGATCGATCGGTCGCTGCCGCGGCATCGGTCGCGCTCGCCGCCATGGGTCCCCGCGTCGAGCGCGCCGACGTCGTCAACCCGCCCGCCATCGCCGGCGCTCGCCGAGTCGCGCGCGCCGGCATCGACGACGGCGGGAACGCAGGTGTCGCCGGCGAGCATCGTGCCCGGCCCGCACCGCACGCCCGAGGCTTCGTCGTTGCAAGCAGCCGTCAGAAAGCTCAAGGCGAGCGAGGTCGCGAGTCCTCCGCTCCGGAACGAAGCGCCTGCTTCGTGGCCGTCGCCTTCGCGGACGTTCAACGAGGCCGCGCAAGAATCGCGGCCGGTCACGCTTCCCCGAGGTCATCGACAGCGACGGAGAACGGCAGACGAGGAACTCGGCCATCGTGCCGGTGAGGTGCCGCGGGTTGCCGAAGGTCGAGAGCGCGCAGCGTAGACCTACGCGAGCGTCGTCCAGAGATCAGACCGCGCCAGGATTGGACGCCGCGACGCCGTGCCCGATCGCCGTCGCGGCCTGCGGGTGACCCGGCGACGAGGGATGCCGCCGGGAGCTCGATCGCGATGGGCGTTGTGGGGGGCGAAGCGCCCACGTGGCTCGTGCGCGGGCCCATGGGCGCTCGCGCCCTCGGCCGCGGCCTAAACGCGCGCGAGCGCGCGCGCGAGGGCGGGTTCGAGGGTGCGCGCGAGCGAGGGGTCCACCATGCATGCGAACGCGACGCGGCCGCGGAGATAGGCCGCGAAGTCCTCGCGGCCGTCTCGGTTTTCGGCCGCGAGGCCATTCTTGGCCGCGTTGTGGAGGATGGCGCGGAGCGCGCGCTTGTCGTCTCTCGCGAGCGAGAGCTTCTCGTTCACCACGACGCCCGTGACCTCTTGGCGGCGCCCACGGCCCATCACGTGGGTCTTGTCGCCGTGCTCCACGAAGCCCTCGTCCTTCAGCACCTTCCTCACGCAGCCGAGCAGGCGACCCACCTCGGCGCGATCGTCGCCGGAGAAGGTGAGGTCGTCTGCGTAGCGCGTGTAGTGGAAGCCGAAGTGCCGCGCGAGGCCGGCGAGGCGCGTGTCGAGCTTGCGGCAGACCAGGTTCGTGATCGCGGGGCTCGTGCACGCGCCCTGGGGGAGCACGCGGTCGCCGAGCGCGATCCAGAGGCGCTTGCCGTCGAGGCGCGCCTCGAGCCTCGGAGGCTCGGTGCAGAGCAGCGCCAGCACCGTCGCGACGGACTCCGCGTAGCCCATCTTGGCGAAGAGGCCCTTCACGCGGCGAAATCCAAGCGTGGGAAAGAAGCTCTCGAGGTCGAGGTTCACCACGACCTTCCTGCCGACGTGCGGTGAGGCGTTCGTGACGATCGAGCGGTGCCGCACGAAGCCGTGCGCGGGCGGCCGCGTCTCGAGCTTCTCGAGGATCGCGCCGAGCACCCAGCGCTGCGCGGCCGCGAGCGTCGGCTTGGGGGCCGAGATCGCGCGGATGCCACCGGTCTTCTTCGGGATGCCGAAGCGGTGGTAGTGCACGAGCGTGGCGCCGCGCCGGTGGTACGTGAGGAAACGAAGCGCCGCGATGGAGAGCCCGAGGGCCGCAGCGAGCGCGGGCGCGTCGTGGAGGACGGGGAGCTCGGCCGCCTCGAGCTTCCCCGTGTCCGAGCCGCTCTTCGCGAGGCCCGCGCTGACGCCCTCGCCCGCGTGCACGAGGAGGCTGCCTTTCGCGGCGTTCCAGGCCTCGAGCCGCTTCTTCTTCGCGATCTCTCGCTCGAGCTTCCGCAGCGATCGGCGCTTCTGGCTCTCTCGCAGGCGCCGGATGCGCTCTTTGCGCAGCGCCTTCTCGGGGCTCTCGGCGGTGCCGGCCTGCGCGAGCAAGCGCGCGCGGTCGCTCTCGAGCGCCGCGCGGGCGTTGGCCTCGTCGGTCGGGTCGGAAGGCAGCGGCTCGCCGGGGGGCCAGAATCCGAGCGCCATCATGCGCTCGCGGACGGTCGCGTCGGGCAGAGCCGCGAGCTTCGCCTTCATCCCGAGCAGGGGATCGTTCTCGTCGCTCACGGCGCGCCTCGGGCGATGGACCTCGCGCCGGATCGCGCGTGGGTGCTGGTGAGCCCCGAGGACTTCGAGATCATGGGGAGAGAGCGCGGGCGCGGATGCCGCCTGCGTAGAGCCCTCGGACGGGGCGGGTCCACTATAGCCGCCGACGACCCCGCTGATGCCCGCGGGGACCGGAGGTCCCCGAACAGCTGCGGGCGGGCGGGGTCGTCGGCGGCGAGTGCCGATCCGACCCGTGACGGATGGGGAGCGTGTGAGCCTGCGAGGCGTAGCGCCTCACGGATGGCCAGGCCGAAGTCGCGGGCGCGCGTGTGAAGCGCGCCCGGACCGGGGCACGCACCGCGCGCCCACGCTCCCTCCCCATGATCTCGACACCGACGATCGCTGCTTGCCTTCCAACCTCCTGTCTCGCTCATGCGCCCGACTCCTTCTCCAGGCGATCCTGGTGGGCGAGCCTGAGCGCCAGCATGTGCACGCACGGGCCCTTGGTGAGGCCGTGCTTCTGAGCGAACGCGCACGTGCACGTCGCCTCGGTGATCTGGGCCGCGTGATCGACGACGACTTGCGGGCGCGCGCGCCCGGGGCCGTCCTTGACGTTGCCCGAGAGCTTGTGGCCGCCCGAGAAGGGGCGACGCGCGATGATGCGGGCCTCACCCGCGTCGAAGAGCGCGCGCGCCTCCTTCGCGTTCGGATCGCTGGCTTCCTCGAGCTTCGCGACGCCGGCAGCGACCTTCTGCGCGACGAAGGGCTCGAGGAGGAGGTCGCGGTGTCGGTGCTGGCCGGTGGCGAGATCGATCATCGCCCGGCCGGACTGACACAGCAGCGAGAGCGCGCTCCGCACCGTCTCGAGCGGCAGGTGCGTCGCGCTCGCGAGCGCGGTGTCCGTGCTCTTGCGGGCGGAGCGGAGCGCGTCGTGCACCTTCTCGAGCTGCACGCTCTCGACCTTCGCCCGGCGCGTGAGGAGGTCCAGCTTCGTCGGGCCCTCGACCCAA
Source organism: Deltaproteobacteria bacterium (assembly GCA_046342295.1). Taxonomy (GTDB): domain Bacteria; phylum Myxococcota_A; class Polyangia; order Polyangiales; family Sandaracinaceae; genus JAFLCL01. Next base: position 2,342 of record JBKDQC010000779.1, on the reverse strand, counting down.
TCGTTGTCCGTCCAGCCCGAGAGCGCGAGCGTGAAGCTCGCCTCTTCCCCAAGATCCGCGAGCCACACCGAGGGCAGGCCCGTCCCTGCGAGGAAGACGTCGAGCTTCGTCGCGACCGGCAGCACGCTGGCGAGAACCTTCAGCCGGTCGCGGCCCCAGGTGCGGATCGTCTGCGGTCGGCTGCCTTCGAAGCGGCTCTCGGGAGAGCCGACGATCACGGTCTCCCACGGCTCGAGCACGACCTTGACGCGCTCGCCGGGCCGCAGCTCCCAGCGGAGCGCCCGCGGTGAGGTCCGCGCCTTGCGGGATGCGAGCGCGCGCACGATCGAGAACGCGTCGATCGTCGCGAGGCGCACGCGCGTGAGGCCCATCGACATGAGCGCGTGCACCTGAAGAAAGCCCGCGAGCCAGCCCTCGGGGAGCGCGATGCGCTTCTCGCGCACGAGGGAGGGCGGGAGGCTCGAGCCTTGCGCGTCGGCGATCACGGGCGCGGCGGTCTCGGTCTCGAGGCCCGAGGGGCCGAGGGTGAGGCGCGTCTGCCGGTAGCTTCGCAGGCGCGAGACGTGCGCCGCGAGCGCGCCGGAGAAGTCGATGTTCGTGGTGCCGCACTCGAAGGACCGCACGGTTCCGAAGAGGTCGTGGCGCACCGCGAGCCGCCCGTAGCTCGACTGATCGCTCGAGAAGGCCTCGAAGCTCAGCTCGTCGGGGTGCACGGTGACCACGGGGTCGAGCACCTTCTGGAGCTCGAAGGCGTCGTTCAGCGCCCACGCCTCGTAGGCCGCGCGCGCCTTCGCGAAGGGCGCGCGGCGCTGTGCCCGCGCGCTGTCGAGCGCGGAGAGCGCGGCGTCGACCTCGAGCAGCTCTGCGCGCGCCTTGGCGCTCTTCATCGCGAGCCCCTCGACGAAGCGTCGGTCCTCGGATGCGAGCCAGGCGCGGAAGGCCACGCGGTCGCGCGGATGCCACTTCAGATCGCTCGCGAGCACCGCCCGGAGCGCGGTGAGGCCTTCGCGAAGAACGAGCGGCCGCTCGAGGTCCGCGTCGAAGAAGACCGGCTCGCGCAGCACGTTCGTCGCGAGGCCGAGCCGCGGCCCCGCGAGGCCGCTCCGCCCGGCGTATCGGTATTCGATGGCCGTCACGCGACGCCCTCCGGGAGGCTCTCCCGCGGGCCGTCGCCGGTCGAGAGCACGAGGCCGCTCGAGGCGAGGCAGGCCAGGCCCGGATGCTCGGACCCGAGCTGCGCGAGCGCCGCCACGATACGGTCGAAGTCCCCGCGCGTGTGGGTGCGAAGGAGGGCCGAGAGCATGGAGGCGACGTGCTCGGCCTCACCGCGTGAGGCCAGACCGCGCCGGGTGAGCAGCGCGAGCAGGCGGCGCTTGGCCTCGCGATCAGGGCGCGTGTCGAGCAGCACCGCACGCACGAAGGGCTCGAGGCGCATCAGCGGGACGAGGCCGGGTCGGAGGCGCGTCTCGGCGAGCTCGAGGGCAAAGCGTCGCATGGCCCGGTGCGGGCTCTCCGCGAGCCGATGCAAGAGCTCGCCGAGATCGAGCGCTCCTTCCGAGCGCTCTGCGAGCTCGCGGCCGAGCGCCTGCGCCTCGGGGGTGTTCGCGTCACAGAGCACCGTGATGCCCTCGAGCCCGAGCGCAGCGAGCGGCAGCGCGCGGAGGACATCGAAGCTCGCCTCTCGGGTGTCGCGGAAGGGGCTCTCGACGAGGCCGAGGAGGAGGGCGGGCTCGGCTGCGAGGTGGGGGATGGCATCGCGCAGGAGCAGGTGGGCGAGCGCTCGCACGGCCAGGAGCGGATCGTTCGCGAGGGCGGGCACCCGATCGAGCCCGACGCGCTCGAGGGGTGCCTCGCTCTCGAGCAGCCTCGTCGCGCCGAGGGTGCGGAGCGGGATCGCGCTGCCCCCGAGCCACGCGAGCGCGTCGTCTTCGCTCACGAGCGTGCGGAGCTCTCGCGAGAGCGCACGCCGCAGGATCTCGACGAGCGCGAGCACGGGCTCGTGCGCCTCGAGCGGCCCATCGGGGTGCTCGTCGACGAGCGCGCGGATCGCATGAACGAAACGCTCGGCGAGCGCGCGGCGGAGGCCAGGGGCGAGCTCGCGCAGCCCCTCGATCACCACCGCCGCGAGGCCGGTCCGCGCCTCCGCACCCGGCCGCACGAGGAGCGTGCCTGCGCGCTCGGGGCTCGCGAGCCAAGCGCGCGCGGACCGGCGCGCGAGCTCGAGACCCTTGGCGCGCACCGCGGGGCTCGCGTGGTCGAGCATCTTCGCGAGCCGGCCGAGCTCCGGGGCGTCGGGCGAGAAGCGGCGCTCGATCTCGGCGCCTGCGAGCGCCACCACGCCC
>JBKDQC010000778.1:0-7708 GCA_046342295.1 Deltaproteobacteria bacterium | reverse complement strand
AAGGTGGGTCCTCCTCGGTCACCTCTCGCTGGTCGTCCATCGCGCAGACGAAGAGCCGCCGGCGCGCCGCATCGAGGTGCATCCCTAGCGTCCACCACGTGCCCGGCGCGCGCTCCTCGAACAGCACCGTCTCGACGCCTGTCGCGCGATCGACGCGATGCACGCTGCCGTCGGCGAGGCTGCCGACGTAGAAGGCGCCCTCGACGGGGTCGAAGGCACCGCCTTCCGGGAACCGCGCCTCGAGCGGATAGCGCTCGCGCCCCGGGATCGGACCCGTGTCCGGCCGCGCGGCGTCGAACGGGGCGGAGGCGTCGAGCGCGACGGAAGCGTCGAGCGGGACGACCGCGTCCGTGAGAGCGCTCGCGTCGGTCGCGGGGTCGGCGTCGGCGGCCGGGCTCGCGTCGGCGGCGGGCGCGCTGGCGTCGCAACCGAAGGAACCGAGGGCGAGGAGCGCGAGGGCCGAGGTCCAGCGCGAGGTGGGAGCGGGCATGGAGAGAGCTTGACCTGGCGCGCTCCGGTCAGTCGTCGCATCTTTGCGAAGCCGTTTCGCATGGATGCGAGCGCACGCTGAGGTGCCTCGATGCCGAGCCCGAGCTGGGACGATCTCCGTTGCCTCGACGCGCTCGCCCGCCACGGCGACGTCTCGGCGGCCTCGCGCGAGCTCGGAGTCTCGGTCTCGACGCTCTACCGGCGGATCGCCGCGCTCGAATCGTGCACGGGTACGCGCTGCCTCGCGCGCGGCGCAGGGCCGACGGAGCTCACCGACGCAGGTGCAGCGCTCGCAGAGGCAGCGCGCCGGATGCGAGAGGCCCTGACGCGGACCGTCTCCGAAGTGCGCCGACGAGACGACACCCTCGAGGGGACGGTGTCGCTGACCACCGTCGAGGGGATGGCGCCGCTCCTCGGCCCACCGCTCCGCGCGCTGGCCGCAGCGCATCCAGGCCTGCGCGTCGAGCTCGTGCTCGCGGAGCGCGGCCCGAGCGTGCGACGGCGCGAGGTGGACGTTGCGATCAGCGTCGTGTCGCGCCCTCCCCCCGAGTGCTGGGGCAAGCGCCTGTTCCGTTTCGGCTACGGGGTCTTCGGGACCGAGGCCGCGCTCGCGGCGCGCCCCGCGAGCTGGGTGGTGCTCGGCGCCGCGAGCGCGCACCACCCCGAGGCGAAATGGGAGTTGGCGCACGCGGGGCGGATCGCGGTGGCGACCGACCACCGGAGCGGTTTCCTCGCGCTCGTGCGTGCCGGTGTCGGCATCGCGCTCTTGCCGCGTCCGCTGGCGAGCCTGCACCCCGAGCTCGTGGAGGACGCGACGCCGCGGGAAGGCCTCGCGACGCTCTCACGCACCGCCTGGGTGCTCGCACACCAGGCGCAACGCAGGAGCGCTCGCGTGCTCGCGCTGACTCGAACGCTCGGCGCGCACTTCGCGCGGCCGAGCCTCTGACCTACGCTCTCTTGGAGTTTCCGGGCAGTGCGAGGATCGGACCTGGGGCGTCGTCCGCGCGGGAGGCGGATGATCCGCGAATCGAGCGCCCGTGGCTCGGGCACGCGTCAGTAGGAGGCGACGAGCGCGTTCGCGAGGACCTGGCCGAGGCGGTCGTAGGCGCGGCGTGTGAAGTGGATGCGGTCGCTCGCGCCCCAGGCGGGCGTGGCCGCGGCCCACTGCATCATGTGGAGAGGCCCGCCGCCGAAGGCCACGAGATCGAAGAAGCCGCATCCGTACGCGCGGGCGACGCGGCGCTGGACGGCGATGACCTCGAAGGTGCGGGGGCGGGGCACCGCGCTTCCATCACGGGCGACGATGGGGCGATCGCTCGGACCGACGAGGAGGCAGCTCGCGGTGGGCACCGTGCGCTGCACCCGCTCGACGACCTGGCGGAGCTGCGCCTCGTAGTCGGCGATCGGCTGCTCGTCGTCGCCGCTCTCGTTGGTGCCATAGGCGAGCACGACGAGATCGGGCGCGCGGCGGCGCAGATGCTCCTGGAAGAGCGCCTCGTCCCACTGAAGCTGCGAGGCCGCGCGCGCGCCGTTGATGCCGAGGGTGTCGAGCACGACGCCAGGGGCTTCGCGCTCGACCGCGACGCCGTAAAGCCTGACGCGCCCATCTCCATGCGGACGCACCTCGAAGGTGTGCGTGCCATCCGGGAGAGTGAAGGTCTGGTAGGCCCCGATCGGCATCGGCGCGTTCGTCGGCAACCGGCTCACGAGCTGCCCGTCGATCACGACGTCGAAGGTGCCTCCGCCGGGCTGCGCCTCGTAGAAGAGCTCGTAGCGAGAGGCGTTCTGACGGCTCGTCGTCACGCGCCCCCACGCGGCGGCGTCCGTCTCGACCGCGACGCCGGCGAGGCCGAAGCGCTCGGGCACCGACTGCCCGCGGTGGTAGCGACGCGCCTCCCAGCCGCGACGGGGCGACTCCACGATGACGCCCTCGTGGCGGTAGTTGCGCCACGGCGCCGCCGGCAGGACGAAGCCGTGACCTGCGTCCCCGAAGCGCTGCTGGAGCAAGCGGCGCGTCATGCCCGTCCAGGTGTCGGACGCGACGTGCGAGGCGCCGTAGACGACGATCCGCGCCTGCCCCTCGCCGCGCTCGGCGCGGCGCAGCGCGGCGTGGAAGCCCCGGAGCGAGCTCTGGCTCGGATCCTCGATCGCGACGTCGAGGCCGAAGACCGGGTTGCCCTCGAGGTCCGCGGGATAGACGGTCGGCGCAGGGGGGTAGACGGGGAACGTCGCGAGGAGATCGGGCGCAGGATCGGCGCCGAAGCTCGACGCGGACGGGTCGGGCTGGGGCGAGCTGGGGATCTGCACCGCCTCATCGATGGGCTCGTCGACGAATTCAGGCTCCGCGTGGCCTCGTTCGTCACGCGCGGCCGCCGCGGCGCGGGCCTCGATCTCCGAACGCTGCGCGTAGGCGGGCTCGCTGCAGCCCGACGCGAAAGCGCACCACGACGCGAGCCCGAGCGCGCCCAACGTCGGCCCGAGCCGCGATGCGCGGTGCGGCGCGGCGAGCTCCTCCGCCCGCATGGCGAGCGACCGAGAGAGCGGCACGCCGGGCGCCGGCCAGACGCGCTCGGACGCTCGGGAGGTCGGGTGCAGGGGGAGCGGCACGCACTTGGAAGATGGAGAAGGCCCGACTTCGCGTCAAATTTGCTTTGTTTCGCGGGGTCTCGAGCCACGCTCAGCGGCCGCAGAAGGGGCCGACGTCCTCCCCTGCGATGCAGAGCTCCGTGTCCCTGCAGACCTCGACGGTCGCGGCGCAGGCCTGCATGCATCGCCCCGTCGAGGAAGGGCACACCGTGCCGGCCTCGCAATCGAGGCTCTCGGCGCACGCCTCCCCAAAGCCGATGGGGCCACCGGGGTAGCAGGCCCTCCCGCCAGCGAGATCGAGACACACCGAGCCATCGTCGCAGAGGCGCACGCTTTCTTCGCACGTGCGCATGCAGAGCGCGCGCGGGCGCCGCGGATCGGCGACGCAGACGAAGCTCGACTGGCAGTCGAGATCCGTGAAGCAGGCCGCGCCGTTGCCGCTGCCGGCGCAACCGGCGACGCAGACGAGCCCGAGGAGCGGGAGCACGCGACCGGTCGCACGGAGCGCGGGACGTCCTCGGAGGCGCTGTGAGCCGTCGGCCATGCGAGGGCGAGGGGTAGCTGCTAACAGCACCGGCTGACAACCGGGTCGACGAGGCTGGACATGAACGACGTGAACAACGAGAGCTCGAGAGGCACGGGACGCGGAACACCGACCCGGGTCGTGGTGGTCGGCGGCGGGCTCGCAGGCATCGCGGCCGCGACGGTGCTCGTCGAGCGCGGCGTCGACGTGACCCTGCTCGAAGCAGAGAGCTACCTCGGTGGGCGCGCGGGCGCGTGGCCCGATCGGCTCGCGGACGGCACGCCGTTCCACATGGAGCGCGGCTTCCACGCGTTCTTCCGGCAGTACTACGGAGTGCGCGCGCTCCTCGGGCGGGTCGATCCGGAGCTCTCGTTGCTCGCGCCGATGGACGACTACCCGCTTCTCGGGCCGGAAGGCCGACGCGAGTCCTTCACCAACCTGCCTCGGCGCGCTCCCTTCAACGTGCTCGAGCTGGTTCGGAGGACCCCTACCCTCAAGGTCACCGACCTGCCGCACATCTCAGGCCTGCATGCGGCCGCGATGATGGCCTTCGACCCCGAGCGCACCTACGCGCGCTGGGACCGCGTGACGGCGAAGGAGTACCTCGACCTCCTTCGTTTTCCTGCGGAAGCGCGGCAGATGCTCTTCGATGTCTTCGCGCACTCCTTCTTCAATCCGGAGCACGAGTACTCGGCGGCCGAGCTCCTCGCGATGTTCCACTTCTACTTCCTCGGGAATCCCGAGGGGCTCGTCTTCGACGTGATGAAGCGCCCTTTCTCGGTGGTCTTCGAGAAGCTCGGCACGTATCTCGAGGAGCGTGGCGCGGACGTGCGGCTCGGGGCTCCGGCCCGGCAACTGCGGGCGACCCCTACGGGCTTCCTCGTCGAGACCGACGGCGCGACCCACGAGGCCTCGCATGTGGTGCTCGCGCTCTCGGTGCCCGCGCTGAAAGAGCTCGCGAAGGTCTCGGCGGACGCGCTCGATCCGATCCTGCGCTCGCGGATCGATGCGCTCGGGGTGACGCGGCCCTTCGTGGTGTGGCGCCTCTTCCTCGACCGCAAGGTGGCTCCCGATCGGGCGCCTTTCGCGGGCACGACGGGCCTGGGCATCCTCGACAACATCAGCGTGTACGAGAAGCTCGAGGACGAGAGCCGCGGCTGGTCCGACCGTACGGGCGGCTCGATCGTCGAGCTGCACGCGTACGCGGTGGACCCGACCTGGGACGAGCCGCGCATCCGAGAGGACCTGCTCGCGGGGCTCCACGCTGCGTACCCGGAGACGCGCGAGGCACGCATCGTCGAGGAGCGCTTCCTCGTGCGTCAGGACTGCCCGGCCTTCCGACCGGGCGACCAGAGCGTGCGACCGACGGTCGAGACCACGCGCAAGAACCTGTACTTGGCAGGGGACTTCGTGAGGCTCCCGTTCGCGAGCGCGCTCATGGAGCGCGCGGTGACGACTGGCTTCATGGCGGCCAACCGCATCGTCGTCGGTCTCGGCGCGCGCCCCATCGACATCCGCTCGGTGCCCGCACGCGGCCTCTTGGCCGGCGCGCCGGGCCTCTGACTGACTCGGGGGCGCCGGCGCGACGCTCCGGCGCTCACTGGCTAGAACAGGCTGCCTTGCGGCCCCGGCGGCTTCTTGAGGCCGAGGTGATCGTAGGCCCGCTTCGTCGCGACACGGCCCTTGGGCGTGCGCGCGAGGAAACCGTTCTGGAGGAGGTAGGGCTCGATCACGTCCTCGAGCGTGTCGCGCGGCTCGCTGAGCGTCGCGGCGAGCGCCTCGATGCCCACGGGGCCGCCCTGGTAGAAGTCGATGATGACCTTGAGGAAACGGCGGTTCATCTCGTCGAGGCCGGCCTCGTCGACCTCGAGGCGGTCGAGGGCCTTGCGGGTGGTGCGCGTGTCGAGGTGACCGTCACCGAGCACCTCGGCGAAGTCGCGCGCGCGGCGCAGGAGGCGGTTGGCGATGCGCGGCGTGCCGCGGGCGCGGCGCGCGAGCTCGGCCGAGGCCTCCGCCTCGATCGGGACCTCGAGGATGCGCGCGCTGCGCTTCACGATGGTCGCGAGGTCCTGGGGCTCGTAGTAATCGAGACGGCACTCGATGCCGAAGCGCGAGAGCAGCGGCCCAGTGAGCAAGCCCGTGCGCGTGGTGGCACCGACCAGCGTGAAGGGCGCGATCGGAATCTGCAGCGTGCTCGCCATGGGGCCGTCGCCGTGCACGACGTCGATGCGGAAGTCCTCCATCGCGGTGTAGAGGTTCTCCTCGACGACGCTCGAGAGGCGGTGGATCTCGTCGATGAAGAGCACGTCGCGCTCCGACAGCTTCGTGAGAAGCGCGGCGAGCTGACCCTTGTGCTCGATCGCCGGACCGTGGGCGAGGTGCAGGCTCACCCCGAGCTCCTCGGCGAGGATGAACGCGAGCGTGGTCTTGCCGAGCCCCGGCGGCCCGAAGAAGAGCACATGATCGAGCGCGCCTCTGCGCGCGCGCGCAGCCTCGACGTACACGGAGAGGTTCTCGGTGACGCGCCGCTGGCCGACGAAATCGGCCAGCCGCGCGGGTCGCAGCGACGCCTCGACGCGCGCCTCCTCGTCGGTTCGCGCGGGGTCGAGGACGGGATCGCTCACCGACGCGGGCTCGAGCACGTTCTCGACGAGCGACTCGTTCTTCTGTTTGCGTGTGGCCATCGTGGTTCGTCACAGACGCAGGCCGCGCTCCTGCGCGTCAGGCGGTCGTCGAGAGTGCCTCGCGGAGAAGCTGCTCGACGGTCTTGCCGTCGGCGTTGGGCGCGATCGCTGCGACCGCGCGGTCGGCCTCGAGGCTGCGGAAGCCCATCGAGACGAGCATCGCCGCGACGGTACCGAGCGGCCCTGTCACGAACGCGCCGGGGCCGGAGAGCCCCGCCAGCATCGCCGGGGCGGTCACCGTTCCGCCACTCGTGACGCTCGCGGCGCCCGCGCTGGCGAAGCCGAGCTTGTCCTTGAGCTCGAGGACGAGGCGATCGACCAGCTTCTTGCCGACGCCCGGTACGCCCTGAAGGGTCTTGCGATCCTCGCGCGCGATGGCGGCCGCGAGCGCGCGCGCGTCGAGGTGCGAGAGGATGCCCAGCGCGAGCTTGGGACCGATGGAGGAGACGGTCATCAGCGTGCGAAACGCGGCGCGGTCCTCCTGCGTCGCGAATCCGAAGAGCGTGAGCGCGTCCTCGCGGACATGCGTGTGGACCGAGAGCACGACCTCCGCAGGAGGGCCTGGCAGGCGCGCGAGGCTCTGGAGCGGGACCAGCACCTCGTATCCGACGCCACCCACCTCGAGCACCGCGGTGCCGTCGAGGGAGCGCTCGACGATCTGACCTCTGAGCCTTCCGATCACGGAGCGGACGCTAGCATCCGCCCGCGAAGTTGAACAAGCGTTCAGCCACAGCCCGCGCCCGCCTCCGAATCGTCAGTTCAAACGGACAACCTCTCCCGTCATGAAGACATGACACGCGCGCGTCGGTCAGGGCCCGAAGCGAACCGACCGATTCGAGCCCGTGGCACCCGCATCGACCCATCCGAGTGCCACGTGCTTTCAGGGAGAGCGCTCGGCGTCTCGAAGCGGCCAGCTCCCGCGCGTGGCCGGGAAGCTCCCGGCGAATCGGCCGAAGTCGGGGACCTCCACGAAGAGCGTGCCCTCGAGCTCGTAGGGGATGGTGAACGATGGGAGCTCGCCGCGCTGCGCGGCCGCGACCGCTTCGGTCGCCGCCCACTCGATCACCGCGAGCGCCCGGTCGACGTCGAGCGTGAAGGTGGCGACGAAGCGCAGCGTCTCGGACGGATCGACCGTTCGCACCCTGAGGTCCTCGAAGCGTCGCTCACCGACCGCGACCGAGGCGAGGAATCCGGCCGAGGCGGCCGCGAAGCTCTCGAGGTCTCGGATCTCGGGCTCGTCGCTCTGGCAGGCTTGCGCGCGATCCTGGGGACAGCTCGCCGGGCTCTGGCAGAGGCTCACGCAGATCGCGCCGAGCTGCGGACGCGCGGCGTCCGGGAACACGCGCAGAGCGATGAGCGCCTCGACGACCGGCAGCGGCACGCGCCCGGGGTTTCGCGCCTCGAGCTCGACCTCGAACGTGAAGCG
>JBKDQC010000777.1:0-8793 GCA_046342295.1 Deltaproteobacteria bacterium | reverse complement strand
GATGGATCGATGCGGGTGCCACGGGCTCGAATCGGCGGGAGGGAGGCTCTCGCCGATTCACTCGGCGAGAGGGAGGGGCTGCGGCCAGACCCTCCGGCAAGAAACGTCAGAGCATGAGTCAATCCAAGTGACTCATGCTCTCAGGGAGCTCACCGAGCCTGCGGGAGGGCCAGGCCGTCCCTCGAACGACTCGCGTCGGTTCAGAGAGCGAAGGGGTACCGGAATCGCAGCGGCTCCCCCGTGAAGGCTGGGAACCGCGCGGAACGGACCGCCCGCGCGATACATGAGCCTTCGGGTGAGCCCTGGAAGTGTCCGGTCACGGTCGCCGACGACACCCGTCCCGTTCCCTGGACGACGACATCGACCTGCACCGAGCCGTGCCGCTCCCCTGCGCACGCGCGCACGGCAGGCTCGACGCCTTGCATGACCGACTGGACGGTCGCGCGGTCGATCTCCTCGACCGGCGCCGATGCGGCGCGCGCTCCCGCAATGCCGCGCGCAGCGGGGAGCGTTTCGGGGCCTGCGGCGCTCCGCCCTTGGCCGCCCGCGGCGGTGCGTCCGAGCTCGCGCCGACGCGAGCCCAGGACGGCCTGGCTCGGCGGCGGGCCGGCAGTGGCCTGCGGCTCGGGCGACGCCGCCGCGGTGGGCGCCGCCGGACGCAGTGGCCCTCGCAGCCTGCCGTCCATGGCGAGCCCTCCGCCCTCGGCCCCGAGCGTCATGGACTCGGGCGCGGCGCTCGACTCGCTCGGCGGGGCCTCGGCGACCGAGTCCCCCGCCGGACTCGGCGCCGCCGGCAGCGTGCTCGTCGGCAGCCTCGACTCCGCGCCTGCCAGCACCGGGGCCACGGTCGCCGCCGCCGGCGCCGCGACACGCGACGGGCTCGCTCCGCTCATCATGAGGGAGCCCGCGCCGATGACCCCGACCGCAACCGCGGCGGCCGCGAGCACGGCGGGCACCCAGGCGCGTCTGTTCGTCTCTTTCGCCGGAACGGGCCGAACGGCTCCCGGGTTGCCCAGCTCGAGGCGAGGCCCGGCCGACGGCATCGGGATCGAGAAGCGGCCTCCGTCACGCTCCGAGGCCGCGTTCGTCGCCGGCACGGCCGGACGGGTCGGAGGACGCGCCTGGGTGGTCTCGGCCTCGGCGCGAAGGACCGGTCGGAGCTCGCCCGCACCAAGCTCGAGGCTCCGCTCCTCGCGCCCCGGCGCGGCCGGTGGCGACACCCGCGGGCTCGCGCCCGTGCTCACCGGCGCATCGAGCACCGTCTCCTCGGCGTCGCCCGGCGCGACCGACACCGGGCGAGGAGGCGGCACTCTCGGCACCGGGGGCTTGCCGCGGACCGGCGCCGCGGGCCTCTCGTCGGAGTCGCGGCGCAGCGGAGCTCTCGCGACGGGCACCGAGCCCTCCTCGCTCCCCGGCCCGGCGAGCTCGCTGACGGCCGAGACCGTCCGCTCGATCGCAGCGCTCGAAATCTCGGCATGGGCTTGCGCGCCCTCCTCGGGCACAGGAGCCGCCGTGTAGTCTTCCGCGAACTCCTCGCCGAGGCGCGCATCGATCTTCTGCGCGAGCGCTTCGAGCGCCTCTTCAGTCGGCTCCGAGAGGGGCCACGCGGCCATCCAGGTCTGGAGTCGCGAGAGGTGCCTGGCGTAGCGGGCCGCCTCGGGCGACCGCGACATCTCCAGCCTCAGCTCCGGGTCTCCGCCGACGCCCTCCTCCGTGTCCATCGCGTCGGAGATCTTGCGCATGAGCTCATCGTTCATGGCGCCCTCCTCGAGGCCGACGTGCTCGCCGTCGTGCCTCGTTGCGTCGCCTCCTCGAGGAGGTCGCCGAGTTGCTCGCGCAGACGCCGGCGGGCCTCGTGAACCCGCCACGCGATCGTACCCTCGGAGCAGCCGAGGGCATCGGCCGCTTCTTTCTGAGGCATGCCCTCGAGGAGCACGAGCACGACCGTGCTCCGCAGCGACGGCGACAGCGCGTCCAGCGCGGCGGACAGTCGCCGGTAGAGCTCGGCACCCTCGAAGGCATGGCGGGGGTCGCTGTTTCCCTGCGTCGGGTCCGCCGCGGGCTCGGGAATGCGCGGGTCATGCACGTCCGCGGCGTCGGTGCGTTTGCGCCGCCGCAGCGCGTTGAGCGAGACGTTGATGCAGATGCGATAAAGCCACGTGGACAACTCGGCGCGGCCGTCGAAGCGGTCGATTGCGCGGTACGCACGAAGGAACGTCTCCTGCACCGCATCCTCGGCTTCACCCCGGTCCCCGAGCATCTGCGCCGCGCAAGCGTACACGCGGCGGTGGTGCAAGCGCACGAGGCGACCGAACGCTGCGCGGTCGCCCTGCTGAGCGCGCTCGATCCACAGGGATTCTTCGTTGTCCGCCATGGTGTGGAGTGCGTGGCCTCCCGAGGCGAGCGCTTCGGGCCGATTTCCTCGAGGAAGGACGCAGACCGAACCGGTCGGAGGCTCGTCCCAACCGTGTCGGGCCGAGCCCCGAGAGAGGGCCGGGACGATAGGCGATCCGCTGGGAGTGCACAACCGAGGGGCCATGGTGTCGACCGGGCTACGACCGCGACGCAGGGACGCGGCTTGGCTCGTGCTCGCGGCCTGGCTGCCTGCGCGCCCGGCCGATATGCTCGGCCGCGATGGCGATCGAGCTGACCGTCGAGTACAGACGAATGAACGCATTCTTCGCGGACTACGCGAAGAACATCGGGCGGGGCGGGACCTTCATCCGGACGGACAAGCCACTCCCGATCGGCACGGACTTCGTCTTTCGGCTCGTGATCCCGAAGCTCGCTGACCCGCTCCGCCTCCGCGGTCGAGTCCAGTGGGTCGTTGGCCCGGGACAGTCCAGCGACGAGCAGCCCCCGGGCATGGGCATCGGCTTCGTGTACGAGAGCGAGGCAGAACGGCAGCGCGTGGCGACCGTCGTGGAGGCCCTGATGGTCGAGCAGCTCGGGCGTCCGTTGTCCGCCAAGGTCCTCCGCACGCGCCGCGCTCACGACTGACCCGGCCTCGCTCGGTCAGAACACCTTACCGGGGTTCAGGATCCCCCGCGGATCGAGCACCGCCTTGATGCCTCGGAACAGGGCGATCTCTTCGGGTGTCCGCGAGAAATGGAGGAAGTCCTTCTTGAGAAGACCGATCCCGTGCTCGGCGGAGATGCTGCCTCGGTGCGCACGGACGAGCTCGAACATGCGCTCGTCCGCCGTGTGCGCGTGCGCGAGAAACTCCTCCTTCGACATGGCGTCGGGCTTCATCACGTTCACGTGGAGGTTGCCGTCCCCGATGTGGCCGAACAGGCAGATCTCGAAGCCCGGCCACTCGCGGATGAAGAGCCCCTCGAGCGCGTGGACGAAGCGCTCGAGCTCGGAGATGGGCAGCGCGATGTCGTTCTTGTGAGGCATCCCGGTGGCGGAGAGGCTCTCGCTGATCCCCTCGCGGAGATCCCACAGGCTCTGGGCGCGGCTCGAGCTCTCCGCGAGGGTCGCGTCGAGCACGACGTCGTCCTCGACCAAAGCCTCGAGCCAACCCTCGACGGCTCCGGCCTCGCTCGCCTCGACCTCGACGAGGACGTAGTGACTGCTCCGCGTCGCGATGGGGAGAGAGAGCCGGCGGTGCCGTTCGAGCCGCGCGTAGCAGCGATCCGTGAAGAACTCGAACGCCGAGAGCGCGAATGGTCCCGTTCGAGCTCGATCAAAGAGCGTGAGAACCGCTGCGAGGTCACGGACCGCGAGCAACATCACGTCGAGTCGCCTGGGCGAGCGCGTGAGCTTGAGGGTCGCCTTCGTCACGATGCCGAGCACCCCTTCGCTGCCCACGAAGAGATGCCGAAGGTCGATGCCCGTGTTGTTCTTCTCGAGCGCGCCGTTCAGCTGGAGAATCTCACCCGCGCCCGTGACCACCTCGAGGCCGAGCACCCATTGTCGCGTGAGCCCGTACCGGATCACCTTCACCCCACCGGCGTTCGTCGCGATGTTGCCGCCGACGGTGCTCGATCCCTTCGACGCGAAATCCACCGGCCACGTCAGCCCATGTGGCTCACAGTGCGCATGCACGGCTGCGGTCACGGCGCCGGCTTCTACCTCGACCGTCAACGCGCGGGGGTCGACCGGCCCGAGCGCGCGCATGCGTTCGAGAGACACGACGATCTCGCCGCGGCTGGCGACGGCGCCGGCCGCGAGCCCCGTGCGGCCGCCGGATGGAACGAGCGGAATCCCGAGCTCGTTCGCGGCGCGCACGAGCGCCGCCACTTCTGCCGTCGTTCGAGGGAACACCACGGCCGAGGGGGCGGGCGTGTGCACCTTCGTCCAGTCGCGCCCGTAGGTCGTGAGGTCGTCCGGGTCGGTCGAGAGATGTGAATCGCCGACGATCGCGGCCGCGCGGCGAACGAACGCGTCGACGGAAGAAGACTGCGGCAGGGTCGCGGTGCTCATGCGGGTCCGCGGTCTAGCACCGTCGCATGATCTCGTCGTTGAACCGCCGAAACGCCCCGGCGTACTCTCGGGCTGTGCGTCAGACGCGCCGCCTCGGCCGCTACCACCTCACCTACCGGATCGCGTTCGGCGGGATGGCCGAGCTCTACCGTGCGTTCACGTTCGACGAAGACGGCCACAAGCGCGACGTGGCCATCAAGCGGCTCCTGCCCCACTTCCGTGAGGACCGTTCGTTCGTCGACATGCTCACGGACGAGTTCAAGCTCGTGAGCTACCTGCGCCACCCCAACATCGCGGAGGTCTACGAGCTCGTCGAGGTGGAGGAGGCCATCCTCATCTCGATGGAGTACGTCGACGGCCGCGACCTCCGGAGCTGTGTGGAGCGCGCCCGCATGCTCGAGCTGTCGCTCCCCGTCGACGATGTCGTGTACGTCATCGCCCGAAGTCTCGAGGGGCTGCACCACGCGCACGTCGCCCGCGACCCAAGGGCCGAGCCGCTGCGCATCGTCCACCGAGACTTCAGCCCCTCGAACGTCCTCGTCGGCTACGACGGGGTGGTCAAGCTGTGCGACTTCGGCATCGCGAAAGCGACGCACAACCGCATCCACACCAAGACGGGCATCATCAAGGGCAAGGTCAAGTACATGTCGCCCGAGCAGGCGTTCGGCCGGAGGCTCGACTGGCGCAGCGATGTGTTCAGCGCCGGGTCGGTTCTCTACGAGCTCTGCTCGGGAGAGCCCCCGTTCATGGCGCCCAACGAGATCGACCTGATCTTCGCGGTGCGCGATGCCCAGCCGCGCCCGATCCGCGAGGTCGCGCCGCACCTGCCCGAGGAGCTCTGCGGGATCATCGAGAAGTCGATGGCGCGCTCGAGGTCGGCGCGTTTCCAGAGCGCCCTCGAGTTCCGCAACGCGCTCCTTTCCTTCCTGAGGCGCCACAACCCGAGCTACCGCCGAACGCGGCTCGCGGGCTTCATGAAGAAAGTCTTTCAGGACGAGATCGAGCGCGAGCTTCGCGCGATGGAGGACTTCGTCCTGGACGTCTCGGTCCGTGGCGAGGACTTCGGGAAGAACCTCATCGCGAGCGCGCTCCCCAAGGACGCTCCTTTCAATCGCTTCAGCCCCAACCCGACCGCCAGCGTACAGGCCGAGCCCGGCGCGGAGCGCGGGATCGCGGCCGCCTCGACGCATTCGATCGACGTGCCGAGTCGCAAGCGGCCAGCACGGGTCGCGGCCGATCCGCCGGCCATCGACGTGAACGATCCGGTGCATCACGAAAAGACCGTCATCGCAGACCGACGCACGCTGCAAAGGCGCGCGCCCGGAGGCTCCGAAGGACCCAAGCGGTGAAGGAGGTCCACCTCGTCGACGGAACCTACGAACTGTTCCGGGCCTTCTTCGGCGCTCCTCGTGCACAGACGTCGCAGGGCATGGAGGTGGGCGCTGCACGTTCTCTCGCTCGCTCGCTCTGGGCGATGCGACGCGAAGGGGCGACCCACGTCGCGGTCGCATTCGACTCGGTCGTCGAATCGTTCCGCAACGATCTCTTCTCCGGCTACAAGACCGGCGAGGACATCGACCCGGCGCTCTTGGGCCAGTTCGCGCTCGCCGAGCGCGCCGCGCTCGCGCTGGGCCTCGTCGTCTGGCCGATGGTCTCGGTCGAGGCCGACGACGCGCTCGCGACCTTCGCCGCGCGCGCCGCGCGCGAACCCGACGTGGAGCGCGTGCTGCTCTGCTCTCCCGACAAGGATCTCGCGCAGTGCGTGGTCGCCACGCGCGGGGTGTGCTGGGACCGACGCAAGAAGGTCGCCCTCGACGAGAGCGGCGTTCGCGCGAAGTTCGGCGTGTCTCCCGCCTCCATTCCCGATGATCTCGCGCTCGTCGGCGCTGTCGCCGACGGGATCCCGGGGATCCCGCGTTGGGGGCAGAAGAGCGCCGCAGCGGTGCTCGACCGCTTCGACTCGATCGACCAGATCCCCGACGACCCAGCGGCATGGGGCCTGTCGGTTCGTGGCGGCGAGGCGCTCGCGGGTGAGCTCCGCACACGGCGCAGCGAGGCGCTCCTTTACCGACGACTGGCGACGCTGCGGCTCGATGCGCCACTCACCGAGCGCGTGCGAGACCTCGCGTGGAAGCCTCCTGAACAGGACGCGCTCCGCGACGTGGGCGCAGCGCTCGAAGATGATGCGCTGGTGGAGCGGGTGCTCGAAGGGCGCTGACCTCGTTGGGAAAGGGCTGGACGCCTGGGCGCGCCGCGCGTTGACCAGCCTGGGCAGAGCCCTTATACGGCGGTGCATGCGCGCTCGCACCCAACCGCACCCTTCCGGCACGCCCGCGCGGTTCGCCGCGGCGCTCCTCGGCGCGGCCTTGTGGAGCGGGGGCTGCGGTTCGAGCGCACCGCGCATCGTGGCGACACCGATGACGCAGTCCCAGAGCGTCGTCTTCGAGAATGGCGTGGACTACATCGACGATCCGACGCTCCTCGAGGGCGGCTGGCTCGAGACGTGGGAGCAGGAGATCGAGCTCCGCGCGCGCTCGAGCGACATCGTCGCCTACGTGCGCGTCACGACGATGCGCACGGACACCGACCTCGAGCGGCGTGAGACGCACCGCCTCGTCGCGCACATCGACAGCGTCCGCTTTGGCCAGCCGCCTGGGGACGACCTCGAGCTCGTCGTGCGCGAAGGTGACGCTGGCTTCGACACCGTGCACGAGCAGGAGCAGCGGATCCTCAATCAACGCTTCGTGGCGTTCGTGAAGTGGACACAGGCAGGACCGGGGGACCCCATCGTCGCGCGCTGGCATCTGTCGCCGGCCTCCGAGCGGATCGTTCGGCGCGTGAACGCCCTGATCGATGCGCGGAACGGGCCGACGGAGGACCGCCGGCGGGTCATCGTCCACGAGCAGCCCGACGAGGAGTGAGCTCGCTCGAGCTCGCGCGTCCGAGAAACGCCCTACCCCACGCGCCCGAGACCTACGAGCCGGCTCGTTCTTCGAGTCCGGGCTCCTCGAGGAGAGCGACGAGGTCGGCCGGCAGCGGAGACTCGAAGCTCACCCGCGCCGCGGTGACGGGATGGTCGAACGCGAGTCGGTGCGCGTGGAGCGCGTGCCGGTCATGGCCGAGCGCCGCGCGCAACCTAGGCGTCATGCCCTCCTCGAGGACCGTGAGGAAGAGGTCCTGGGCACCCGGCCCGTAGAGCTTGTCTCCGAAGATGGGGTGCCCGATCGCGGCCAGGTGGACGCGCAGCTGGTGCTGCCGCCCCGTGCGTGGCGTGAGACGCACGAGGGTCCGGTCGGCGCGACGCTCGAGCACCTCGAGCTCGGTCAGCGCCTCGGCCCCCGAGGAATGCGTCTCCATGCACATGTGGAGACCCGTGGTGGCCCGGCGGATCGGGAGCGCGATCGTGCGCGTGTCCTCGAGGACGACCCCCCGCACGATGGCGAGGTAGACCTTGTCGACGCTGCGCGCCTCGAACTGCTTCTTGAGCCGGACTTCGTGTGGCCCGGGCACCGCACACGCGATCACGCCGCTCGTCTCCTTGTCGAGGCGATGCGCGATGTGGGGAGCCCGCTCCCCGTAGCGCTCGCGGAGGAGATTCGTCAGCGTGTTCCGGCGGTAGGTCGCCGACGGGTGCACAGGCAGGCCGGCAGGCTTGTCGACGATCGTCAACGCAGCGTCTTCGTAGAGAACGCCGAACTCTCTGGGTGCCTGCGGCTCGCAGAAGCGCTCGCGCACGAGCGTCACGACCTCGTCGGCTCGGACGCGCTCCCACGGATCGCGGCGCGAGCCATCGTCCCGCAGTGCGCAAGCGACGATGACCTCTCGGGCCCGCTCGCGCGTCAGCCGAGGGATGCGCCATTCGAGGAACCGGTCGAGCCGCTGCCCTTCGAGCTCACCCGGGACCCGGAAGGTGAGGACGACCGTGTCCTCCGCCGCGGGATGCGACGCCTCCGGCCCGGGCGCCTCCTCGCGCTCGGTCAGGCCGCCTTCGTGATCTTGTTCGAGCGGATGCACCGGGTGCAGACCCGCGCATGTGTCCGCGTGCCCTCGAGCACGATGTGGACGGGCTGGAGGTTCGGCTCCTGCCACTTGCGCGACTTGCGGTTCGAGTGACTGACGTTGTGGGCGGCCTGGGCGCCCTTGCCGCAGACGGCGCAGCGATGAGCCATGGAACAATCTCCGTCGAAGGGGCGCGCTTCCTAGCATTGGCGCCCGGCTCGATCAAGGATGCTCGCGCTCTCCGGGAATGCAGCGCCCTCGGCGCTCCGTTCTCGCGGGGACCTGCGAGCGATGTCCACGCACACGACCGACCGCACACAAGCTGCCACACGGCGTGGGCTCGCGCCGCGATCCGTGGGAGCGCGT
>JBKDQC010000776.1:0-4821 GCA_046342295.1 Deltaproteobacteria bacterium | reverse complement strand
CGCTTCGCCTGCAACGGAGCCGCGGGCCGCGTGCTCGGCGACCCCGTGTTCGAGCTCGTCACCGAGGGGCGCAACCGCTGGAAGGGCTACTCGGCCTGCGGCGACCTCGCGCACTACGTTCTGCGCGAGCTGGGTGTGCGTGACGAGCGCGTCGTCAACCGCGACGACGACGGCGGGCACGTCGCGTGGAAGGTCGGAGCCAACCTCTCGCGCCTCGTGTTCGCGACCGGCGACGCGTTTGTCTGGGCGAAGCGCGACCTACGACCGAAGCCCGGCGACATCCTGTACCTCGCACCGCCCGAGCATGTCTGCGTGCTGGAGCGACTCGACGAGGAGCACGGCCGCATCGCGACCTTCGACTACGGGCTCTGGGACAACACCGTGAACAGGCCCGCGGGGCGCGCCCGCGAGACGAGTTTCGGCGTCGGCGCGACCGCGCTCCGGGTCGGAGCCCGCGTGCTGCGGGGCTGGCTGGATCTGGCGAGGCTCCCCGGACTTCTGGCGAGGTAACGCGCAGTTCCGCGAGCGAGGTCGATTCTCGCTTCTTCGCCTTGGATAGCCCGCAGAAGGAAGCCTGTATGTCCCTCGCGAAAGGGGCGCATTCACGGACCACCCCGAAGCGGAGCACGACGATGAAGGTGAGCGAGCTGATCGAGCTGCTGCAGGACAAGGACCCCGACGCCGAGGTGATGATCATGAGCCAGGAGAGCTGGCCCTTCGAGAACGCCGTCGCCGGCGTCGCGGTGCGCGAGGAGTTCGTCGACGACGACGACGAGGACTGCGAAGACGACGAGCGCGAGGAGCCCCGCTACGAGAAGGGCACCGCGGCGAACGACGTCTTCCTCGTCGAGGGCCAGCAGCTTCGCTACGGCTCGAAGGCCGCGTGGCGAGTCGCCTCGCGCTGAGTGGAGCAGCGAGGTCGATTCTTCGCGGAACGACCTTGCTAGCCCCGCGAACGGAAGCCTGTATGTCCCGCATGAAGCGCGAGCGATCAGCCAGCGACAGCAAGGTCATCGAGGACATCGCGAAGCAGCATCTCGGGCTCTCGACGCTCGAGACGCGCCGCTCGGACAGCCTCGACTTCCACGACCTCGCGGTGTGGCAGCTGCGCGCCGCGCTCGAGGCCGCGTACCGGGCGGGGCTCGCCGCCACGAAGAAGGAGGAGCGATGAAGGTCATCGGCGCAACGACGACGTACGTCGGCAGCGAGATCCCCGGGTTCAACGGGCAGCGCGTGCGCATCTTCGGCGTGATGCGCGGCGCCCTGCGCCCCGACGTGAACGTCGACGCGGACGACTACTTCCTCACGGACGACGAGGTCCTCGCACGACTCGGCGGCGTGACGAAACTCGATCGCCTCGACGTCGCGCACGTGCGCGCAGACGGGAGCGCGAGCTTCGTGCACTGCGACCCGCGCGCGATCGATCTCGAGTGCTTCGTCGACTTGAAGGACTGACGACGAGCTGACCGACAGAGCGCTCCATCGCGGAGCGCAGCCCGACACGCGAGCCAGGGCCCGCGCGTGAAGGGTGACGTGTACCCGGCGCCCGACGAGGAGACGGACCATGAGCAACCGAAACAAGCGAACCAGGAACGAGCTCGAGCGACTGCGCCTGCCGGAGCTGCAGGCGCGATTCCGCGAGGTGGTGGGCGAGACGTCGCGGAGCCCGAACCGGAAGTTCCTCATCCGGCGCATCGAGGAGACGCTCGCCGCCCGAGCGGAGCAGCCGGCCGCGCCCGAGAGCCCGCCGCCCGCGGTCGAGGCGCCCGCCGAGGAGAGCGCCGCGTCCGACGCCGGCCGGGGCACGGCGACGCACGTGAGGGGGCGCTTCACGTCGATGAGCATCGAGGAGCTGCAGGCGAAGTACCTCGAGGCGGTCGGCCGCGCGACGGGCAGCGAGGACCGCCGCTACCTCATCTGGAAGATCCGCGAGGCCGAGAAGGGCCGCATCCCGGTCGGCCCGCGCAAGACCCGCGAGCGCAACGGCGAGCCCGTCGACGTGAAGATCCTCCCGCTGCGACTCGAGGCCGAGGTCGTCGAGCGCATGGACGAGGCGTGGCGCACGCGCGGCATAAAGAACCGCATGGAGTTCTTCCGCCGCGCGCTCGGCCACTACCTCTCGCACCTGGGCGCCGATGAGGCCGCAGCGCTCTTCACGAATGCGGGCGCAGCCAGCGCGTGAAGGGCACCGAGATCCGGGGGGCGTCGCGGTGGCACGGAGGCCGCGACGCCCCAAGTCCGCGGAAGGTCGCGCCTATTCCAAGTACCTGAAAATACATCAGAAAGAGCCGTGTTCGGCCTTGCTAGGGGCGCGAACGGAAGCCTGTATGTCCCTCGCGACGGGCACTGGGCCCCGCGCGAAACGCGAGGACGACGACGATGAAGACGCTGCGATTCGGGATCGAGATCGAGACGGTGGGCCTGAGCCGCGAGAAGCTCGCCCGCGCCATCCACAGCGTGGTCGGGGGCACGGTCGCCGACGAGTACCGCAGCTGGCGCATCACCGACGCGCGCGGGCGCCGCTGGCAGGTGGTCCCGGACGGCTCGCTGAGCGGCGGCGAGAACAGCGGCGAGATCGTCTCGCCGGTCCTTGGCTACGACGACATCGACGAGCTGCAGAACGTCGTCCGGGCGGTGCGCACCGCGGGCGCGAAGGCCGACCCCTCGACGGGCATCCACATCCACATCGACGGCAGCCGCTTCGACGCCAAGAGCGTTACGAACCTGGTGAAGCTGGTGCACAAGCAGGAGCGCCTCCTCGAGCACGCGCTCGGGGTCAGCGAGACGCGCCTGAGCCGCTACTGCCGCCCGATCGACGCGAGCTTCATCCAGCGCCTCGAGGCGCGCCGCCCGAAGACGATGCAGGAGGTGAGCGACGCCTGGTACGGGTACCGGAACACGAGCCCGCAGCGCTACGACCAGACGCGCTACCACGGGCTCAACCTCAACAGCCTCTTCTTCCGGGGCACGATCGAGCTGCGCTACTTCAACGGGACGCTGCACGCGGGCGAGGTGAAGGCCTACGTGCAGCTGGCGCTCGCGATGGCGGCGAAGGCCCTCGGTTCGAAGGCCGCGTCGAGCAAGCGCCGCGAGTTCAACCCCGCGACCGCCAAGTACGACTTCAGGGTGGTGCTCCTGCACCTCGGGCTCATCGGCGACGAGTTCAAGACCGCGCGCCTGCACCTCACCAAGAAGCTCGCGGGCTCGGCGGCCTGGAAGGGCGAGCGCCGCGACCGCCGCCCGGCCGCGAGCGCCCCGGCGAGCGAGGAGGTGGGCGATGCCCGAGCAGCAGCGTGAGGGCCGCGGGGCCGGCCACGACGCCGGCCCTGGACTCGGCCGCCAACGGAAGCGATGGATGACTACGGCGGGCCTCGGCCCGCGGCGAGATGAGAAGATGGGACAGGTGCTCTACTTCGCGTACGGCTCGAACCTCGACGACGAGCAGATGCGCTCGCGGTGCGCGAGCGCGCAGCCCGTGGCGCGCGCGGTGCTGCCCAACTACGCGCTCGCCTTCGGCGGCTTCAGCCACCGCTGGGACGGGGCGGTCGCGAGCGTCGTGCGGGCCCGCGGCGCGCGCGTCGAGGGGCTCCTCTACCGCCTCGACGACGCGGACCTCCGCGCGCTCGATCGCTTCGAGGGCCACCCGTTCGCCTACGAGCGCGTCGTGAAGCTGGTGCTCGACGAGCACGGGCAACGCCGCCGCGCGACGACGTACCTGCAGCCCGAGGACGGCTTCGAGCCCTGGGCGCCGCAGCCCGGCTACTTCCGCGTCCTGTGGCGCGCGTACGCCCGCCTGGGCTTCGACGTCGCGCCCCTGGCCACCGCCGCGGGGGTGGAGCCATGAACGCGCCCAAGGGCCAGCGTGGCGCGCCCACGCGCGTCTTCGTCTACGGGACGCTCCTCGCCGGCGAGCCGAACCACCGACTCCTCACGGGCGCCCGGCTCGTCGCGGAGGCGAGGACCAAGCCCGCGTTCGAGCTGCGCGACCTCGGCGCGTTCCCAGGGCTCGTGCGCGGCGGCGAGCACGCGGTGGCCGGCGAGGTGTATGAGGTCGACGAGGCTACGCTCGCCGCGCTCGACCGGCTCGAAGGGCACCCGCGCTTCTATCGGCGCACGCGCATCGCCCTCGAGGACGGCGCCGCCGTCGAAACCTACCTCCTCGCGCCCGAGCAGGTCGAAGGTCGCCCCGTCATCGACTCGGGCAACTGGCGAGCGCGCCGGAAGGAGACCGCAGCATGAAGATCGTGATGAGAGACGGGCGCGTGTTCCAAGGCACCGCCCTGCAGATCGTGAAGGCGATGCAGGACATCGCGTTCGGCGTCGAGGATTTCACGGTGCCGAAGTACATCGAGTGGGTGGTCGCCAACGCGCGCAAGTTAGAGGAGGTCGAGCTCGCCGTGAAGGGCGAAACCGACGAGGAGCTGGCCGCGTCGCTCGTCGCCGAGATGCTCCGCACCGGGCTGACGCGGCGGATGTAGGCCGTCGGCCTCCGTCGGCTCGGCGGCCCGAAGGGCGCGGAACCTCGCGGCTATTCCAACCGCTCGAAAAGACATCGGAAACCGACGTTCTTGGCCTTGCTAGGGGCGCGAACCGAAGCCTGTATGTCCCTCGCAACGGGCGACGAGCCGCCCTGCAGAACGCGAGGACGACGATGCGGACCACGAGCCAGAACACGCAGACGACGAAGACGGTGAGCCAGTGCGAGAGCCGCTCCGGGACCGCCGAGCCGCAGATCGAGATCCGGCTCCCGAAGGGCACGATCCACCGGCTGGTGAGCGCCGCGCTCCACAAGCTCGCCGCCGACGTCGAGCTGGCCACCCC
>JBKDQC010000775.1:0-2293 GCA_046342295.1 Deltaproteobacteria bacterium | reverse complement strand
CGACCGCGCGCCACGAGCAGCGCCGCTGCGAAGGCCGCCGAGCGGCCGTGGCCGGCGGCGCAGTGCACGAAGATCGGGCCGGGCTCGACGGCGAGGCGTCGCGCGAGCGCGTCGAAGGGTTCGTAGGCGGGCGCCGTGGCGTCGAGCGTGGGGAGGACGTGGTAGCGAATCTCCGGGTCCATCCCCGCGATGCGAGGCAGCTCTGCGGTCAGGTCGACGACCACGCGCGCGTCCGGAGGCATCGCCGCACTCGGCGTACGACGGCCCAGGTAGAGCCCCTCGGCGACGCGATGCCAGGGCGCCTCACCGTGCCGAACGGCGTCCCAGTGCATGCGGAGGTAGGCGACCACGTGGTAGGGCAGAAGAACGACGCGGGTCGCGGGATGGAGCGAGCCGTCCGAGCGCTTGCCGAAGACGCCGGGCCCAGCGCCGAGGTAGCCCACCCCCACCACGAGCACCGACACCGCGGGCCACGCCACCACCCAGGCCGCTCCACCGAGCCACGCCGCGCTCGACACCAGCGCCAGGCCGAGGACGATCTGTGCCCAGCCGAATCGGATGCGACCCACCCTTCGCCTCTACTCCGCGAGGGACGCCGCCGCCAGCCCTCGGAGCAGGCGCATCGGAGGCGCCGGGCAGGCGCATCGGAGGAGCCGGCTGGCAAATCATCTCACCGAAGTCAGAACGCGACAGTGTCGGTGGCGCGGGGCGGCAGCGTCGTGTGCAGCTCCGGGAGCGCGAGGCCCGCCTGCGCCCGGTAGGCTGCGTAGTGCGAGAGCACGCGGCGGACATAGCGAAACGTCTGCTCGAAGGGGATTCGCTCGAGGAAGGCGTCGAGCGGAAGGTCCGGGCCGTGCTCCTCCATCCAGCGCCGAACGTTGTGCGGGCCGCCGTTGTAGGCGGCGATGGCGAGCGGGAGCCGGCCCTCGAAGCGGTCGAGCAGCGAACGCAGGTACCAGGCGGCGAGCTCGATGTTCGTCGCCGGATCGAGGAGATCGTCGGTGCGAAAGTCCTCGAGTCCCAGGCGATGCGCGATGAGCTGGCCGGTGCGCGGCATGATCTGGAGCAGACCGATGGCGCCGGCGTAAGAGACGATCTCGGGGTCGTACACGCTCTCGACGCGCATCACCGCGAGGAGGAGGTTCGGGTCGAGACCACGCCGCGCTGCGGCGGCCTCGACGAGCGACTCGAACGCGCGCGGACGCGCCGACGCGCGCATCGCGCCCCCGAACCGGATCGCGAGCCCGACATCGCCGAGAGCGCCCGCCACGCGCCCGAGAGCCGCCGCGTCGTCCGCCGAGAGGTTCCTCCGGCGTCGACGCAGCGAGGCCGGCACAGCCACGCGCTGGCGCGTCGCGCCGCGGTAGACGGCCTCGACGCCCGCGCGGATCGGGCCGCGTCCGCGCGCGTCGTTCCACGCGAGATAGAGCTCGTGCAGCTCCTCGCGCGCGGCCTCGCGGTCCCCGAGGCGCACAAGCTCGTGCGCCCGCGCGAGCCAGGGGTAGGCCTCCCCGTGCACGTCGCGAAGGGCCGCGAGCGCGCCCGCCAAGTCGAGCTCCTCGGAATCCTCGGCCGCGACGCGCGCGGGCGTCGGCGCGTCCCACGCCGCCCCTGGCTCGAGGACCGCCAGGCGCTGCCGGGACCAGAGGGCATAGAAGCCCGTGTCGGAGGCGTCCGAAGCGAGGATCGCGCGGTACGCGCCTGCGGCCTCGGAGCGCCTGCCCGCGCGCTCGAGCGCCCGGGCCCGCACGTAGCGCGCGCGCAGCCCGTAGGCGGGATCGGCCTCGCAGCGCGCCGCGAGCGCGACGATCGCCTCGTCGGCTGCGGTCCCGGAGGCGATCACGGCGATCTCGAAGCGCACGCCGCACGGCAGCTGTGCGCGGCGCGCCGCTTCCTGCGTGAGGAGGGTTGCGGGCGCCCCCATGCCCGCACGCGCCGTCGCGCGCACCGCCTCGAGCAGCCGGGACGACGACGCCCGGCGGAGCGCGCGGCTTCGCTGCACCTCCGTGGCGCCCTCATCGAGGAGCGCGGCGAGCCCGCCGCTCCGCAGCGACTCCGCCACGCGCTCGGCGGCTGGGCGCGCGAGCGGCCCAGGAGATACGTTGGCGAGCCGCGGCTCGAGCTCCCTCGCACGCGCGGCGAACTCGTCGGCCTCGGCGAAGCGGCCCTCGACGCGTGCTGTGCGCGCCGAGAGCACGAAGACCTCGGCCGCGAGCGTGGGTGTCAGCGTCGCCTCTCGGAGGCGGGCGAGCTCGTCGCGCGCGAGCTCGGGCGGACCCGAGCGCACCAGGCG
>JBKDQC010000774.1:0-1998 GCA_046342295.1 Deltaproteobacteria bacterium | reverse complement strand
GGCGCTCGACGCGCTCGCCGAGCTCGAAGGGGATCCGGCCGAAGAGAGCGCACTGGTCCGCCGCGCCGCGGCGCTGTCCTTCCAGCACCTCGGAGACTTCGAAGGCGCGCAGGCGCGGCTCGAGTCGCGCGTGCGGGCGGGCGACGCGGAGGCGCAGAGGGACTACCTCGAGCTCGCGACGCGCGCGCAGCGCGGCGACGCGGTGGTCTCGTTCTTCTCCGACCTCGCCAGCGAGACGGAGGAGCCGTCCGCGCAGAGGCAACGCTGGCTCGATGCCGCCTCCGCCGCGGAGAGGATCAGCGGCGATCCGGCCCGCGCGCTCGAGCTGGTGCTGAAGGCGCTCGCGCTCGACCTCCAGGACACGCGCGTCCTCGACGAGGCCGACCGCCTCGCGCTCGCGTCGCGGCAGTTCGCACGTCTGCAGCAGGTCTACGACACGCTTCTGCGCAAGGCGGACTCGAGGGAGCGCAAGGTCGAGCTCCTCGTGCGGCAGGCAGGTGTCCTGCGCCAGGACGCAGGCGAGCTCGAGAACGCGTTCGAGCGCTTCTTGCGTGCTGCGGCCCTGGCGCCCTTCGATGGGCACGTCCTCGAATCGCTCGAGGAGATCGGTCCGGACCTCGGCCGCGCAGAGGAGCTCCTGGTCGTCCGCGACCGTCGCAAGAAGGAGGCTTCGAGCGACGACGCGCGCGTCACAGAGCTCGTCGCGGCGGCTCGCATCGCCGAGGTTCATCTGGGAGACCGCGACCGCGCGGTCACGTACCTGGCGCTCGCAGTGGCGCTCGCCGTGAGGACGCCCGCGCTCTTCGAGCTCGTCGAGGAGCGCGCGCGCGACGTGAGCGTCGAGCTCGAGCGGGCGCTGGTCGACGTGTACGGCGCGCTCGCGGAGGACATGGAAGCCGACGCGCGCGGCGCGGCGGCGCTGCTACAGAGGGCCTCGAAGCTCCTTCGCAGGGCCGGTGACGAAGAAGGCGCCTACGGGGCGCTGCTGCGAGCCGTGACCCTCGCACCTTTCGACGAGGCTGCGCTCGAGGCGATCGAGACCCTCGCAGCCGAGCGGCGACGGCTCTCCTCGCTCGCGCAGCAACTGGGGAAGCTCGTGGAAGAGGCGCTCGACGGCAAGACGGCTGCGGCCTTGCTCCGGCGCCGTGCCCGGGTTCTCGAGCGCGACGGAAGACCCGAGCAGGCCGCGGAGTGCTGGGTGAGGTTGCGCCAGCTCTCGCCGCACGATGTCGAGGTCCGCGTCCAGCTTCGGGCGACGCTCCGTCGCGCCCGGAAGTTCGAGGACTTGCTCATGGCCCTCGAGAACGACCTTCGCGCGCTCAAGGACCCCGCCATGCAGCTCGCGCTACGCCGCGAGGTCGCCCAGACGTGGGAGCGGAACCTGAAGAACCGCTGGGAAGCGCTCGAGGCCTGGGAGCGCGTGAAGAAGCTCGCGCCCGAAGACGCCGAAGCGCTCGAGGCCATCCCACGACTCAAGCAGGGCGGGGCGGGCTTGCGCCCGGGCGACGACGCCCAGGGGGGGGAGCCCGCGCACCTCGAGGACGCGAGCTCGGGGACGAGGGCGGAGGAGCTGGAAGGCCACCTCGAGCCCGCCGAGCACCTCGAGCCCGCCGAACACCCCGAGGCCGAGGCCCTCGAACCTGAGGACGCTGTCGCGTCCGAAGACCCGTTCGACGACCTCGATCTCGAAGGCGTCGAGTCGGAGGAGGCGTTCGAGCCGCTCCCGGATGCCGTCGCCTCCGAGGACGCGGTCGACGACATCGAGCCGGACGAGATCGCGCCGGACGAC
Source organism: Deltaproteobacteria bacterium (assembly GCA_046342295.1). Lineage (GTDB taxonomy): Bacteria > Myxococcota_A > Polyangia > Polyangiales > Sandaracinaceae > JAFLCL01. Next base: position 209 of record JBKDQC010000774.1, on the reverse strand, counting down.
ATCGCGCCGGACGAGATCGCGCCGGACGAGGTCGGGCCCGACGAAGCCATCGAGGCTCTGGACGCCATCGCGTCCGAAGACCCGATCGACGTGAGCGAGCCCGACGATGCGCCTGCGGGGGGCGATGCAGAGCGCGCCCGTGATGAAGCCGAGGCGCACGGGGAGTCGCCGGGAGTCCCCTCGGGGGAACCACACGCACGGGCGGAGGG
>JBKDQC010000773.1:0-10520 GCA_046342295.1 Deltaproteobacteria bacterium | reverse complement strand
ACCCGCCCTGTGGGTGTTTGCGCGGTTCGGGCCGGTGGCCGCCTTTCAGCGGCCCCCCCCCCCGGGCGCCGGCGCCCCCCCGCCACTCCGGCGGTGGAGACGGAGGCCGACGGTCGGCCTCCTCCTCGAGACGCCGCTCCTCCTCCGCCTCGAGCTCGGCGCGCGTGAGCGGCTGCGTCGAGGCCGGGAGGAGCTCGAGCTCGTCCCCTTCGTCGTCATCGCCGCGAAGGCCAGGATCCACGTTCGAGCGGACCGGCGGCGAGGCCTCGCTCGGGGAAACGGCCGGCCGGGCCGAGGCGTCGGCGTCCGGCGACGCGGAGTCCTGCGCGCGCGCAGGGAGCGCGAGCATGCTCGTCGCGAGCAGGGCGAAGCTGGCCACGGACCGGACGAAACGCGTACAGAGCGCGTGGTTCATGGATGGATGGTGCCGTCCTATCGCGGAACTGCAACGGACTACGCACGTACGCCACTGTCGCAAGCGCGTGGTACATGCGGCGGGGTGACGTTTCCGCCGCCCACCGCGTTCATGCCCCACCGGCCGCCAATGCTCTTCGTCGATCGGCTCGTCGCCCACGGCGAACAGAACGTCACGATCGAGAAGACGTTTCGCGCCGGCGAGCTCTTCGTGGAGGGACAGAACGTCTCGAGCTTCGTGGTCGTCGAGCTCTTCGCGCAGGCGGCGGCGGCACACTTCGGCTACGCGGGCCTCGTCGCCGGGGGGGTGTTTTCATCCGGCGCGCTGCTCGGCACGCGGAAGATCGACCTCAAAGTCCCGACGCTCCCGGTCGGGCGGCGGCTCGAGGTGCGAGCGCGGCAGGTCTTCGTGATGCCACCCGCGGCCCAGTACGACTGCACGCTGCTCGACGCCGATCGCGGGGCCGTGCTCGCGACCGGAAGCATCAACGTCGCCCTGGGCCCTGCGTGAGCTCCCTGCGTGAGCGCCCTGCGTGGAGGTCACAGCGTGGAGGTCCCAGCGTGGAGGTCCCTGCGTGGAGCGAGGGATCGCGGGCGGACAGGCTCGATGGCCCGCGGCCCCGCTGACGCCCCGCGGGGGAGGATCCGCACGGACCCTCCATGAGCTCAGGTCATGTCGAGGAACATCGACTCGGGGCTCTCGAGCGCTCCGATGATCTCGTAGGCGAACGCGGCGCCGACGTGGCCGTCGACGATGCGGTGATCGAAGCTCAGGCTGAGCAGCATGATCTCGCCGATGACGATCTGATCGTCTCTCACCACCGGCTTTTTCTTGATCTGGTGCACGCCCAGGATGCCCACCTCGGGAAAGTTGAGGACAGGCGTGGCGAAGAGGCCACCCTGCGTGCCGAGGCTCGTGATGGTGAAGGTGGAGCCCGCGAGGTCCGCCGAGGCGATCGATCCCGACTTCGCGGCCGTGCCGAGGCGGTCGATCTCCCGCGCGATCTCGAGGATCGACTTCTTGTCGGCGTCCTTCACGACGGGGACCATGAGGCCCTGGTCCGTCGAGGCTGCGATCCCGATGTGGTAGTAGCGCCGCGTCACGAGCTCGTTCGTGGACTCGTCGAGCGCGCTGTTGAGCACAGGAAACTTCTTCAGCGCCTGGACCACGGCCTTCACGATGAACGGGAGGAACGTGAGCTTGACGCCCTGCTTCTCCGCGGCGGGCTGCAGGCGCTTGCGCAACTCCTTGATGCGGCCGACGTCGCACTCCTCGACGAAGGGGAAGTGCGCGGCCGTCGTCTTCGAGGTCTGCATGCGCTCGGCGATCTTGCGGCGCACGCCGACGAAGGGCCTGCGCTCCTCGAGCGAGGCTGGTGTGCCGGCAGGCGGCGCGATCGCGATGGGCGCGCGGCCACCGAGGCCCACGCGGGGCACCGCGCTCGCTGCGGGCGGCGGTGCGGGCTCGCGACCACCCGCGGCGTGGGCCTTCACGTCATCCTGCGAGACGCGGTTGCCTTCGCCGGTCGGCCGGACCTTCTTGAGATCGACGCCGAGATCGCGGGCGAGCTTGCGGACCACCGGGGTCGCGAGCGGGCGCTCCGAGTGGTACGTGTCGTCCCGCGCGCGCAGCGGCGCAGCAGGCGCCGTGTGCGCAGCGGCCCTGTGGACGGGCGCGGCAGCCTGCGCGCTGCTCACGCCACCAAAGAAGGCGCCCCCAGGCACCGATTCCTTGATGTCGCCGACGGCGGTGGCCGCGGGCCCCTCGCTCTTGTCCGAAGGAGAGGCCCCGGTGACGTCGGCGGGCGCCTGTGCTCTGGGAACTTCGGCCCTGGGTACTTCGGCCTTGGGAGCTCCGGCCTTGGGTGCTTCGGCCTTGGGTGCTTCGGCTTGGGGCGCCGCGCCCGCGGCGCCCTCGGTGTCGATGACCACGAGCAACTTGCCGACGGGGACGATGTCTCCGACCTTGGCGAGCGTCTCGAGGATCGTGCCCTTCTTCGGCGCGCCGATCGTGACGGTGGCCTTGTCCGTCATCACCTCGACCATCGCTTGGTCTTCCTTGACGACATCGCCCGGCTTCACGTGCCAGCCGACGATCTCGCCTTCGGCGACGCCTTCTCCGATGTCGGGGAGCTTGAAGTCGAAACGCGCCATCTCAGTACCTGGCCGTCTGGAGGAGGGTCGGGACGATGCGGTGGGAGAGCGGCAGGTACTCGTTCTCCAGCGTGTAAGGGAACGGCGTATCGAAGCCCGTGACGCGCGCCGGCGGCGCCTGGAGATGGAGGAAAGACTTCTCGCAGACGAGCTGGAGGATCTCGGCGCCGAAGCCGCAGGCCTTGGGCGCCTCGTGGACGACGACGATGCGGCCTGTCTTCTCGACCGAGCGCGCGATGATGTCGATGTCGAGCGGCCAGAGCGTGCGGGGATCGATGATCTCCACCGACACGCCCTCCTCGGCGACCTGTTCGGCCGCGGCGATCGCCTCGTAGAGCATCGCGCCCCACGCGACGACGGTGACGTGCTCGCCCTCGCGCACGACCTTGCCCTCGCCGAGCGGGACTGTGAACGCCTCGTCGGGCACGTCCATCTTCACCGCGCGGTACACACGCTTGGGCTCGAAGAAGAGCACGGGATCGTCGTCGCGGATCGCGGAGGCCAGCAGACCCTTGGCATCGTACGGGTTCGAGGGACAGACGACCTTGAGGCCCGCCGTGTGGATGAAGAGCGACTCGGGCGATTGCGAGTGGTAGGCGCCGCCCTTGATGCCGCCGCCCACCGGCGTACGGATGACCATCGGGCAGCCGTACTCTCCGCCCGAGCGGTAGCGATACTTCGCAGCCTCGCTGACGATCTGATCGAAGGCCGGGAAGATGAAGTCGGCGAACTGGATCTCGGGCACGGGCCGGAGGCCGTAGGCGGCCATGCCGATGGCGGTTCCGATGATGCCGCCTTCGTTCAGTGGGGTGTCGATGACGCGGTCGTCGCCGAATTCGTCCCAGAGACCTTCGGTCACGCGGAAGACGCCGCCGACCTTGCCCACGTCCTCGCCCATCACGACGACGCGGTCGTCGCTCGCCATCTCGTGGCGCAGCGCCTCGTTGATGGCCTTCACCATGTTCTTCTGGCTCATCGCGAATGTCCCTCGTGGGCCGCACGCAGAGCGGCCCTCTGGCTCTCGAGAAGGGGGGAGAGGCGACCGTCCGAGCCTCCCGAGAACACGTTCTCGAAGAGGGAGTCGATCGGAGGAAGGGCCTTGTCGAACGCTTCGACCGTCGCGCGCTCGAGCTCGGCGAGCACCTCGCGACGGAACGCGAAGTCGTCGCTCTCGGTGAGGGTGCCCTCGGCGAGCAGGGCGCCGCGCAGCTTCTCGAGCGGGTCGGGATCCGTGGAGATCCGAACCTCGATCAAGGTCGGCCCCTCGCCGCTTCGGGCTCGGGACAAGGCGGAGCCCACGCGCTCGAAGACCTCGGACGCGTGGCCCGAGCACTCCTCGCTCGAGACCCCGTAGCCGATGCCCTTGTCGTGGACCTCGACGTCCGGCGCGGGCGCTTCGGCGCCGTCGGTCTTGCAGAGAAAGACGATCGGTGCCCTGACCACCCCCGCGAAGTTCACGGCGCTGTGGAAGTCGCCCGCGTCGGCCGCCGTCTCGCTGAAGAACGCGAGCACGGCCTCGCCCGTCTTGCGCAGGCGCGCGGCCCACGCGAGACCGGCCGCGTGCGTGAGGTGCTGACTGACCTGCACGCTCGGGCTCGCGATGCGCAGCGCCCGGGAGGCGAAGGTTCCCGGAGTGCCATGCCCGCGGAGCACGTCCGCGTCGTTGCCGCATGCGTGGTCGAGGTACTGCTGGGGGCTCACCCCACGCACGAGCGCAGCGGCGTGGTCGCGCGGTGTCGGAAAGACCCAGTCCTCGGCGCCGAGCGCGGCGGTCGCGGCGACGATCACGAGCTCGGCGCGCTGTGCGTCCGGGTGGTAGCCGATGCGGCCGGCGCGAGAGAGCACCGTGAGGCGGTCATCCAGCAGGCGAGCGCGCACCGCGTGTCGATAGAGCGCGAGGAGGTCGGCCATGCGGCGCGTTCCTATCACGCTCGCCACGCCCGCAACACACGATCGACGAGCCACGCTGCGGGGGGGACGCAAGCGGCGAGCGGCTCGCGGCGCGACGCACTGCGTCGTCGCGTCGTGCGCGCCCTTCCCTGTGCGCGTCGGGCGTGCGGTCGCGGTATACACAGGCCATGCGGCGTTCCACGTACGGTCTGGTCCTGCTCTCGACGATGCTCTCGATCGCCGCGGTGATCGGGAGCCCCTGGCCGGAGGTCTCGGCGCAAGAGGACGAAGAAGAGGAGGCTCCCGCGCAACCTGCGGCCCCGGCGGGCCCGCGCACCGAGACCGGCCGCGCCGAGGTCTCGGCGGTGATCGACCGACGGGGGGCGATCCTCGAGCTGCACAGCAAGGCGCGCCTGTTCATCCCGCCCGACCTGCCCGTGGCCAACCGCCGCGTCCGCTTCGCCGAGTCGCGCGATCGCGTGACGCCGGCGCAGGTCGCAGCGGGCTTCGCGCGCCTCGGGCCGCTCCTCTCCTTCGACGGAGCCATCAACGCCACGAGCGCGCCTGTCGTCGTCTCGATCCGACAGCCGCGAGATCCCTCACGCCGCGGCGCCCGCCTCGTGCTGGCGATGGAGGGTCCTTCGATCTGTCGCGAGGGAAGCGCTCCGCTGCCAGGCGGGTCGGCCGGCATCTGCTCCGGCTGGGAGATCCTGCCCGCGACGTGGAGCGAGAGCGAGCAACGCCTCAGCGCGGAGATGCGCACGCCCGGCGGCTACCGCCTCGCGTTCGGGACGGTGCCGTGTCCGGAAGGAGACACCTCGCCAGGTTGCCCGCAGCCCGGCCTCGATCTGTGAGGCCTCTGCGGAGGTGGCGTGGGCCTGGCCCGCTCGTGGCATCCTGTCGCGATGACACGCACGAGCGGTTCGAAGGGTCTCGGCCTCGCGTTTCTCGCGCTTGCTTCGGTCTCCATCTCCACGAGCCTCGTGGCGGGCTGCGACTGCGAGGGACGGGTCCCGGCGGGCTGTTTCTCGAACGCCGACTGCCCCCCCGGGCAGCGATGCACCGCAGGGAGGTGCGCCGACCGCACCGATGCGGCGGCAGAACCGGCCGATGCCCCGTTCACGACCTCCGACACGCCCTTCGTCTGTCCCGCCGAGCGCGCGTGCGGCTCCGAGTGCTGTAGCCCCGGCCAGCGCTGCTACGGCGGCTCCATGTGTCTGAGGGATCTCGGCCCGTGCTCGAGCAACGACGACTGCTGGGACGACAGCTACTGCGACGGGTCCCTCTGCGTGCCGTACGGCGTCCCGCCGACCACGGTCAACGACACCAGCTGCCTGCGCGCCGGCTCCCTCTCGGGCATCGAGCCCGACGTGCAGTGCGAGTGGACCGGCCCTCCCGCGGGCGATGCGCACCGGATGCACAACCAGGCGATGAGCACCCCCGCGGTCGTCGACTTCGACATGGACGACGCCGCGGACACCCTCGAGCCCTCGATCGTGTTCGTCTCGTTCCCCTCGAACCGGAGCGTCTTCTCGGACGGTGTGCTCCGCGTCATCGACGGACGCGACTGCCGGCAGCTCGCCTCGCTCGACGACGCCCCCCTCGTGGCCGCCTCGAGCCCGGCCGTCGGCGATCTCGACGGCGACGGCCGCGCGGAGATCGTCGCGCTGCGCAGGCCCAACGGGCTCATCGCGTGGCGTTGGGACCCGGCGAGCGATTCGTTCGTCCAGCTCTGGCAGAGCGCGGTGTGCAACACCGACGGCACGAGGAGGGAGGACCCGATCGAGCACGAGAACCGCTGGACGAGCGTGTCGATCCACGACCTCGATGACGACGGAACCCCCGAGATCCTGGACGATCACGCCATCTACGACGCGAACGGCTGCCTGATGTACGAGGGCGTGCCCGGCCGCTTCGGCTACGCCCTCGGCGGGATCGCGGTGGTCGCCGACGTCGACGAGGACGGGCGGATGGAGCTCGTCGGCGGAGACTCGATCTGGCAATGGAACGGCGCGACCCGCACGCTCGAGGCGGAGAGCTACGTCTCGATGAGCCACACGCGCGGGCACGTCGCGGTCGCGGACTTCGGCAACTACCCGGTCGCCGCGCTCGGCGGCCGTGACGTGGCCGAGATCGCGGTCGTGAGCCTCGGAGAGGTCCGCGTGCAGACCGTCGATGGCACCGTCGTCTTCGGGCCCATCCCGATCCCGTTCGATCCGATGTTCCCCGACGGCGGCACGGGCGGCGCGCCGACCGTCTCCGACTTCGATGGTGACGGTCGCGCCGAGATCGCCGCCGCTGGCGGCTCGCGGTACGCCGTCTTCGACCTCGACTGCGTCGCCGGCGGCGACGCCGCGCGCTGCGGAGGACGGACCGAGACGAACGGCATCCTCTGGGCCCAGCCCTCGCAAGACCAGACATCGAACGTCACGGGTAGCTCGGTCTTCGACTTCGACGCCGACGGCGCGGCGGAGGTCATCTACGCCGACGAGTGCTTCCTCCGCATCTACGAGGGCGCGACGGGAGACATCGTGTACAGCGCGCCTCGGTCCAGCGCGACGGCGTACGAGAACCCGGTGATCGCGGACGTCGATGGTGACTTCCACACCGAGATCGTCGCGAGCGCCAACGACTACGTGCTCATGGGCCTCGGTTGCCCCGCGGAGGACCCCCTGCGCCCCGCCACGAGCTACAGCCCTCGGCGCGGCATCGTGGTCCTGCGCGACGCGATGGACCGCTGGGCCGCCTCGCGTCGTATCTGGAGCCAGCACGCCTACGCGATCACGCACGTCGGAGACCTCGGGGAGATCCCGCGCAGCTCGGACGTCGCGATGAACTGGCGCGAGCCTCGCCTGAACAATTTTCGGCAGAACGTGCAGGGTGATCTGGAGGCGCTCGGTGTGGCGGATCTGACCACGCGCGAGATCAGCGACCGCTTGCGCGTGCCCTGCGCGTCGGACGGCACCGCGATGCTGAGCGCGCGCGTCTGCAACCGCGGAGCGCTGCCGATGGGCGCGGGTTTCGAGGTCTCGTTCCGTCGAGGTGCGGTCGATGGCCCCGAGCTGTGTCGGGCGAGCTCGCCGGTGTTCCTGGGCGTCGCGGAGTGCGACGAGGTGCTCTGCACCGCGACGCTGCCGCTCGGAGAGCGCATCGACGTCTACGTCGTCGCCGACCCGAACGGCGACGAAGGCGAGTGCCACGAAGGCAACAACGTCGGTCTGCAGCCCAACGTCGCCTGCAACACGGTCGACTGAAGCGATCACCCGCTCGGTCGCGGGAGGGAGCGCGCCGCGAGGACCGCGTCGAGCGTCTGCTCGAGCGTCTCGGCGGTGTAGGGCTTCGGGAGGAACGCGTCGGCCTGCGCGAGGACCGCGTCGTGTCCTGCCGCGAAGCCGCTCGTGAGCACGACGGGCACCTGACTTCTCTCCCGAAGCGCTTCGAGCGTCTCCGGACCCGAGAGACCAGGCATCGTGAGATCGAGGAGCACGAGCGAGATCCGATCGCGGGCCTGCTCGAACAGCTCCAGGGCTTCGAGCCCATCGGAGGCTTGGAGCACCTCGAAGCCGGCGCGCGCGAGGATCGCGCGAACGCTGCGTCTCCCGGATGGCTCGTCGTCGACGACGAGCACCGTGCCGCTGCGCCGGTCCGGCGCGGGCCGCAGGGTCTCCGTGCGGCGGCGGGCCGGTGCCTCGCTCGCGGGAAAGGAGACGCTGACCGTCGAGCCGACGTTGGGCTGGGACCGCACCTCGATGCGACCGCCGTGGCTGCGCACGATCCCCTGAACAGCCGACAGGCCCAGCCCACGGGCCGTTCCCTTGGTGGTGAAGAACGGCTCGAACAGCTTCTGCTTCACCTCGTCGGTCATGCCGCAGCCCGTGTCCTCGATCTCGAGCACGACCTCGCGTCCGCGCGGCTCGAGCCGCAGCGTCACGCGACCGGCGCGGCCCTCGAGCGCCTCGCCTGCGTTCGTGAGGAGGTTCATCACCACCTGCTGGACCTGAGCGCGATCGGCTTCGATCGCAGGCAGCCCCTGGCCGCGCTCGATCACGAGCGTCGTGGTCCGGGCGACCGCGAGACCGAGCATCGACACCGTCTCGTCGACGAGCTCGGTGAGATCGAGGGGCTCCATGCGTACGGTGCCGCGCCCCGAGTACGCGAGGAGCCGCTGCGTGAGATCGGCCGCCCGGCGCGCGAGGAGCTCGATCTGCTCGAGGTTCTCCCGATACCGCCCGTCGCTCGGGCCGGCGCGGCGGGAGAGGCTCGCATATCCGAGGATGCCGGTGAGGAGGTTGTTGAAGTCGTGCGCGATGCCGCCCGCGAGCACGCCGAGGCTCTCGAGCTTCTGCGCGTGGAGCAAGCGCCGCTCGAGCTCACGCGCCTGTTCTTCGGCATGCACCCGCGAGGTGACGTCGACCACGTAGCCGAGGAAGTGTGTCGGTGCGCCGTCGGGCCCGCGGACGACCCGGGTCACGTCGTGGAGCCAGCAGATCGAGCCATCGCGGTGACGGATTCGATAGGGAGCGTGCACGAAGCTCGTCGCGTCGCTCGCGCTGGCCGCGGCGACCTCCTCGGCAACACGCGCCGCATCCTCTTCGTGCACGAGCCCTGCGTACGGGACGCGGCCGCTCAGGAAGTCCTCGGCCGCGTGTCCGAAGACCTCCGCTGCGTTCGGGGACACGTATTCGACAGGCCAGCCGAGCGCGTTGCGCCATCGGAACACCACGACCGGACCACGAACGAAGATCGCGCGCTCGTCCTCCATTTCGCCACGGTACGCGAACACGGCTCGAGAGCGGTAGCGCGGCAACTGTCCAGCATCCTCTGGCCCTTCCTTGGTAGGATCTCGTCCGATGCGTTCATCCCTCGACGGTTCGCGGGCGTGGCTGGTGCTCTCCATGACGCTGCTCGGCGCTGCGCTCGCCCCGCCCAGCACCGCATGCGGACAGGAGCCGGTGGGCGGTGCGAGCCGCGCGCAGGCGAGCCCCTCCCCCGAGGAGGCGAGCGCTGCGCAAGCTTCCCTCGAGGCGGAGGCTCGCCAGCGCTTCCTCCAGGGCCTCGCGCTCGCCCGCGCCGGCGATTGCCGCGGTGCCCTGTCCGAGCTCGAGCGCAGCTACTCGCTGGTCGCACGACCGAACACGCTGTTCAACATGGCCCAGTGCCAGGAACAGCTCTTCCGGTACGACCTCGCGGTCCGCGACTACGAGCGGTATCTCTCGATGGCACCCGCGGACGCCGAGGACCGCGGGACGGTCGAGGCGCAGCTGAGGGCCCTGCGCAACCTGCTCGGGACGATCCGCGTCACGCTGAGCCCCCCGCTGCCCGAAGGACAACGCGCCGAGGTGTGGCTGCAGGATCGCATCGTCGGCGAAGCGCCGGGCGATGTGCTGGTACCTGGCGGTGAGCACGCGATCGAGATCCGAGCCGCGGGGCACCTCCCCGCGCGCCGTCAGGTCCAGGTCACCGCCCGGCAGACCGCGGAGGTGGCGATCACGCTCGAGCGTGCGCAGCAGACGATCGAACAGCACATCGAACAGACGATCGAGCAGCGGGTCGAGCAGAACGTCACGGTCACGCGCCAGCCGCTGCCGACCGCGGTGTTCTGGACGGGCGTCGCGCTCACCGTCGGCAGCGCGGGGGCGGGCGCAGGCGCGGGCATCCATGCGCTCGTGACGCAGAGCCAGCAGAACACGCTCGACCCGCGCCTGCCGCGCGATACGGGCCCGATCCGGGACTCGGCCCTCGTCGCGGACATCCTGTTCATCGCGTCCGGCGTCTTTCTGACCACGACGATCATCTGCGCGTTCCTGACGGACTGGACCGACGGCGCGCCGCTCGAGACGCCCCCTCCCCCCGCGGTCGCACCGACGGCAGTGCTCTTGCCCGACGGGACCGTCGCGGTCGGTCTCGACGTGCGGGGGTCCTTCTGATGGGCCCGCGTCGCCTCACCACAGCCGCCGTCGCGCTCGCGCTCTTTCCCGCGTGCAGCCTGCTCGGCCTCGACAAATTCCAGCCGCAGCGGTGCACCGAGGATTCTCAGTGCGAGAGCCTCGAGAGGGTCTCCC
>JBKDQC010000772.1:0-3119 GCA_046342295.1 Deltaproteobacteria bacterium | reverse complement strand
GTCGTCACCGCACGCATCGCCATTGCAGCACGCGCGGTCCACGTAGCCGTCGCCGTCGCCGACGCGTCCTCCGAGCGTCGTCGGATCGCAGTCCTCGACGACGCCCATCGCGTCGCACAGCTCGAGCGAGCCCGGGCGGATGGCGGGGTCGTCGTCGTTGCAGTCGTCGCCGAGGGGCATCCCACGCGCGTCGAGGCAGCTCGCCGCGATCGCGCCGTCGCCGTCGGCATCGACGGGGCGGTTCACGCAGCGCCGCAGCTCCTCCGAGCAGAAGTCGGTCGTGCACGCGAGGTCGTCGTCGCTCGCGCTCGGCGTCCCGGCGACGCAGCGTCCCTCGTCGCAACGCTCCTCGCCGTTGCAGGCGAGCCCATCGTCGCAGCCCTCGTCCGTCGAGCAGAGCGCGGGCGTGAACGCGTCGAGCCCGGCGCCCGCGTCGATCCCTTCGGGCGGGTCGCCGCATCCGGCGACCGACGCGAGCACGAGCGCGAGGACGGCCGCGGCTCGACCGTGGCCGAGGGGGGCGGTGGGCGCGGCGCGCGAGGGCCTCATCGGCAACCCCGGCTCGAAGATTCGCAGCCGTTGGTGGGATCGAAGTCGCAGTCGAAGAAGCCCTCGAGACAACCGACGACGCGACATCCTCCGCCGATGCAGGCGCGCTCCTGTCCCATCGAGGGCATGCAGGAGCGGGCTGTCGCGGGCGCCTCGTCGACCGCAGCGTCGCAGTCGTCGTCGCGGCCGTTGCAGCCCTCGGAGGCGCTCGGGGAGCGCATCGCGTCGGTGTCATCACAATCACCCCCACGGGAGGTGTAGCCCGCGGGCGGCACGCAGCCGACGAGCACGCCGCCCGAGCCGCCGCCGTAGCCATCGCCGTCGGCGTCTCGGAAGTACGCGAAGCTCGCGACCCTCTCGTCGACGGATCCATCGCAGTCGTTGTCGCGGCCATCGCAGAGCTCCGCGCTGCCAGGGCCGCTCGAGGTGTCGCGGTCGTCGCAGTCCGCCGGCGTCGGCGTCGGTACGCATCGGGAATCGGCGACGCCGTCGCGGTCGTCGTCCTCGAGATCACCGGGCGCGATCACGAAGTCTGCGGACCCATTGCAGTCGTCGTCGCGCCCGTTGCAGCGCTCGGCCGCGGCAGGGCTGACGTTGGCCGCGGTGTCGTCGCAATCGGTCGCGTACAGCGACCAACGCCCGGACGGCACGGCGCAAGAGACCGTCGAGCGCACCGAGGCGCCAAAACCGTCGCCATCGTCGTCCGCATACCAGGTCGCGGTCACCGTGGAGTCCTCGGGATCCGGAGTGCCGTCGCAGTCGTTGTCGACTGTGTCGCAGATCTCCGGGAGATCGGGGCTTCGGAGCGCGCTCGTGTCGTCGCAGTCGTCGCCGAGGGTCGCGAAGCCTGCGCGCGTCCCGCAAGCGGTCATCGACACGGCAGGGTCGCCGTGGCCGTCGCCGTCCGCGTCGCGGAAGCCCATCACGAGAACGCCCTCGTCCACGCGCCCATCGCAGTCGTCGTCGAGGGCGTTGCACACCTCCGTCGCCATCGGGTTGGCGGTCCGCGCGCCGTCGTTGCAGTCGTCGCCGCACGCGTCCCCGTTGCAGCAGCGCGCGTCCTCAAAGCCGTCGCCGTCCGAGTCAGGACCGCGCGAGGCCGTGTCGCAGTCCTCGTCGATGTTCTCCGGGTCGCAGAGCTCGGGCGCGCCCGGGTTGACGTTCGCCCTCGAGTCGTCGCAGTCCGCACCGAACGGCATTCCGCGCGCGTCGAGGCATTCGGCGTCCTCGACGCCGTCGCCGTCCTCGTCGGGAGGGCGGTTCACGCAGCGGCGCAGCTCCTCGGAGCAGAAGTCGGTGGTGCAGTCGATGCCGTCGTCGCAGCGCATCGGCATGCCTGTCGCGCAACGGCCTCCCGCACACGTCTCGACGCCGTTGCAGGCGAGGCCATCGTCGCAGTCGGGCGCTTCGCGGCACTCGGGGGCTGCGTCCGCGGTGGGGTCGTGGGCGTCGGGCGACGCGGCGTCGACCGCACCTCCTCCACCGCAACCTGCAGCGAGCACCAAACCGAGAAGAGAAGCCCCGAGACGACGCGAGCGATAGGACATGGCGCGATGCTACCAGCCCACGCGGGCGGCCGCTCATCGCGCCGAGGCGGGCCGCTGCGGCCTCGGACAGCAGTCGCGGGCGCACTCGTCGCCCGGGGCGCCGAGCACGCCGAGCGAAAGGCGCGGCGCGGCGCGCGTCCGCTCCTCGATCAGCGCGACGATGCCGTCCACGAAGCGGGGGTGTGTGCCCACCGTGCCGGCACGCACGAACGCGAGGCCCCGGGCTGCCGCCCGATCGCGCGCCTCGTGGTCGAGATCCCACACGACCTCCATGTGGTCGCTCAGGAAGCCGATCGGGACGATCACGACGGCTCTCTCTCCCTGGTCGGCGAGCGCGTCGAGGTGATCACCCACGTCCGGCTCGAGCCACGGCACCGAGGGTGGCCCGCTGCGCGATTGGTACACCAGGTCGAAGCGCTCGCGGCCGACGCGCGCGGCGACGAGGCGCGCGGCCTCCTCGAGCTGCGCGACGTAGGGGCTCGTCTTGGCCATCGACACGGGGACCGAGTGCGCGGTGAACACCAGCCGCGCGCCTGTCCGCAGATCGCCCGGGAGGCTCGCGAGCGCGTCCTCGACGCGGTGCGCCTGCGCTTCGACGAAGCCGGGGTGGTCGAAGTAGAGGCGGATCTTGTCGAGCGTCGGTGCGCCCTCGAGCTCGGCGCGCGCGGCGGCGAGGTCTTCCTGGTACTGCCGACACCCCGAGTAGCTCCCGAACGCGCTCGTCACGAACACGAGCGCCCTACGGACGCCGTCGGCCTTCATGCGCACGAGCGTGTCGCGGACGAAGGGGTGCCAGTTGCGGTTCCCGAAGTAGATGGGGAGCCCGACGCCGCGCGCTGAGAGCGCCTTCTCGAGCGCGACGATCAGCGTACGGTTGTGGGCGTTGATCGGCGAGACCCCATCGAAATGGTGGTAATGCTCGGCCACCTCGAGCAGGCGCTCGCGCGGGACGCCGCGTCCGCGCGTGACGTTCTCGAGGAAGGGCATCACGTCGTCGGGCCCTTCGGGGCCACCGAAGGAGAA
>JBKDQC010000771.1:0-6418 GCA_046342295.1 Deltaproteobacteria bacterium | reverse complement strand
CCGTAGGTGTTGAAGATGCGCACGAGGCGCGCATCGACCCCGCGCTGTCGTCGGAAGTCCATGCAGAGGCTCTCGGCGACGCGCTTGCCTTCGTCGTAACAGGCGCGCGGGCCGAGCGTGTTGACGGCGCCGCGGTAGCTCTCCGTCTGTGGGTGCTGCTCGGGGTCGCCGTACACCTCGCTGGTCGAGGCTTGGAGCAGGCGGGCGCCGTCCGCGTGGGCTCGCTCGAGCGCGTGCAGGGTGCCGAGGAAGCTGATCTTCGTCGTGTAGATGGGATCCCGCTGGTAGGCCGGCGGGCTCGCGGGGCAGGCGAGGTGGTAGATGCGGTCGAAGCGGGCGCCGAGGGCGCCGGTGCTGGGGAAGGGCGCGATGACGTCGTGCTCCACGAGGCGGAAGCGCGGATGCTCGGTGAGGTGCGCGACGTTCTCGAGGCGGCCGGTGTAGAAGTTGTCGAGCACGACCACCTCGTCTCCGCGGGCGAGGAGACGGTCCGCGAGGTGGGAGCCGAGGAAGCCGGCACCACCGGTCACGAGGGATCGCGTCATGGGTCGAGGGGTCTACAATGATTCGGCAGGGGGCGCATCCGAACGCGGGACCGGGAACGCAGCGCGAAGCGCGCGGGTGGGGCCCCGCTTCGGGGGGCAGGGTCCGCATGGACCCTCGGGCCAACTGAAGTACCGTCAGCAGCGATGCGAGCGATGGTGTTCGGCGCTGGGCTCGGTACCCGCCTTCGGCCGTTGACGGAGCTGTTGCCCAAGCCCGTCGTTCCATTCTTCGGTCGGCCGCTCGCGGGCTGGGCCCTCGACCACCTCGTCGCAGCGGGCGCGTCCTCGGTCGTGGTGAACACGCACCACCTCGCCGAGCGCGTCGAGGCGGCGCTCGCCGAGCACGTCGCTCGAGCGCATCCGTCGATCCCGCTCGCCTTCTCACGCGAGCCGGGCCTGCTCGGCACCGGAGGCGGTCTGCGGCGGGCGTGGGAGCTCGAAGAGGAGCGTCGCGGCCGGATGGGCGAAGACGAGGTCCTCGTCGCGATGAACGGGGACATCCTCTTCGCGCCGGATCTCCGGGCCGTCGTGGCGGAGCATCGGGCGCGCGGCGCCGACGCGACGCTGGTCCTCAGGCGCACGGAGGATCCCTTCTCGCTCGGCGCCATCGAGGTCGATCCGGAGGGGCGGGTCGTCGCCATGCTCGCGAAGTCCACGACGCATCCGAGCGGCACGGCCGCCATGTTCACGGGCGTGCACGTGCTCTCCCGGCGTGCGCTCGCGCGCCTGCCGCGGGAGGGCTGCGTGGTGCGCCAGGGCTACCGGACGTGGCTGGCCGAGGGACGCGTGTTCGGGACGCTCAGCGACGCCGCTTGGCTCGATCTCGGGACGCCGCGGGTCTACCGAGACGCGCACCTCGAGGTGCTGCGGGGCCGCCGCGCGCTGCCTGGGCTCGAGGCGGACGGGTCGTGGGTCGCCCCCGATGCCACCGTGTCGCGGGGCGCGAGGCTCGAGGAGACCGTCCTCGGGCCGCGGTCCTCGGTGGGCGCTCGGAGCCTGACGCGCGTCGTGGTGTGGCCCGGCGCGCACGTCGACTCCGACCTGAGCGACGCTATCGTGTTGCCGGACGGGCGCGTCGTCCCCGTGTGAGCTTCGCGCGGGTGAGAACGAACGCGCGAACGCCCACGGGCCGGGGACGGACTCAGCCCCGGCCCATCCACTTCGCGCACACCACCGTGACGTTGTCGGGACCGCCGTTGGCGTTGGCTCGCTCGATCAGGCGCGACGCGGCGAGCTTGAGATCCGGCGTCGACTGCGCGATCTCCGCGATCTCGGGGTCGGTCACCGGCCCCGAGAGCCCGTCGGAGCAGAGCAGGTACACGTCGCCGACCTGCGGCGCGTCGAGCCGCGTGTCGACCTTGACGGTGTCCTTCATTCCCAGCGCGCGCACGATCACGTTCTTGTGCGGGAAGTTCGCGATCTCTTCCTCGCTGAGCCGCTTCATCTTGATGTAGTCGTTGAGCAGCGAGTGGTCCTCGGTGAGCTGCTCGAGCTGGCCCTGGCGGAGGCGGTAGACGCGGGAGTCCCCGACGTGCGCGACCAGCACGCCCTCCTCGATGATCAGGATCGCGGCGACCGTCGTGCCCATCCCCCGGAGCTTGGGCTCGCGCTGCTGGTTCTCGTGGATCCGCAGGTTGGCGAGCTTGATGCCGGTGATGAGCCGGTTCTCCTCGTAGCCGCGCGACTTGTCCATCTTGTAGGGCCAGGTCGCCTCGGGGTCCTGCGCCGTCGAGAGGAAGAAATCGCGCAAGGTCTCGATCGCGATCTTGCTCGCGACCTCGCCCGAGGCGTGCCCGCCCATGCCGTCGGCGACGAGGTAAAGCTTCTCGTCTTCGAGCAGGTCGAAGTTGTCCTCGTTGTGGGTGCGCTTCATGCCGACGTTGGTCTCGCCAGCCACAAGCACGCGGGCACTCGACGCCACTCGGGAACCTCCAGGAGCGACGCAGGCTACCAACACCTGCGTCGGGGTGACAACACGTTTGCGACGTGCGGCCTCAGGACGGCTTCGTCGCTCCAGCGACGGCGCGGACCGGGCTCCGCGCCGCCCCGAACCTCGGCTTCACGTTCGCCTCGCGCGAGCGTGCCCGCGCCGCGATCCCGTAGCGCGCGATGCAGTAGACCGCGCGGAACGCGTCCTTGAGGCCGATCTTCTTGCCCTCGGCGTAGGTGCGCCCGTGGTAGCTGATGGGCACCTCGTAGACGCGTGCCCCGAGCCCTGCGACCTTCGCCGTGAGCTCCGGCTCGATCCCGAAGCGGTTCTCCTCGAGGTTGATCTGATCGAGGATCTCGCGGTTGAAGACCTTGTAACAGGTCTCCATGTCGGTGAGGTTCAGGTCCGTCACCATGTTCGAGAGCGTGGTGAGCAGGCGGTTGCCCACCGAGTGCCAGAAGTAGAGCACCCGATGCGTGCCTCCCGCGAAACGGGTCCCGAACACGACGTCCGCGCGGTCTTGGAGGAGCGGCTCGAGGAGCGCGGGGTAGTCGCGCGGGTCGTACTCGAGGTCGGCGTCCTGCACGAGGACGAAGCGGCCGCGCGCCTCGCGGAATCCGGTGCGGAGCGCGGCGCCCTTGCCCTGGTTGCGGCCGTGCAGGACCACCCGGACGCGCGGGTCGAGCGCTGGGCCCTGCGTGAGGAGGTCGCGCGTGCCGTCGGTGCTGCCGTCGTCGACCACGATGATCTCGAGCGGCTCGACCCCGCACGCCAGCACCTGCTCGAGGGCCATGTGGATGGTCGCGCGCTCGTTGAAGCAAGGGACGACGACGGAGAGGAGGGGCGTTTCGTGGGCCATCGAAGTGTCGAACGGTAGCACGAACCGATTTGCCCGCGGGCGGAGCGGCGTGATAGCGCCGAGAGATGACGGACCCGAGCGATGCGGTGGATCTCGCGGCCCTCGCCGGGATCGCGGCCGAGCTGGCGGAGCACCTGCGCGTCGAGCACGAGGTCGGCAGCATCGGCGTGCTCGAGCTCGAGCGCGAGCCTGCAGCCGCGACGGCTCGCCCCGCGCTCGCTGGGAGCGCGCTGGTCGCCGCTCGCGCGCCGTCGCCCGCCCCGGCGACGGCGCCCCGGACTGCGTCCGTGGGGCCGGCCCGCCCGGAGGTCTCGGCGAGCGAGCTCGACGCGCTCCTCGCGCAGGCGCGGCGCGCGCGAACGGCGCCGCGCGCCGGCGCCGCGGACGCCGAGACCGTGCCCGCCGAGACCGTGCCCGCCGCATCCGCGCCCTCGGTCACGCGCGCCCTCCTCGACGACGGTCGCCTCGCCGTGCTCGAACGCCTCTCGCGCGATGCCGCCGCCTGCACGGCCTGCCGCCTCCACGAGTCCCGCACCAAGAGCGTGTTCGCGCGCGGCTCGGCCGCCGCGGAGGTCGCGTTCGTCGGCGAGGGCCCGGGCTTTCACGAGGACCAGACCGGAGAGCCGTTCGTCGGCGCGGCCGGGCAGCTGCTCGACAAGATGATCTCCGCGATGGGCCTCGAGCGCGGCGAGGCCTACATCTGCAACGTCGTGAAGTGTCGCCCCCCCGAGAACCGCACCCCGCTGCCCGACGAAGCTTCGGCCTGCGCGCCCTTCCTCGACGGCCAGCTCGCCGCGGTCGCGCCGCGCGTCATCGTCGCGCTCGGGCGCTCGGCGGCGGAGCGGCTCGGTTGCGCGGAGGCCGGTCGGAGCTGGCGCGGCACCTGGAGCGAGTACCGCGGCGTCCCGGTCATGCCGACCTACCATCCGGCGTTTCTCCTGCGGAACGCGGAGATGAAGCGACCGGTCTGGGAAGACCTCCAGAAGGTGACGGCGCGGCTCGTGGCGATGCGGGGAGGTTCGGCGTGACCGACCTCGACGCGCAGGAACGAGCGCCCGAAGAGAGCGGGCCGGAGGGCGAGGCGGAGGGGCTCGCCCTCGACGACGACATGGACCTACCGGCGCTCGACGGCGCGAGCGAAGAGGGCGCTCCGGTCGAAGATCTCGTCGTCGAAGGCGACGAGCACGTCGGCCTCGACGACGCGACGGCGGAAGAAGCAGCGGAGGCCGTGATCGACACGCTCTCGGACCTCGAGGTGGAGGGATGGGAGACGGGGGAAGGCGACGCGGTGGGCGAGGACGCCGAGCTCGCCGAAGGGGAGGACGAGTCGTGGACGCAGGGCTCGGAGGACGACGCCTCGACGCCGCTCGAGGTGGACGAGCCCGCGGATCGAGGCGGCGTCGGCGACGCCGGCGAGGAGGGGCTCGACGACGACGCGGCCGAGCTCGAGCTGCCGCCTCGCCCGGCCGAGTCGGGTGACGAGGACTACCCGGACGAGCTGGAGCTGGGCTGACGCGCATCCCCGGGAGCGCGTTTTCGGGAGCGCGCGCGCCCGATCCGCTACGATCCCCGGGGTGAGCGACCTCGAGCGGCGTCTCCGCGAGGGCACCGGCGCAGACGACGCCGCGCTGGCCCTCTCGATGGGTGTGCCTGCGACGGACGAGGTCGGCTTCGCCCGCGCGCTGACGCTCGCGCTCGCCAAGGATGCGGTGCGGGCGGCTCCGCCGGCGTGCTCGGCGCCGCCAGAGCCCACGCCGCGGTCGGTGGCGGAGCGTACGTTCCTGCATCGCCTCGCGGTCTCGAGCTCGGAGGGCGAGCGGGGG
The DNA here is from genome assembly GCA_046342295.1 of Deltaproteobacteria bacterium. GTDB lineage: Bacteria > Myxococcota_A > Polyangia > Polyangiales > Sandaracinaceae > JAFLCL01. The sequence goes on along the minus strand of JBKDQC010000771.1, from coordinate 1,261 downwards.
ATCGATCGGCTCGAGGACGCGCGTACCCTGATCGCGGTGCTGCGCGGGGGGAGCCTGAGGCAGCGGCGCGCCGCGATCGCGTGGCTCGGCGCGCTCGGTGCGACGGCCGAGGCCGACTCGCGCGGCCTCATCGACGCGGGCCTCGCGAGCGTGCGCGACGAGGATCTGGGCCTCGAGGCAGGCAGGGCACGCGCGCGGCTCGGCGTCGGCGAGGTCTCGGAGATCGAGGCCGAGGACACGCAAGCCGCAGCGGTCATCGCGGCGCTGCTCGACGCCATCGCTCGCTTCTACGAAGGTGAGCTCGAACGAGACCCGCTCGTCGCGCTCGACGCCGAGGCGCGCGCGCTCGTGGGCTCGCGCCTCGCGGGGGCGCCCGAGCCGCTCGTCGCGCACCTGGCGTCGTTGCTCGAGGGCGCCGGGCTCGCGAGCGACGAAGGTCGAGAGGCGCGTGCGGCCTGGCTGGCGGCCATCCGCGGCGCCGGGGATCCGAGGCTCGTGCCGACGCTCGGCGCGCTCGTCGAATCGCGCGAGCGCGGGATCGCCCTCGACGCGGCGCGGGCCCTCGGCCGCGTCGACACCGCGAGCGCGCACGCGATCCTTGCGTCCGCGTTCCGACGCAGCAACACCCCGGCCGATCGCGCCGTGCTCGGAGGGATGCTGGGCCTGCACGGCGATCCGACCGTGTTGCCCGAGCTGAGAGACACGATGCGGGCCGAGGATCCACGGGCACGCCTCGCCGCGGTGGAGGCGATCGGCCCGATCGCGACGAGCGAGGACTTCGAGCCGCGCGCGAGCCTCCGCGGCACGGGCTCGCTCGCGCTCGACCGCGCCGTGGTGCGGTCGCTCGGCAGGCTGGGAGACGCACGCGCGGTGCGCCTGCTGCGGGGGCTGCGCGCGACCGACCGCGGGCCCGCGCTCTCGGTTGACGTCGAGGAGGCGCTGCGCGCGGTTCGCGCGCAGATGGAGCTCCGCGGAGAGAAAGACGTCCCCGAGGGCGCACTCAAGCCCGTCATCACCCGCGCCGCGAGCCCGTGGTGGGCTCGCGCGCTCGCGCGTCTTCACATGCTCGCCGCCGCGCTCGAGGCGCGTCTGGGCATGCAGGCCCGAGCGCTCCGACGACTCGACCGGGCGATCGAGAGTGCGCGCGACCTCGCGGCGCCCTGGGTCGCCAAGGGCCGCATCTTCATGGCGCGCGGCTCGAGCGCGGAGGCGCTCGTCGTGTTCCGCCGCGCGATCGAGATCGACCGGGCGAGCGTCGAGC
>JBKDQC010000770.1:0-7574 GCA_046342295.1 Deltaproteobacteria bacterium | reverse complement strand
CCGGGGGCGTGGCGGGCGCGTGGCCCGTCCCCACGGCCCCGCGTCGGGGGGGGATCGCGCCTCCATCGAGGGGGCGGGCGCGAAGCTGTGCGACGGACGGGGAGCCGCCCGCGAGCGCCGCGCGCACCCGGAGCAGACCCGCGAGGTAGCCTGCGTCGCGCGCGACACCTCCGCCGCGGTAGGCGCGCTCGGTCGTCGTGATCGCAACCCCGGGCGGCAGGCCCACGTCGCGCACGAGCCCCCGCGCCGTCTCTCCGAAGCTCGCGCCCTCGTGCATCCGATCGGTCGCGACCACGCGCGCGGCCAGGATGCGCCAGCGCGCGCCGTCGAGGGCGCCGGCTTGCTCCTCGAGCGCGATCGCGAGCCCCTCCTGGTCCGCGAACGACCCCGCCGTCCCGATCTCGAAGATCGCGAACTGCTCGCGCGCGCCCCGCGCGCCGGCCAGCGCGTGCCCGAGCACCTCGTGGGCGACGAGGCGACGCGCTTCGACCGCGCCAAACGGCCGATCTTGCACGTAGATCGTGTGGTCGCCGGTGGCGGCGCCGGCGCTGAGGCGCGCCTCGAGCCGCACGGCGAGGGAGAGACCGACCTCACGCGCCGCGCGCTCCATCATCGACGCGAGCGCGCTCGCGGGCACCGAGGGCGGATCCTCCTCCGCGGTCACCCGCGCGAGGATGTCCGCCGCGTGCTCCGCGAGCCTGCGGCCCCCGACGCTCTCGCGGCCTCGGCCGTAGCGGCGCGCCGCGATCGGCCGCACGCGCCGCGGATCTCCGAGGGCATCGAGCAACGCGACGTCGAGCTCGAGCTCGTCGAGGCGGGCGAGGTAGAGCGCGCCGATCGGCCCGGGCAAGAACTGCGGCAGGGCGGCGCGCAGGCCGTCGAGCTCGGCGAGCAGACCGCGCACGTCGCGACGCTCGAGCGGATCCCAGCGAGGCACGGGCACCCGCCCGGCCGCGAGCTCGACCGTCAGGCGCGCGCGCTCGGCGGCGGCGTTCCGGGGATGGAGCGCAGGCAGGATGCGCGCGCGCCTCGCGACGAGCGCGAGCGCGCGATCGAGCGCCGCGGCGGCCTGTCGATCCAGCACCCTCGAGACATAGCGTGGATCGGCCGTGCGGAGCCGCATCGATCACGAGCCGTGTGCGAGCGAAGCCAAGAGCCCCGACGCGACGAGGGCCGCGAGGCCCAAGAGCGTGGTGCGCCGCTCGAAGCGCTCGTCCTCGGAGCGCCGGTAGAGCACGAGGGAGAGCGCCGCGAGGCCGAGCGCGGAGCCCGCGTGCGCGCACCCTGCGAGCGAGGCGCCCCGCGTGCCTGCCCCGAGCGCGTCGAGAAGCTCGAGGGCGACGTCGACCACGAGCGCCGCGACCCCGAGCGGAGTTCGCAGCGCCACCGCGAGCACGACCCCGATCGAGCCGAGCAACCGCGCGGGGCGGGGCGTCTCCCAGGCGAGATCGAGCGCGAGACCAAGAGCCAGGCAGGAGATCGCGGTCCAGCGTGCGCGCGCGCGCCACCGCGGCTCCTCGCCCGTGTCGAGGTGCGCAGGCGCGTGCTCGTCCATCCGCGCAGTCTGCCAGAGGCATCGGATCGCAGGCGGACGCATCCGCACGCGCATCGAGCCTCTCGCGGCCACGCGCAGGTGGTACCCTCCGAGCGCCCACGTCTTCGTGGCCATCACCCCGAGGTCTCACCGCATGTCGATCCGTGAGGACAGCCTGGTCGCCCGCATCGCGTCCCTCCAGGACTTCAGCCAATACCGCGACCTCTCGTGGGAAGGCTCCTTCGAGGAGTACCTGCGCCTCGTGCGCGAGCGCCCGCAGGTCACCCGAAACGCCTTCCAGCGGCTCTACGACATGATCGTGAGCTACGGCGAGGAAGAGTACGTCGACAACAAGAAGCGCCTCGTGCGCCACCCCTTCTTCCAGGATCCGATCGACGGAGGACGGGACGCCATCTTCGGCCTCGACATCCCGCTGATGCGCCTGGTCTCGACGCTGCAGGCGGCCGCGCTCGGGTACGGCCCCGAAAAGCGCATCATCCTCCTGCACGGCCCCGTCGGCTCGAGCAAGAGCACGATCGCGCGCCTCCTCAAGAAGGGCATCGAGCGGTACTCGCGCACGCCGGAAGGCGCCCTCTACACCTACAGGTGGGTGAACCTGAAGGACACGGGGCTCGCGGGCGAGCAGGACGAGATGCCGTGCCCGATGAACGAGGAGCCCCTCAAGCTCATCCCGGAGGAGTGGCGCGAGCGCGCGATCAAGGAGCTCGGCCTCGGGAGCGACCGCTTCCGCGTCGTGGTCCCCGGGACGCTCAACCCCGCGAGCCGCTTCATCTTCCGCGCGCTCCTGGACCGCTACGGCGGCGACTGGGCACAGCTCGTGGCCAAACACATCCGCGTCAAGCGGCTGATCTTGAGCGAGAAGGACCGCGTCGGCATCGGAACCTTCCAGCCCAAGGACGAGAAGAACCAGGACTCGACCGAGCTCACGGGCGACATCAACTACCGGAAGATCGCCGAGTACGGCTCGGACTCCGACCCGCGCGCGTTCAACTTCGACGGAGAGTTCAACGTCGCCAACCGAGGCGTCATCGAGTTCGTCGAGATCCTCAAGCTCGACGTCGCCTTCTTGTACGACCTCCTCGGGGCGACGCAGGAGCGCAAGATCAAGCCGAAGAAGTTCGCGCAGACGGACATCGACGAGGTGATCATCGGCCACACCAACGAGGCCGAGTACAAGAAGCTCCTCGACAACGAGTTCATGGAGGCGCTGCGCGATCGGACGATCAAGATCGACATCCCCTACATCACGAAGTTCAGCGAGGAGAAGCGCATCTACTCGAAGGAGTTCGGCGAGGGGCGCCTGCGCGGCAAGCACGTCGCGCCGCACACGCTCGACGTCGCCGCGATGTGGGCGGTGCTCACGCGTCTCGAGGAGCCCAAGAAGCACCAGCTCAACGTGCTCCAGAAGATGAAGCTCTACGATGGAAAGACGCTGCCCGGCTTCACGCAGGACAACGTGAAGGAGCTCCGCAAGGAGGCGACGCGCGAGGGCCTCGACGGGATCTCGCCTCGCTACATCCAGGACAAGATCTCCAACGCCCTCGTGAAGGATGGGGTCGAGGGCTACATCAACCCCTTCATGGTGCTGAACGAGCTCGAGAAGGGGCTCGCGCACCACTCGCTGATCTCCGACGCCGACATCAAGAAGCGGTACGCGGAGCTCATCGGGGTCGTGAAGACCGAGTACGAGGAGATCGTGAAGAACGAGGTCCAGCGCGCGATCTCGGCCGACGAAGAAGCGATCAGCCGCCTGTCGGCGAACTACATCGACAACGTCCGCGCCTACACGCTCAAGGAGAAGGTCAAGAACCGCTACACCGGCCGCGACGAGGAGCCGGACGATCGGCTCATGCGCTCGATCGAAGAGAAGATCGACATCCCCGAGAGCCGCAAGGACGACTTCCGCCGTGAGATCATGAACTACATCGGCGCGCTCGCGATCGAGGGGAAGAAGTTCTCCTACGACACGAACGACCGCCTGCGCCGCGCGCTCGAGATGAAGCTCTTCGAGGACCAGAAGGACTCGATCAAGCTCTCGAGCTTCGTGTCCAACGTCATCGACAAAGAGACGCAGGACAAGATCGACGTCATCAAGGATCGCCTCATCAAGTACTACGGCTACAACGAGGCGAGCGCGAAGGACGTGCTCAGCTACGTCGCGAGCATCTTCGCCCGCGGCGACGTCCGGAAGTGACGCCGCGCCGACCGGGGGCGTGACGCCCCCGGTCGCGACGCTCGCCCCATGGGCTCTATACTCGGGCCCGCTCCATGGACGGACCGCGCGTACTCCCGGTGATCCCGCCCGAGATCGTCGTCCTCGATCAGGACGAGCCGTGTCCGTACCTCGAGGGGCGCATCGCGCGAAGGCCCCTGCGCATGCCGACGCGGCGGCTCAGGCCGAGCGAGCTCGATGGGCGCCTCGAGTCCGGTGACCGCCGGGCCGGTGCGCTCTTCTACACGCAGGCCTGCCCGGCCTGTCGTGCCTGCGAGCCACTGCGCATCGACACGGGCTGTTTCGAGCCCACCCGGGGGCAGCGCCGCGTGTGGAGCAAGGGACAGCGCGCGCTCTCGGTGAGCCTCGGGCCCCTCGTCGTGGACGAGGCGCGCGTCGCGCTCTTCGAGCGGCACCAGAGCGTGCGCGGCCTCAAGAAGCACCCGCGCGAGATCGGGGCGGCGGAGTACCACGCGTTCCTCGTCGAGAGGGCGGTGGAGTCCTTCGAGATCCGCTACTTCCTCGGCGATCGGCTGGTCGGGATCGCGGTGACCGACCGGGGCGCCGACGCCTGGAGCGCCGTGTACACGTTCTACGAGCCCGAGCTCCCAGCGCCGCACCGCTCGCTCTCGATCGGCGCCTTCTCGATCCTCACGCAGCTCGAGCTCGCGCGCCGCAGCAACGTGCAGTGGCTCTACCTGGGCCTCGCGATCGCGGACAACGCGCACATGCGCTACAAGCTCGAGTACTTGCCGCACGAGCGCAGGATCGACGGCGCCTGGCGCCGCTTCGAGCGGTCGCCCGCGTGACGGCGGTCACCGCACGGCGTCTCGACGCTCGGTGGCCGCTGGGATAGCTTGCGCCTCGCATGTCGGTGCGCGTCGCCACGGCTCTGGTCTGGATCGCGCTGGGCGCGCTCGCCGTCTTCGGTCTCGTGGCCGTGTCGGCGTCGTTCACGCGCGGGCTCCTGCCGCTCGGCTTCTTCGTCGCGGGGGTGGCGACGCTGCTCCGCAAGGACGACTCCCCGCTGCGGGTCGGGTCGCTGCCGGTGCCGCACTCGGCGCTCGGCGCAGTGGCGATCGCGCTCTCGCTCGCGTCGCTCTACGCGATCTTCGTGATGGCTCCGGTCGAGCTCCAGATGGGGATCGTCCAGAAGATCTTCTACTTCCACGTCCCGAGCGCGTACGCGATGTACGTGGCGTTCGTCACGTCGGCGGTCGGCAGCGCCATGTATCTGTGGCGCCGGGACGAGCGATGGGACGCGATCGCCGTCGCCGGCGCCGAGATCGGCCTCGTCTTCTGCCTCATCGTGCTCATCACCGGCCCCCTCTGGGCGCGCAAGGCGTGGGGCACGTACTGGACGTGGGATCCGCGCCTCACCACGACCCTGCTCGCGGGCATGATCTACGTCGCCTTCAACGTGCTCCGCGGGCTCGGGCAGGCGGGGGAGGCCGAGAAGCGCTTCGCATCCGCGCTGGGCTTCCTCGGGCTCCTGCTCTTGCCCGTCATCCACTACTCCGTGCAGCGCTGGCGCGGACAGCATCCCACCGTGATCACGCGCGCGGGCGGCGGCATCCACCCCGACATGGCGCCGGCGCTCGCGCTCGGCTTCGCGCTCTTCACCGCGCTCGTCGCGTGGCTCGTGTGGAGCCGCTATCGCATCGAGCGGGTACGGCAGCGCGTCGCTGCGCTCGAGCTCGAGGCCGCCGAGAGCGGCCTCCTGGAGGATGGCTCGTGATGAATGGAGAGAAGGCTCGGAACGTGCGCGCGCGGGTCCTGGTCGCGCTCCTCTTCGTGTCGAGCCTGTCGCTGCTGGCGAGCCCGCTGCGCGCCGACGACGTCGACCCGAGCGCCGTCGCGGAGGACGCCGCCGGGAGCCGCTCGGCCACCTTCCAGGCCGTGACCGGCGCCCAGCAAGAGGACGTTCCGGGCGGGCCCCTCCTCGTCGCAGCCTACGGCGCCGTGCTCGTCCTCGTGCTCGGCTACGTGCTCTACCTCGGCAGTCTCACGGCGGGTGCTTCGCGCGACCTCGAGCGGCTCGAGAGGGCGGTCGAGGCGCGCAAGCCCGACGGCCAGAGGAGGGCGCCTGGCGAGGCGGATGGCAGGCGTGAGGCCGACGCCAAGGACGGCTGAGCGCATGGACCTTCCCAGCGTCAACCACTTCGTCTTCATTCCAGGCGTGCTGCTGGTGGGTTTCGCGTTCGGTTACGTCTACGGCGCGAAGGCGGGTCGCGCCGAGGAACAACGTCGACAAAAGGAGCGCAAGCGATGATCGGGTTCGAGATGTCCGAGGAGCAGCGGGAGTTCCAGCGCGTCGCGCGGGACTTCGCAAAAGCCAAGATCATCCCCGTCGCGGCCGAGTGCGATCACCACTCGAAGTTCCCGCACGAGGTCTTCAAGGAGGCGCACCGGCTCGGCCTGCTCGCGCCGCACATCGAGCCCGAGTACGGCGGCCTCGGCCTCGGCGAGCTCGAGAACGTGATCATCACGGAGGAGCTCGCCTACGGCTGCACCGGCATCCAGACCTCGATGACGGCCAACACGCTCGCGGCCACGCCCATCATGATCGCGGGCAACGCGGAGCAGAAGAAGAAGTACCTCGGCATGCTCACGAGCGAGCCGATCTACGCGGCCTACGCCATCACCGAGCCGGCTGCGGGATCGGACGCGGCGGGCATCCAGTGCACCGCGCGTCAGGTCGGCGACGACTGGGTACTGAACGGCCAGAAGTGTTACATCACGAATGCGTCGATGGCGTCGTGGTACGTCGTCTTCGCGACGGTCGACGCGAGCCAGCGCCACAAGACGATCATGGCCTTCGTGATCGACCGGGACACTCCGGGCCTTTCGATCGGCCGCAAGGAGGACAAGCTCGGTCAGCGCGCGAGCGACACCGCGACGGTGATCCTCGAGGACGTGAAGGTCCACAAGCGACAGGTGCTCGCGGAGGCGGGCAAGGGGTTCAAGGTCGCCATGGAGACCTTCGACCGCACGAGGCCCGACATCGGGGCGGGAGCCTGCGGCTTGATGCGCCGGGCGATGGACGAGTCGGCGCGCTTCGCCCTCGAGCGCAAGACCTTCGGCACCGCGATCGCGAACCACCAGGCGGTGCAGTTCATGATCGCGGAGATGGCGATCAAGTACGAGGCGACGCGCCTGCTCGTGCACAAGGCCGCGTGGATGCTCGACCAGGGCGCCAAGAGCTCGATCGTCTCGAGCTACGCCAAGGCTTTCGGGGCCGACTCGGCGATGCAGGTGGCGACCGACGCGGTGCAGGTCTTCGGAGGCGCGGGCTTCATGAAGGACTATCCGGTCGAGAAGCTCATGCGCGACGCGAAGATCCTCCAGATCTACGAGGGGACCTCGCAGATCCAGCGCATGGTGATCGCCAAGAACCTGTTCGCCCAGTACACGTGAGTCGAGAACGCGTGAAGATCGCCGAACAGCGTGGACCGCGGCTGCTCCTCTGTGTCGGGCTCGCGCTCGCCGCGGGGGCAGCGGCCGAGACCGGCGCGCGCGCACAGGACATGGGGCTGCCCGCGGTCCGTCGCTTCGCGTCGAGCGAGCTCGGTGAGGACACCATCCTCGAGGCGCTCTCCTCGGCGCGGCTGGACAACCTCCGGCCCGTGGGCACGACTTCGACGACCTTCCAGATGCAGCTCGCGGGCAGCATCGACGCTGCTTTCAAGCCCGAGACCCGAATCCATCCACGCGGCTGGGCGCACGAGATCGCGGCATACCGCCTCGCGGGTGCGCTGGGCATGGACCAGGTGCCCCCTGCGCGGGCGCGCTCGATCGAGCGCGGCC
>JBKDQC010000769.1:0-4492 GCA_046342295.1 Deltaproteobacteria bacterium | reverse complement strand
GCCGCGCGACGCATCCTCGAGCCGCGCCCCGCCGACCCGACGTACGTCGGGGACGCGCGCGCGATCGCGCTCGCCTGCGAGGCGGCGAGCTCCGTCGGCTCGGCCCGCGGCTCGATGCGCGCGCTCCTCTCGCGCCTACTCCAGGCCGAGCCGGCCGCGGCCGGGCTCGAGCTGGCGTGGATCCTCCGCGCGGAGGCGAGCGTGGCCGAGGGTCTCGCGCGGAGTGGGGAAGGGGGCTTGTTCGGGCCGCCCGCCACCTACTCGATTCTCCTCGACGGCAGCCCGCTCGAGACGATGTCCGTCGGCTCGGCCTCGGCGACGAGGAGCCTCGAGATCCCCTTCGAGCAGATCGCGCGCGGCACCCACACCCTCGCGGCCCGCGCGCCCGAGGGAGCCCCGGTCTTCCTCGCGCTCGACGGCGAGTGGGCCCTGCCGCTCGGCGAGCCCGAGGCGGTCGCGCGCGGCGCCGGGATCACGCTGCACCGCGTCCTCGAGACCGAGGCCGGCGCCCCGCTCGCCGACGGCGCGCACATCCCGCTCGGCTCGCTCGTTCGCAGTCGCCTGTGCGTGCACACCGAGCACGGCGTCGAGTCGCCTCTCGCGGTGCGCGACCCGCACGCGGCGGGGCTCGAGCCGATCGACGGCGGCCACCGCACCGCACCGGCGCGAGCGCTCGCGGCCCTGGTCGGCATGAGCCCCTCGGACGACGTCGCCGACGCGCGCGGCGTGCTCGCGATGCGAACGTCGAACTATGTGCAGCACGTCGCCCACGACGTACACGCGAGCACGTTCTACCTCTCGATGATCTCCCCCTCGCTCTCCGAGCTCACCTACGGTGTGCGCGCGACGACGGTGGGGACCTTCAGCGTCCCGCCGGCGGAGCTCGCGAGCGAGCGCAACCCGGCCCTCGTCGCGCGGAGCGCCATGACGACGCTGGTGGTCGACCCGTGAGCGCTCCGGCGGGCGCGACCGCAGTCGCCGCCGCGCGCCGCCCGCGCCCGTGGATGAGACGTCTCGCGGCGGCGTGGCTCTCTTCGGTGATCGCGGCGGGGCTCGCCTTCGCCGCGCTGCGCGACCGCCTGATCGACGACGCTCGCTTCGCGATCCCCCCGGACTCGCTCGCGATCCTCGACCGCGAGGGACGCTTGCTCCGGCACGAGCGACCTCTCCTCGACGTACCTCCGGAGGGCGTGCGGTCGGAGATGGTCGAGCGCGTCGATCGACGCTGGGTGCCGCTCGGGCGGATCGACCCCGACGTGAGCGACGCCGTGATCGCCGCGGAGGACCATCGCTTCTTCGCGCACGCAGGCGTCGATCTCGCGGCCTCGCTCCGGGCGCTCGGACAGGATCTCGCGCCCGGCGGCGCGCGCTCCGGCGCCTCGACCCTCACGCAGCAGCTCGTGAAGCTCGTCTACGGACGACCCCACGGGCTGCCTTCCAAGGCGCTCGAGATCCTGCGCGCGATCGAGCTCGAGACGCGCCTCGGCAAGGACGAGATCCTCGCGCAGTACCTGAACCGCCTTCCCTATGGAAACGGTGTCGTGGGCATCGAGCGGGCTGCACAGGCGTATTTCGGTCGCCCGGCCTCCGATCTCACGCTCGGCGAGGCGGCGCTCCTGGCGGGGTTGCCGCAGGCGCCGAGCCGCCTCGATCCGCGTCGCCACCTCGCGCGCGCGGTGGCGCGCCGCGATCATGTCCTCGATCGCATGCTCGAGCTCGGCCTGCGGAGCCCGGACGCGGTGCGCGCCGCGCGGGCCGAGCGACCGAGCCTCCGCAGCGAGAGCCCGCGAAGCTACCGCGCGCCGCGCTTCGCCGATCACGTCGTGGGCGCCGTGCGTCGGGGCGAGATCGCCGCCGATGCGGGCGAGGTCGAGACGAGCCTCGACCTCGCGATCCAGGATCGGGCCGAGCAGGTCCTCGCGGGCACGGTGGTCCGCTTCTCCCCGCGCGGCGCCACGAACGCGGCGGGGCTCGTGGTGCTCAACGCGACCGGGGAGATCCGCGCGTACGTCGGCGCCGCGCGTGCGGGCGCGGACACCGAGGGCGGCCAGCTCGACCTTCTCCGCGCGCGCCGTCAGCCGGGCTCGACGCTCAAGCCGTTCCTCTACGCGCTCTACTTCGCGCGGGGCGCGGGGCCCGCGAGCGTCGTCGACGATCTTCGCGCGCCGATGACCGGCCACGACGGTGCGCTCTACGAAGCCGAGAACTACGACGGCACCGAGCGCGGGCCGGTGACCGCGCGCATGGCCCTCGCCGCGTCGCTCAACCTCGCCGCGCTCGACGTGGCGCGCCGGCTCGGGCAGGAGCGGGTGCTGCGGGGCCTGGGATCTTTCGGACTCGCCGCCGGCCTCGAGGCCGACGAGGTCGGCGCGGCGGTCGTGCTCGGCGGCGCCGACACCTCGCCGCTCGCGCTCGCGGAGGCTTACGTCGCGCTCGCGCGCGGCGGCACGCGGATCCCCCTCCGCTCCACGCCGCTGCGCGGTCAGCCGGCCGCAGCCCGCCGCGCGATCGAGCGGGACGCGGCCCTCCTCGTTCGCGACGTCCTCGAGGACCGGGAGGCGAGGCGCGCAGGCTTCGGGGCTGACTTGTCGGCGTTCGCGCCGGGCGAGGCCGGCCGCAGCGAGGTCGCGCTCAAGACCGGGACCTCGGCCTCGTGGCGCGATGCCTGGGCCGCTGCCTTCGACGACGATTTCACCGTGATCGTCTGGGTCGGAGATCCTTCCGGCGATTCGATGCAGCGGGTCTCGGGCTTCGAGGCGGCGGCGCCGGCGGCGATGCAGATTCTGGGCGCCGCCCGTGCGCGCCGCGAGGATCTCGTGCCGGCGGACGCACCCGTGATCTCCGAGGAGGCAGCGTCCCAAGCGCTCGCACACGTGCACGTCTGCCACCACACCGGCCTCCTGCCCGGGCCGCGCTGCACCCACGTCGCCTCGGAGGTCTTCGCCCGGGGCCGCGCCCCCACCCGGGTCTGCGAGGGACACGACGACGACGGCGCCTTGTTTCTGTCCGAGCGCTACCGGGCTTGGCTCCAGGGCGCGCGACCACTCGGGATGCGCTTGCGGGGGGACACCCCTGCGCAGGCGGCGGCGCTCGCCCTCCGCGTCACCCACCCCGCGGCGGGCGCCGTGCTCGTCGCCCCTTCGGGCTCACGGCCGCGCATTCCCCTGCGGGCTTCCCTCGGGACGATGCCGCGCGCCGACGCGCGCTTCGAGATCGATGGACGGCCCATCGAAGGCGACGCGTGGACGCTCGCGGAGGGCGTGCACCACGTCGAGGCGATCCTCGACGGCCGCCGCAGCGAGCCGAGCCGCTTCGAGGTCCGAACCCATTGAAGGAGGAGCGCTCGACCTGAACGCGCCCCTCGATTCCTCGGATGTTCTGGCCTCGCCAGCTTCGTGGCCCGCGTCCGCGCGGGTATCCTCTCCCGAGGAGGCGAGATGGCCCAGATTCGGTGCACCACTTGCTCGTCTACGATTCCCGTGGAGGACGTCGAGCTCGCGACCAAGCTCGCGCGGTGCCGCACGTGTGATTCGGTCTTCGAGATCGGCACCCAGCTGCGTGGGGACGACGCGGTGCGACGCCGCGAGCTCCACCCGCCCGCGAGCGTGCGTGTCGCGCGAGGCAACCTCGAGCCTCGACGCGAGAATGGCGAAGGAGAACAGGGCTACCGCTCGCGCATCGCGATTCCCCCATCCGATGTCGAGCTCGAGGTCCGTTGGTTCCAGCCGAAGGCGATCTTCACGATGTTCTTCGCGATCATCTGGTGTGGCTTCCTCGTGGTCTGGTACTCCATCGCGCTCCAGACGCCTTCACCTGGCGGGTTCATGCTGTGGTTCCCGCTGCTGCACGTCGCCGTCGGAGTCGGGCTCGCGTACTGGTCGCTCGCGATGCTCCTGAACCGGACGCGGATCGCGCTGGGGGGTGGACGGCTGCGCACCACACACGGCCCCATCCTGTGGCGCGGCGCGAGCGACCTCGATGTCGGTTCCATCCGCGGCTTCTATGCCGAGTCCAGGAGCACGCGTGGCAAGCGCGGGCGGGTCACCGTCACGTGGTCGGTCTGCGCCGACGTCGAGAACAACCCGCGGCAAGCCCTGCTCAAGGGGCTGACGTCCGAGGACGAGGCCCGCTTCTTGTCGCGCGCGCTGTCCGAGCAGCTCGGTGTGCCGCTCACGACGAACGAGTGATGGCGCGCGCGCTCGAGGAGTGTTCTGCGAGCAGCTCCTCGCGATGCTGATCTCCGAGGAGGTCGCGCATCGTCGAGGCACCCGTCTTCACCGCGCCGTCAGGTCAGCGCAGTTTCCCTTCTTGCGAACCATCGAGGAGCAGAGTTTCCGGAACCTACAGGCCGTCGTCAGTAAGGCCGCAGGCCGGCGCGATCGACGAGAAAGGGCTTGTCGCTGATGCGGTGGGGCGCGCGGGCGTGGTCGTCGCTGACGCGGGCCATCATCACCTCGAACGAGCGCGGCGCGTCCGCGCGGCACGCGAGGAG
>JBKDQC010000768.1:0-3973 GCA_046342295.1 Deltaproteobacteria bacterium | reverse complement strand
ACGCGCTCGAAGCGCCCGCGCGCAGCAACCAGCGCTCGGGCATCCCGCGGGCGAGCGCCTCCTTTCGCGACCCCTCCGACGAGCTCAGGCCAGCGCGTAGACGCGCGCGACGGCCTCGCCGAGCTTGCTCGCGTCGTTGCCACCAGCCTGCGCGAAGTCGGGCCGACCACCACCGCTGCCGCCGACGATCGCGGCTGCGTCCCTCACGATGTCTCCCGCCTTGAAGCGCCCGGTGAGCTCCTTCGAGACGGAGCACGCGAGGAGCGCACGGCCATCGCCCGTGGCCGTGCCGAGCAAGATGACGGCGGGCGAGAGCTTGTCGCGCAGCTGGTCGGCGAGCTCTCGGAGCGCCTTGCCGTCGCCGATGTCGACGACCGCGCCGAGCACCTTGTGGCCGTCGCGGGGCTGGGCGTCCGCGGTGAGATCCTTGGTCCCGCCCTGGAGCAGCTTGCGCTTGAGCTCCTCGATCTGCCTGTCACGATCCTTGAGCGACGCGAGGAGCTTCTCGAGGCGCTCGACGGTCTCGCGCGGCGCGACCTTGAGGAGCGCCGCGGCGCCCGAGAGCTGGCTCTCCAGGGTCCGCACGTGCTCGACGGCGCCGACACCCGTGACCGCCTCGATGCGGCGGACGCCCGCTGCGACGCCGCCCTCCGACACGACCTTGAAGAAGCCGATGTCGCCGGTGGCCGACGCGTGTGTCCCGCCGCAGAGCTCGATCGAATCGTCGGTCATGCGGAGCATGCGGACGACCTCACCGTATTTCTCCTCGAAGAGACCGATGGCGCCGCGCGCCTTGGCCTGATCCATCGGGAGGATCTCGGTCTCGATGGGCGCGTTCACGCGGACCTTCTCGTTGACCAGGTCCTCGATGCGCGCGAGCTCGGCCTCTGCGAGGGGACGACTCCCGGCGTAGTCGAACCGAAGACGCTCGGCAGAGACGAGCGAGCCCTTCTGCACCGCGCTCGGGCCGACCACCGTGCGCAGGGCCCAGTGCAGGAGATGCGTCGCGGAGTGGTTACGGCGCGTCGCAGCGCGGCGGCCGTGGTCGACCTCGAGCGCGACCGCGGCGCCCGCCTCGAGGGTGCCGGTCTCGAGCACACCGCGGTGCACGAAGAGCCCCTCGACGGGCTTCTGCGTGTCGCGCACGCGGAAGACCGCATCGCCCGCGCGGATCACACCGCCGTCGCCGACCTGGCCGCCGCTCTCACCGTAGAAAGGCGTGCTCGCCGTGACGACCTCGCCCTCCTCGCCGCTGGCGAGCGCGGCCACGCGCGCACCGCCGCGCACGATCGCGACGACCTTGCTCTCGGCGCGCTCGCGCTCGTAGCCGACGAACTGCGTGGCACCGACCTCCCGGGCGATGTCGTGGTGGATCGCGGCGACAGCCTGCTCGCCGACCTTCGAGCCCGCGCTGCGCTCCTTGGCCTTCTCGAGCTCGCGCTCGTAACCTTCGTGGTCGACGATGAAGCCACGCTCGGCACCGATCACGTCCTGGAGATCGAGCGGGAAGCCGAACGTGTCGAAGAGCTTGAACGCGACCGCGCCGGGCAGCGCCTTCTGGCCGCCCTTCTCCTCCCAGCGGTCGTTGTCCTCGAGCAGCTCGAGGCCGCGCTTCATCGTGTGTCGGAAGCGCTCCTCCTCTTGCCTGCAGACATCGCGGACGAGCTCGCGACGCTCGTTCAGCTGCGGGTACGCGGCGCCCATCGTCGCGATCGCTTGATCGGCCGCCTCGTGGAAAAAGAGCTGGTGGATGCCCAGGCGGTGGCCGTGGCGGATCGCCCGGCGCATCACACGCCGGAGCACGTAGCTGCGCCCTTCCTTGTCGGGGAAGATGCCCTCGCTGATGAGGAAGGCGGCCGTACGGGCGTGGTCGGCGATGACGCGCATCGAGACGTCGTCGGGCTCGAGCGTGCCGCCGTAGGTCTTGCCGCTGATGCGCGCTGCGACCTCGACGATGGGACGCAGGAGGTCCGTGTCGTAGTTCGAGACCACGCCCTGCGCGGCGGCCGTGAGGCGCTCGAGCCCCGCGCCCGTGTCGACGCTCTGCGCCGGAAGCGCGGTGAGCGTGCCGTCTGCGAAGCGCTCGAACTGCATGAACACGAGGTTCCACAGCTCGACCCAGCCGCGACCGTCGGCGCCCGGCTCCTCGCCGAAGCGCGCGAGCTCAGGCTCGCCATCACCCATCCAGAAGTGGATCTCGGTGCATGGACCGCACGGGCCCGTGTCGCCCATGGACCAGAAGTTGTCCTTGCTGCCCAGCCGGAGGATGCGCTCGGGGCCGAAGCCCGTCTCCGTCGCCCACAGCGCACCGGCCTCGTCGTCGGCAGGCACGCCGTTCTCGCCGCCGAAGATGGTGACGACGAGCTTCTCCGCCGGAAGACCCAGCTTGCCGGTGATGAAGCTCCACGCGAGCGAGATCGCCTCGCGCTTGAAGTAGTCCCCGAACGAGAAGTTCCCCCTCATCTCGAAGAACGTGTGGTGCCGCGCGGTGACGCCGACGTTCTCGAGGTCGTTGTGCTTGCCGCTGATTCGAATGCACTTCTGGGCCGTGGTCGCACGCGTGTAGGTGCGCACCTCTTTGCCGGTGAAGACGTCCTTGAACTGCACCATGCCCGCGTTCGCGAACATGAGCGTGGGGTCGTTGCTGGGAACGAGCGGCCCCGAGGCGACGCGCTCGTGCGCAGCAGCCTCGAAGTGGGCGAGGAAGGCCTCGCGGATCTCCGCGGAGGTGATGCGCGCCTGGGCGGAGCGCGGCGTGTCGGAGGAGGCGTCGTTCGTCTCGGTGGGGCTCGTCATCGCGCCCAACGCCTACCGCGGAGGGGCCACGATTGCACGCGGGTCAGTCGAACGCGTAGCCGAGGTACAGGCCCCAGCGGACGTTGTGATCGGCCACGGGGTCTTGCGCGCCGCCCGTGACGCGGCTGTTGGGGTCCGTGGGATCGGCGACCGGCCAGACCTCCCAGAGGCTCCGGTCCTCCCACGGGTTCGTGGTCGGATCACAGACGTCGTAGCAGCCGACCTGCCCGCGGAATTGCGTGATGTACTGGAAGTATTCGAGTCGCACCGCGGCGAAGGCGCCGCGTGAGAGCCAGACCGCGTCGTGCCGCAGCTCGAGCCCGAAGAGGAATCCGTTGGCGGGCGTCGTCTCGATGCCCCAGACGTTGCGGGTCTGGACCCCGATGCCGACCCCGATTCGCCCCCGCCCGTAGGCCGAGATGGTCAGCGCGTCCTGCACGACCGCGGCTTCGAAGCCGACCCCGAGGTCGATGGACTGGTACTCCATGGGAGGCAGGATCGAGGCGCGCTGGACCTGGGCGAGCTGATCGACGCCGAAGGTGAAGGTCGAGAGAACGAAGCCCGCATCGACGAAGAAGAGGAAGTCACCGCGCCGGGGGCCGAAGCGGTAGCGGCCGCGCAGACCGACGCGAAGGTCCATCTGGTTGGTCGGCAAGCCGATGTCGCCCTGCACGGGGTCGGCCGAAGGTGCCGTGGACGAGAGCCCGATCGAGTTCCGGAAGGACGCGACGAGACCCACGTACGGGAACGGCTGATCGCCGAAAGCGCCGGGGTAGATGTCACCCTCGCCGCCGAGCTCGAAGTGGCCGATGCCGGCGCTCGCGTAGATCCGCTCTTGCTGCGCGATCACGCTCGGGTCGGCGCCGCCGTGCTGGCCCGCGTAGACATCGACGATCGTCCCGAACGAGCGCCAGAGCGTGCCGCCCGACAGCATGATGCGACCGGTTCCGTAGCGGTCGGAGTCGGAAGGCTCGGGGTCGGAGCCAGGCTCCTCGTCGTCGGGCGGCACCTCGTCGTCCTCGTGGTAGTCGGCCTCGTACCACTGCGGCTCCGAGCTCTGGGCCTGGTGCGGATTGGCCGGAGCTTGCGCGGCGCGGAGGTACTCGCCGAGCCGCTCGGAGGCGGTGCGGCGCACGCCGTCGAGCGCAGAGGTCGATCGCCCGCCCCCGCGCGAGCT
>JBKDQC010000767.1:0-2173 GCA_046342295.1 Deltaproteobacteria bacterium | reverse complement strand
GCGCGAGGGTGTCCACCCTGTCGTCCGCGCGCCGGATCGTCGCGGACGTGGCGCCTTCCACGGAACCCAGATCCCCGCTCGAGAGCCAGCCGTCGGGGTAGCTCCCGAGGCGTCGGACGCTCGCGTCGCGCGGGTCGATCTCGTAGTAGACGCCCATGTTCGTCGCGCCGACGAGCGTCTCGGTGGGGCGGAGCTCACCGGGCGCGAGGAACGTGAGGGCGTAGAACTGTTCGCCCATGGCCACGTCGAACGCGCCGATCTCGGTCGCGCGGGCGGTGGCGGGATCGACGGCCCAGAGCGCCATCGAGCTCGCGGTGAGGACTGCACCCTCCGCGTCGACCGCGAGGTCGACCATGTCGGGGGCGTTCGTACCGTCGGGCTCTGTGAAGCGGCCGACCTCCGTCACCGCGTTGGTCATCGCCGAGAACGAGTAGAGGGTGTCGGGCGAGTGCGCGTAGATGAGGGTGTCTTCGAGCGGTGCTCCGGAGTCGGGCAGCGGGCCCGTGTCGTAGCGGAGCGCCGCCGCGTCGGGCCCGCCGTCGAGCCCTGCGACTGCGACGTCGGGGAGCTCGGTCGTTCCGCGCGTGGTGCACGCGGGTGCGCACAGCGCGACCAGGATCGCCAGGAAGGAGGAGCGCCGCTCGGAAGTCATCCCGCCCTCTCCCGCGCTCCGCCCCGACAGTCAAGGGCGCGCGACCGAGGCGCCGCGCGACTCCACGTGGCGCTTGAGCTCGCGCGCCACACCCCCGAAGCCGTCCTCGAGCGAGCTCCCGAAGAGCGCGAAGCTCAGGCCGGCGAGCGGGCCTTCGATCGTGTCTTCCGTGAGGTAGTGGGCCCGGCGCGGCCCGAGCGGAGTCACGGTCTGCACCCGCTCGGCCACGATGCCGGGCATGGTCGCGCCCCACACGAGGCGACCTGCGCGGTCGGCCCCAGGGGGGCGCACCTCGCGGACGATCTCACGCTGCGAGAGGGTCAGCCGCCAGCGGCTCATCCGAACGCGCATGTCGATGGGGGAGCCCACCGCGAGCGAAGAGCGCATCGACACCGTGAACGGGTTCCATTCACCGTAGCGGTCGAGCTCGAGCAGGGCTGCCCACACGTCGGCTGCGGGAGCTCCGATCTCGGTGTCGGCGCGGAACGTCCGTCGTGCCATCGCCCGCGAGCCTACACGCAGGCTGCCGAGGCGACGACCTCTGCGCGGCCCGCAGGCTCGTTCGCGGGGCTCACGGCGGAATCGGGCGGAGGCGGACGCGGATCGTCGTGAGGCCGGCCGGCAGCTCGACCTCCAGGTCGTGCGGGAAATAGCCCTCGGCCGTGATCGTGAAGCGACGCGGTCCCACGCGCAGCTGAATGGGCCGCACGGCGAGCACCCGCGCGGCCCCGAGGAAGCGCTCGTCGGTGTAGACGCGCGCGGTCTCCGGATCGAGGACGAAGCGAACCTGCGCGCTGCCGGCCGGCGAGGGCGCCCCTGCGCAGCCGGCCAGCAGCGCGGCGCCTGCGAGGAGGAACGAACGGCGGAGCAGGAGCGAGCTCATGGACGGTGCCAGGGCAGGGCGCGATGATCGAACGCGGCGCGGAGCGCGGACAAGGGGCATTGCACCTCGACGATGGCGGAGCCGTCGGCGCGTGCCCGGACGCGCGCGGTCTCCGCGGCCGCGTTCAGGGCGTCGTGGACGGCCTGGGCCTCGCGCGGCGCAACGCCTGCGCGCGCGAGGGCGTCGTCGGTCCACCGCGACAGGAGCGCGAGGCCGCGCGCATGACCGCGTCTGCGCGCCGCCAGGCGTGCCGCCGCCAGAGGACCGTCGTCGCGGTGGGCGGCGCCGATCGCCACCGCCCGCACGTGCTCCGCGACGACGCTCGGTTCCTCCTCGGTCCATCCGAGGAACGACGCCTGCGTGAGGGCGGGTGCGGCGCGCGCCGACCCCGCGAGGGCCACGACCGCTCCGAACGCATCGGCGAGCAGCTGGCGGCGCGAGGGCATCACTGCACGCGCTGGATCACGTGGAAGCCGAAGTCCGTCTCGATGGGCTCGCTGATCGCGCCGGGGGGCATCGCGAAGGCCGCCTGCTCGTACGCCGCCGCGAGGCGTCCGCGGCCGAGCCAGCCCATGTCCCCGCCCCGTTCCCGGCTCGTGTCCTCGCTCGTCTCGTGCGCGATCTGCTGGAAGCTGATC
>JBKDQC010000766.1:0-5045 GCA_046342295.1 Deltaproteobacteria bacterium | reverse complement strand
ATCTCACGCTCGAGGTGCTCGAGCGCGTGCCCACGCGCCACGGGCGCATGCGACAGCGCACGTACCTCCTGCCCGCGCTGCGCTATCCGAACTTCACCGATCGCACCGCGGACGTGCCCGCGGATCGCTTCTGGGTCCGCGGCGGAACCCAGCGTCCGGGCGCTGCGCCCGGCGATCTCAGAGCATGAGTCACTTGGATTGACTCATGCTCTGACGTTTCTTTCCGGAGGGTCGGGCCCCAGACCCTCCCTCTCGCCGAGTGAATCGGCGAGAGCCTCCCTCCCGCCGATGCGAGCCCGTGGCACCCGCATCGATCCATCCGAGTGCCACGGGCTCTCAGCCCGGTGCCGCTGACCGAGGTGCTCTCGCACCTGCGCGACTACCTCTCGGTCCCCGAGAGCCTGCGCGGAGAGAACCAGGACTTCACCGCGCCGCGCGACACGCACTACCTCGTGAGCGCACAGCATGTCTTCGTGCCCGTGCCGGACCGCGTGCGCGTCGAGTGGGCCCCCGTGCTCTTCAACTACGAGAGCAGCCCCGGTGAGCCGGCGGTGCTGTGCCTCGTGATCTCGCGCGAAGGAACGAGCATCACCGTCATCGAGAACCGACCCGACCCCCTGCACCCCGATGGTTGGGGCCAGCGCCTCTACTTCAACCACGGCGGCCAGCGCACGCTGTTCACCGCGGAGCGTCGCAGCGACGTGGCCGAGCGCATCGAGGCCGGCCAGGCGCGCCCCGAGGACGCGACGGCGCTCGAAGAGGGCGCGGACATGGTGATGATTGTGCAGGTCCCTCTGCGTCTTCAGGATACGACGCGCCGCAGCGGCTCCGGCTACGGCACGGCCGCAGGCGCGCTCGCAGGTGGGGACTCGAGCCGCGAGCGCGCGAGCGACGTGGAGCGCGCGGTCGTCGGACACGGCCTCGAAGAGGGCCCGTTCCACGAGATCCGCAACCGCCGCATCCGTCGCGATCCGCGCTTCCCCATCCGCGTGACGGTGCAGTTCGACCGGGCGACCTCGAACGGCGTGGTCAGCGAGGCCGATCTCGAGTCCGCGGTCTCCACGATCGAGCGCGTGTACGCCGAGGCGGACTTCGTCGGCTCGCTCGTCGTCGGCAGCCAGGAGCGACCGACCTCGTGGGTTCGCCCGAGCGCGCTGGACACGGCCACGCCGTGATCCGGGCGTCCGGGACCGCGTTCGAGGCCGCGCTCCGCGCGATCTGCGATGACGATGCCGATCTACTCGCGGTCGCGCGCGCCGTCTTCGAGAGCGCCCTCGCCGAGCGCGGCGCCTCCGACCTCGAGCCCGCGGCGCGCTTCGCCGTCGAGACGGCGGCGATGCTCGGCCAGCATGACCTCGCGATCGGCATGGCCGAACGCTCGCTCGCCGCAGCGCCCGAGAACGTCGCGCTGACGATCCTCGTCGCGAACGCCCGGGCGAACACGGGCAGGTTCGATCCGGCGGTGCTCGCGGCCCTCCGCGACCGCGGCCTGCCGATCTCGCTCCGTCGCCGCATCGACGCGAATCTGGGCGTCGCTTGCCTCGCGACCGGCGCCATCCCCGAGGCGTTTGCCGCGTGGCGTCGGGCGGGGCAGGACGGGCACGTCCGTATGGATCCCGCCTCACGCCGTGAACCACCCATCAATTCTCCGCGGGGATTTCGCCCTGCCACGTCGTGCTCACCCAGTGAAGGATCTCGCGCTGACCGCGGGCCCAGTGGAAGGTTAGTGCGTCGTGCTCGGTGTTCGGAAAGCTCACCATGCGCACCGAACGATTCGCCGCGTGCATGCCCGCCTCGAAGAGACGCGATTGCGTGTACGGAACCGTCGTGTCGCTCGTCCCGTGAAGGAGCAGTGCAGGCGGCGTCGTCTCGCAGATGCGCATCGCGGGACTGAGCGCGCGCGGGTCGGCATCGCCGAAGTAGCCCTGCAATGCATTGCCTCGCCAGGTGCCCTCCCAAAGGAGCGGATCGAGGTTGGTGGGGCCTGCTTCGCTGATGACGAGCGAGACAGACGATGGCGCACGCGGACATGCGCTTCCATCGCCTTCCTCGCCCTCGCCCGTAGCGAGCATCAGCGCAAGGTAACCACCCGAACTGCGCCCCATCGCGCCTACGCGCGTTGCATCAAGGCCATGCTCACTTGCATGCGTCCGGACCCAGCGAACAGCGCAGCGCGCGTCTTCGAGCGTGTCCTCAATGTGCCAAGCCGGGTATTTGCGATAATCGGCACTGGCGACGGCAAAGCCGCGCTCTGCAAGGCCGCGTGCGAAGCCCTCGTATTGTCCACGATTGCCTCCCGTGAAGCCTCCTCCGTGGAAGCCGACGAGCACCGGAATCGCAGTCAAAGCGGGCGAATTCGGCGGCAGATAGAGATCGAGCTGCAGCGCTTCCGCGCCTGCAGGATGGGCGAACGGGATGCCCTCGATTACACGCACTTCGCCCGCAAGCACCGGTGGCAGCGTGAATGAGCTCGAGTCATCCGAGGGCGAAGCTTCGAGCCCTGCCACGAACGAGGTGAGCGCCGAGGTATGCATACCCAGCAGGTAAACTGAGACGACGCCGAGGGTGATGAGGGAGCGCTTCTGCCACGGCTTCATCGTCAGCGTGTCCATGTGGGTGGGAGTCCGCGTACTATCGCAACATTGGCGACGTGAGGCGCCGTCCGCGCGCCTTGATCTCTAGCCCACGCCCGAGGCCTTCTCCGAGCGAGCTCTTGCTGGTGTTGGTGCCCGAGATGCGCTGGGTGCGGCTCTTGATCCGGGAATAAGTGGTAGCCCGAGCGAACTTGAGCTGCCAGAGGCTCTCTCCGCAGGACGGCCCGCGAAGGGCGTTGTCGCGCCCGCCGCGCGCTCGATATCCTCGGGGACTTCGCTCGCAGTGGAGATCGAGAGCCCCCCTTGGAGCGGCTCGAGGCCTTATCCTTGAGCCCGTCGTGGTCCCTCGCTCGCGGATGGGAGCACCAGGGCTCCACCTCGACCCGGGCCGGCTCGATCGAGAGACGCTGTTCTCGCGCGGGAATCGCGATCACCGGGCGCCATCCGCCGCCACCCCGCCAGCTGACGCGCGTTTTCTCCGAGGTTCTGCGCCTCGAAGACCGTATCGGCGCTTGCTTGCCGGCGCGGCGTGCCTCCTCGCCCCGCACTGCAGACCCGCCTCGCGCATGAGGATTGCTCTCCGCACGACCCGCAGCAAACGAGCGTGCATCGCGTGGTGCGCGAGCAGCTCGAGACCCTTCTCGCTCGCCGCGATGAGGAGGGCGAGCCGATGCCGAGCTTCGTGGTGGAGAAGCTGCGCAGCTCCCTGAGGTGTGGGGTGCTCGCACTCGGGGCCGTGCGCTTCGCGTGCGGGCACTGCAGCGAGGACCGGCTCGTGGGGCTCTCGTGCACGGGTCGAGGCTTCTGCCCCCCCGCTGCATGGGAAGACGCATGACGGAGATGGCGAGGCACTGGGTGAGGGCCGTGCGGCCACGCGTACGGGCTCGTCAGTGGGTGCTCTCGCTTCCATTCGAGCTGCGCGTACCGCTCGCCTACCACCGTGAGCTCACGCTCGACGTGCACGGCGGGGTCGCGACGAGGAACTCCGCCGCCCGCGCGAGAGCGAAAGCGATGTCCAAGGCGAAGGGGAAATCGATCGAGACGACGATTTCGATGGCGCCGGCGATGTCGAGCGCGACGGCGACGGCGATGTCGATGTCGATGTCGAAGTCGTCCCACACCGGCGGCGGATCCACCTCCGGCCACCTGCGCGGCTGGGCGCTACCGGACGAGCTCCCTCAGCGTCGCGACGACCTCGTCGCCCCGACCCATCGACATCGACTCTTTCTCGGTCTCTCGGATCAGAAGCCGCGACGAATGCGGCCGACGAGATGCGCGGCGGGCGAGCCCACGAGGGCGTCCTCCTGCGGCGCGATGAGAGCCGCGGCCCGGAGGTCCGAGAGCGAGCGCAGCCCGCAGGTGAAGAGGATCACGCGGAGCTCCTCGATGCGTGTGCGGAGAAGGCGCTCGGCCGACGCTTCGCTCTCCTCCGCCGCGACGAGCAGCGGGGCCGCGAGCGCGATCGCGTCGGCGCCGAGCGCGAGGGAGACCGCGATGTCCATGCCGGTGCGGACGCCCCCGGAGGCGATCACGACGCGACCGGGCAGCGCCTCTCGCGCGAGCACGGTGCTCTCGGGCGTCGGGATCCCGTGCCCTCCGAGGCGCATACCGATCTCTTGCTGCGCACTGCCGGCGGGCGCGCGGTGACTCTCCACCTTGGACCAGGAGGTGCCTCCGACACCCGCGACCTCGACGCCGGAGATCGCGAGCGGCGCAAGCTTCGCGAGCGCGCGGCGCGAGAGCCCCGCGCCGCACTCCTTCACCACGACGGGTACGGCGAGCGCACGGGAGAGGCCGTCGATCTTCGGCGCGAGCGCCGAGAAGCGTGTGTCGCCCTCGGGCTGGACAGCCTCCTGGAGGGAGTTCAGGTGGACGTTCAGCGCATCGGCCGAGACGCGCGCGAGCGCCTCTCGGATCGCGCCGACCTCCACCCCATAGTTGAGCTGGACGGCGCCGACGTTGCCGAACAGCAGCGGCAACTCGGGCGCGTGCGCGCGCACGTCGAAGGTGGACGCGAGCGACGGATCGACGATCATCGCGCGCTGGCTGCCGAGGGCGAAGCCGACGCCGACGCGCGACGCGACGCGCGCGAGCCGCTCGTTGACGCGGCCGGCCCGCGACGAGCCTCCCGTCATCGCGCCGATCAGGATCGGCGCCGCGAGCCGCTTGCCGAACAGCGTCGTGCGCACGTCGACCTCGTCGAGGTCGAGCTCGGGCAGCGCGTCGTACTCGAGCGTGAAGCGACCAAAGCCGAGCGCGAGGCCGTCGAAGGCGACGTCCTTCCGGGCGACGACGTCGAGGTGTTGGTCCTTGCGAGTGGAGACGATCTCGCTCGTGTTGGAGGGCTCGGCCGACATGACGGGCTCCCTTAGCACGCCGCGACTGCGTCACGCGCGCGGTGTGCAGGCTCTGGCATCCTGGCGCTCATGGCCCAGAGAGCTCCCAGCGGTA
>JBKDQC010000765.1:0-2833 GCA_046342295.1 Deltaproteobacteria bacterium | reverse complement strand
GGGTCGGGACGTGCTCCTCGGCGAGCGACACGAGACGGATCGTCTGCTCGTAGCTCCGTCGCGCGTCGTCGGAGAACGTGAAGAGGCCGTGGTGCAGGAGCACGATGCCGTCGTAGCGAGACCAGTCGAGCCCACGCGTCTTCTCGAAGACGTGGCGCGCGAGCACGAAGCCCGGCATCACGTACGGCACGTAGAGGATGCGCTCCCCGAGCACCTCCCGGACGAGCTCGGCCCCACGCGGCGTGTTCGTCAGCGTCACGATCGCGTCGGCGTGCGTATGGTCGACGAACCGGTGCGGCACGATCGCGTGGAGGATGGCCTCGACCGAGGGCGTGGGCGCCGACGGCTCGGTCATCGCGCTCCGCTGCACCCGCACCATGTCCGAGTCGGAGAGGTGCTCGAGCGTGGCGAGCTCGAGCAGCGTCTCCATGCGAACGGGCGCGAAGCCCTTGGCCTCGATGGTCTTGAGGTCCCAGCCGCTGCCCTTGACGTAGAGCAGGTGCTCCTCGCGGCCGAAGAGGTTCTTCTCACGGACCTTCACGCTCGTGTTTCCGCCCCCGTGCAGCACCAGCGAGGGCTCGGCGCCGAGCAATCGCGACGTGTACCCGCGCAGCGCGAGCGGGTCGGCGCCGAGCGCCGACGCGTCGGAGTCGTTCCAGCGGGATCTCATGGGCGCGTCGTACCGCAGTTCGCTTCAGAGCAGCGGCTCTTCCTCGAAGCAGCGACCATCGACGCAGAACTCACCGCCGCAATCGGCGTTGGTGGTGCACGTCTGGCGCTCGACGCTCGTGACCCACTGGGGGATGTGGTTCGAGGTGCCGATGTCCTGGAAAGGCAGCCAGAACGCCGCGCGGAAGCCTTGCTCCCCTTCGGTCGCGGCGGCCATGGGATCGAACGCAGCCATCCAAATCTGCGCGCGCTCGTCGTCACCGAGCCGGAGCCCGTAGGCGCGGCGGCTCGTCCAGCTCATCCAGTACAGCGGGCGGCCCTGGTGCTCGTACTCGGTCGGATCCCACTTCGGCCAGGAGTCCGCGAGACCGCCGATGCGCGTGAGCTGCCTCGCCGCGCCGCTCCGATCGCTCGGGATGAGCCACAGCTGTGCGTCCGGCACGGCGCTCGTGCCCGAGTCGGGGTCGGCGCCCATCGAGTTGATGTTCGAGGGCGAGCGACAGAACGAGATGAATCGACCGTCGGGGGAGTACGCGGGATAGTAGTTGTTCACACCGTCGATCGCGACGATGGTCCGCGGCGCGCCCCAGCCAGAGCCGTCGCGATCCATGATCGTGATGCGGCCGCTCGTGACGCCGCCCACGTCGACGAGGCCGCCGAAGCTCGGGGCGTCGTGCCGCACGAAGACGATGTGGTTTCCATCGGGTGACCAGTCGGGCTGCGAGGAGGGCCCTCCACCCAGCCGGTCCGTCGTGATTGCGCCCGTCGCAGCGTCACGGATGGAGAGGCCCGTGTTGAAGCTCGTGACGAGCTGGCGCGAGTCGGGCGACCAGGCGCTGAAGTTCGGCTGGCTCGGGAACGCGCCGATGCCGCCGCCGCCGCCACCGAGCGAGAAGACGCGCGCGCGGGTCGCGACGTCGAAGACCTGGAAGGTCGTCGTGGGGATGTCGGTGCCGACGGCGATGCGCGTTCCGTCGCGCGAGAGCGCATGGCAGCCGACGCACATCACCGCGCCGGTGCGGCCGCGGTCGATGAAGGTCTCGGCCCTCGCCCCGGGCACGCCGAACTCGAAGCGGTCGATCGAGCCACCGCCTGCGTTCCAGTAGTAGAGGCCCCCGGTGATGGGCTCCTGCGCGATGGTGATCGTCCGCGGCGCGCTCTCTCGGATCTCGCCGCCCGCGCTGACGCTCCGCAGTCGGTACGTCATCGGGTCCTGTCCGGCACCTGCCGTCGCGATCGTCTCCCAGGCGCTGCGCTCGGGCGTGTAGATGCAGCCGCCGCCCGCACGCTCGGGGCAACCGAAGTAGATGCGCAGGTTGAGCGCGCTCGCCTCGATCACGAGCTCGAAGGCGTCGCCACCGTTCGGCATGTAGTGGAACTCGAGCTGCTGGAGGTTCGGCGGCACCATCGTCGCGTCTTCCGGATAGACGAGCTCCGGTCCAGGGCCTGCCCCCGCGGCTCCGGCAAAGCGGCCTGGAGTGTCCGCGGTCGCGCCCGGCCCGAGGATGATCCGGTCGAGCTGAAGCGTGAGCGAGGTCGTCGTCGTCATCCCCAGGTAGGTCGCGACGATGTTCGTGCGACCGCCGCGGTCCGCCGTCGTGAAGACATTGCCGGTGAAGGTGCCGAGCGCCGCGAGGGTCGAGCTCCAACTCGTGCCGGCGGTCACGTCCGTCTCGGCGCCCGAGGCGTCGCGGAGGAACGCGCGGTACTCGAGCGTCTGCGTCGAGCCCGCAGTGAGCATCACGACCTGATCGGCGGGCTCGATGCGGAGATTGCCTGCGACCGGCACGCCGCCGTCGACGCCGGGCGGCACGCGGGCGTCGGTGCCGCCCGGTGGGTCATCACCGTTTCGCGTGCAGCCGAGCGCGAGCGAGAGAGCGAGGGACGAGACGATGCATGTGAAGCGAGCGACGCGGGTCATGGAGCACCTCGAAGACCGGGCCAGGGTCGAGAGCATCGCCCGAGTTTCATCGGATTCTCAATGTCCCCGGAGGCGAGTCTGGGCCCCGCTTCCGGTCGAACCCCCGACCGTGCTACCCAAAGCGCATGAATCGCGTCCGATCCGTCGCTCTCTCGACCGTGCTTTCCTTCTGCCTGCTCGGCTCCGGCTGCGAGACCGACACGAGCCTCGACGCAGCCGCACCGCGCCCGGATGCATTCGTGG
>JBKDQC010000764.1:0-3014 GCA_046342295.1 Deltaproteobacteria bacterium | reverse complement strand
CGGAGGTCGCAGATGCTGCGCTCGATCTCGGCGTCACGAGGCTCGCTGCAGTCCGTGAGGAGCAGGGAGTCGCGGACGACCGCACCCGGCTCGAGCGGCACGCCGGGGGAGAGCACGGGGCGCTCGACGCGCGCTCCGCCGCCGATGTAGCAGCCGTGCGTGATCAGCGAGTCACTGACGGTCGCGCCCGCCGCGATCCGGGCGGGCGGTCGGTTCTCCGAGCGCGTGTGGATGAGCCAGCCGCGGTCGTGGAGGTCATACTTGGGCGGGTCCGAGAGGAGGTCCATGTGGGCCTCCCAGTAGCTCTCGAGCGTGCCCACGTCGCGCCAGTAACCCCGGTAGTGCCAGCCGTACACGCGGCGCCCCTCGGTGATCATCCTCGGGATGATGTCTTTCCCGAAGTCGTGGCTCGAGCCGGGGCGCTCGTGATCCTCGAGCAGGAGTCGATCGAGGACGGCGTAGTCGAAGACGTAGATCCCCATCGAGCCCACGCCGGGCACGGGCTCCTTGGGCTTCTCGACGAAGTGCGTGATGCGCCAGTCCGCGTCCGTCTGCACGATGCCGAAACGAGGCTTGTCCTCCTCCGCCACGTCGATGGTCGCGACCGTGCACTCCGCCTGCTTCTCCACATGGTGTGCGATCAGCTCGCGGTAGTTCATGCGGTAGATGTGATCGCCCGAGAGCACGAGGACGAGATCCGGGCGGCGGTCTTTGATGAAGAGGAAGTTCTGCTGGACGGCGTCGGCCGTGCCCGTGAACCAGCCGGACTGATCCCGTGAGAGGTACGGCGTGTAGACGCGCAGGCCTCCGTTGCGCTCCCGGTTCATCTCCCACGGGCCACCGGCTCCGAGGTGCTCGATGAGCGAGTGCGGTCGGTACTGCGCGACGAGCATCACGTCGAAGACGTCCGAATTCGCGCAATTCGAGAGGACGAAGTCGATGATCCGGAACTTCCCCGCGAAGGGCACGGCGGGCTTGGCGCGCTTGGCCGTGAGGACGCCGAGGCGCGTGCCTTCGCCGCCTGCGAGGATCACCGCACAGACCTTCAGATCGGGCATGCCGACAGCGTAACAGAGCGCTCTCGGAGCCCGCGAGAAACGGTCGATCCGCGATAGGCCGCCGAGCCCTGTGGTCGCGGGACATGGCCTTCCTCTATGCTGCTGACGTGCAGGTTGGAGACCTCATCGCGGGCCGCTTCGAGCTCGTGTCGGTGGCAGGCGAGGGCGGGATGGGCGTGGTGTTCCGTGCGCGCGACCGGCGTGTCGGTGTCGATGTGGCCGTGAAGGCGCTGCGACGCGCGGACCCCGAGAGTCAGCTCCGCTTCGCGCGCGAGGCGCGCGTGCTGGGGTCGCTGTCGCACCCCGGGGTCGTGCGGTACGTGGCGGATGGGGAGAGCGAGTCGGGCGAGGTGTGGCTCGCGACGGAGTGGCTGGAGGGCGAAGATCTGGGCACGCGGCTCGGTCGAGGGGCGCTCTCGGGGAACGAGTCGGTGTCGGTGGCGCGGGGCATCGCCGCCGCCCTGTCGTACGCGCACGGCCTCGGGCTGGTGCACCGCGACATCAAGCCGAGCAATGTCTGGCTGCTCGGAGGCGCAGCGGACGCCGGCGTGGTGAAGCTGCTCGACTTCGGCGTGGTGCGTCGGACCGAGCCGCGGGCGTCGCTGCTGGTGACGCGGGCGGGCCTGATGCTCGGGACTCCGGGCTACATGTCCCCGGAGCAGGCGCGCGGCGCGAGCGACGTCGATGCGCGCGCCGACCTCTATGGCCTCGGGTGCGTGCTCTTCGAGTGTCTGACGGGCCGGCCTGCCCATTTGGGCGATCAGGTCCTCGCGCTTCTCGCGAAGGTGCTCCTCGAGGAGCCCCCGAAGATCTCTTCGTTCGTGGCGGTTCCTCGTGCGCTCGACGCGCTGCTCACGCGGCTCTTGGCCAAGGACCGGAGCGAGCGGCCGCGCGACGCGCAGGAAGTCGTCCTCGCGCTCGACGCGCTGGGCAGCTTCGAGGTGAGCGCTGCGCCGACGAAGGCTGCGCCGCCGTCGCTGGTGACTGAGCAGCGGTGGTCGTGTGTGCTCGTCGTGAGCCCAGCTTCGGCCTCGGCCGACGACGCCACGGTCATGGACGTCGCGCCGGAGGCGCTCTCGGTCTCCCGGGTCGCCGCCGAGAGCGGCGCGCGTCTCGAGCACCTCGCGGGGGGAGCGCAGGTGCTCGTGTGGGAGGGCTCGGGAGCGCCCGTGGAGCTCGCGCACCGCGCAGCCCGCGCGGCGTTGTCGCTCCGAGGTGCGGGCGGCTTGCCCATGGCGCTGGCGAGCGGGCGTGCGGCGGTCGGGGGGCCTCGGCCCGTGGGCCGGGCGCTCGATCGCGCCGCTGCGTGCGTGAAGGAGTCGAGGGGCGAGGTGGTGCTCGACGGCCCGATCGCGGATCTGCTCTCGGAACGCTTCGAGATCGTGCAGGACGCGGGGCGAGCGATGCTGGTGGGCGAGCGTGCGCCGGAGCCAGGGATGCGGTTGCTTCTCGGCCGCGCGACGCCGTGCGTGGGACGCGAGGTCGAGCTGTCGGTGTTGAACACGACGTTGTCCGAGGTGCTCGAGCAAGGCGCCGCGTCCGCGGTGGTGCTGACGGGCGAGATGGGCGTGGGCAAGTCGCGGGTGCGTCAGGAGTGGGTGCGCGCGCTCGCCGCGAGCCAGCCGGAGGTGCGCGTGTGGCAGGCGCACGCGGACGCGATGCACGAGCGCGCGGCGTACGGCATCGCCTCGAGGCTCGTGCGCGACGGCTGCGGCGTGCCCTTCGGCGCGGGCGCGGAGCAAGTGCGACGCGCGATCCTCGAGGCCGTCACGCGCGTCGTCGAGGAGAAGGACCGACGGCGCATCGCGTCGCGGTTGAGCGAGCTGTGCGGCGCGCCGTGGGACGAGGACGTGGACGAAGCGCTCGTGACGGCGCGAGAGGACGCGATCGTGATGGGCGATCAGCTGCGCGCGGCGTGGGAGGATTTCCTGGTCGCGTCGTGCCGGGAGCGTGCGG
>JBKDQC010000763.1:0-17065 GCA_046342295.1 Deltaproteobacteria bacterium | reverse complement strand
ATGCGCGCACGATCGCCTCGAGCGTGCCGAGAACGCGGTCGCGCGCCCCGAGGCGCGCGTAGGCGTCGACGAGCAGAAACAGCGCCGTGCGGTCTCTCCGAGCGCGCCGACGGGCTCGATCGAGCGCCGACAGCGCTTCGGCCTCGTGTCCTTGGTCGCGCAGCGCCGTCGCGAGCTCGAGCGTGTGCGCGTTCCGGTCCGGGAAGAGCCGCGCGAGCGCGCGTTGCTCGCCGAGGGCTTCCTCGAGGCGTCCGTTTCGCGCGAGGAGTCGCGCCAGACGCTGACGCGTGTCGGCGTCGCGCGGGGAGCGGCGGAGCACCTCGCGCAGCACCGCGAGCGCCTCCTCTTCGCGCCCGAGCTCCTCGAGCACGATGCCGCGGTGCAAGCTGGCGATCGCGCCGAGCCCCCGCAGCTCGAGCTCGAGCGCGTCGAGGCCGTCGGTCTCGCGCGCCAGGGCGAGCATCGCGTCGAGCACCTCCACGGTCCGCCCAGAGCGCAGCGCCGCGGACCAGCCGGCGTGCAAGGCCTCGCGCGCCGCGCTCTGCGCGCCGAGGCTGGCCTCGCAACGCGAGCGCAGCAGCGAGAGGCCGACCGATGCCGAGGCGTCGCTCGCCACCGAGGCCAGCGCGGCATCGAAGTCCGGGCGCGCGTCCTCGCAGCGGCCGCGCGCGGCCAGCACGCGCACGAGCTCGGTGCGCGCCGTTCGAGAACCGCTCCGGGCGAGCTCCGCGTAGATCTCGCGGACTTCCGCGAGGCGCCCCGGGACCTCGAGCAGCAGGCCGGCGAGGGCCCGGAGGTAGCGCGCGCGGGTCCGGGCGGCGGGGGCGAGCTCGCCCGCCCCGCGCGGGTGCGCCGCGGCTGGCTGGGCGGCCCGCGCGTCACCTCCGCGGAGCTCGAGGGCGGCGCGGAGCGCGTGGGCGCTCGCGCGGCTCGGCTCGCGCGCGACCGCGGCCTCGATCGACGCGCGCGCGCCGCGATCGTCGCCGCGCGCCATCGCGATGGCCCCGAGCGCGAGGTCGATGGCCGCGCCCTCGGCCTCGCGACGACCGACGAGCGTCGCGACGAGCGCCTCGACGCCGCCGGCCTGGCCAGCGGCGCGCGCGAGCAGTCTCGTCACGGCGCTCTCGTCGTCCGGCCGGGAGACGACGAGCTCCAGGAGGCGCGCGAGCACGCGCGCGTCCTGCCCGACCTCGGTCGGCGGCGGGCTGGCGCGCGCACGGCCGCGGTGTGTCGCTCGAGAGGGGCGCCGACCGCGCGGCACCGGGGCGGCGTCGCGCGAGATCGACCAGTCGTCCTGAGCCCGCGCGCCAGTCCACGGCAGGGTCAGCCACGCGAGCACGACGAGCGCGAGCGAGGCGCGTGGCGGCCAGCGCCTCATCGACCTCGACCCCGCGCGAGGCGCACGCTCATGGCGTACAGAAGCCGCCGATCGCGTCGCTGCAGTTGGCTGCCGATGGGGGGCAATCCGTGGCCATCCCGCAGGGGATGAGGCACGTGGTCTGGCAGGAGCCCGTGACGAGGCCCGTCTCGGCCGTCGCGCCGACGGGCGCGCAGTCGGCGTCCCCACGGCACGTCGTACCGGCGAGCGCGAGGCGGTGCTGCGTGCAGCTCGCGCCACCCGCGGGAACGCAGTGGGCTCCATCGCACCGGAAGCCGGTCGCGCATTCGGACGTGTCCGCGCACGTCGCGAGGCAGACCTTCTCGAGCGGCTCGTCGGCGCCTCCTCGAAGGACACACTCGCCCAGCATCTCGCCGGCCATCGTGCGACAGTCGAGGTTCGTGTTGCACGGGGCGCAGAGCGCGGGGGCGTAGGGCACGCACTGGCCACGACCGACGTCGCAGATGGGCACCGCGCCTCCGCACGAGCTCGAGTCCTCGCACTCGAGGCAAACCCCCGCGCGGCATTCGGGCGTCGCGCCCGTGCACATCAACGAGTCGCAGGGGTCCGGCACGAACGCGTCGGGCCCCGTGTCAGGCGGGCCTGCGTCGCGCGGCCCGGCGTCGGGGGGCATACCGCGCATGCACACGCCGCGGGAGCAGACCTCCATCGGGCCGCACGTCGCGGTGCAGGGCGCATAGCAGCGCCCGTCGAGACACACGTCGTCTTCGTCCTCGCACGGCACCTCGTCGCTGCACTCCGGGCTCGCGTCGGGTCCGAGAGGCGGGAAGGTCGGGAGGCTCGGGCCGCAGCCGCCCGCGAACACGCACGCGCCGAACAGGATCGCCGCGGACGCAGAGGTGCACCAAGACGAAGACGAGACCATCGAAGCGCACCTTATCACGGCTCCCGATCGCGCTTTCCGCGATCCTGTGTAGAGTGGCGCCCTCCTATGACAAGCATCCGCGTCGGCGCGGCCCTCGATGCCGTCCCCGGCCCCCGCTACTTCGAGAAGTACGGCCTCCTCGAGCTCCACCCCCCTCTCTCTTTCCCGCGCGCCTCCACGCTCGCGCGGTGGCGCGCCAGCATCCCCTCGCACTGCGAGGTGTCGCTCGCGGTGACACGCCGCACGCACGGCGGTCGGGACGGAGCCCTGCGCTTCGACAAGCCGGGCGCGCGCGCCTGGCTGGACGAGTCGATCACGGCGCTCGGCCCGCGGTTCGTGCTCCTCTCCACCGGCCCCGAGCTCTCCACGGGCAGCCGCGACCGTGCGCTCCTCGCGCGCTTCGTCGAAGACGTGAGCGCCCGAGGGCCACGCGTGGTGTGGCAGCCCCGCGGCCTCTGGGAGGCCGACGAGGCCGAGCGCTTCGCGAAGGAGAACGGCTGCGAGCTGGCGCTCGATCTGCTCGGCGCGAGCGCGGGCCCGCGCGCTCCGGGCGCGCGCGAGCTCTTGGGGCTCGCGTCCGAGATCCGGAGCGGCCGAGCGGTCGCCTACGGGCGCATCGAGGCGCTCGGGACGCACGCGCGCCTCGGTGATGGTCACCTTCGCCGTGCGCTCGACGAGGCCCTGGCCTCCGGAGCCGAGGAGATCCGCCTCGTCGTGCAGTCGGAGGACGCGCTCCGGAAAGCCGCACGCCTCGCCGCGATGGTCGAGGGCCTCGCGGAGGACACGAGCGGCCTCGCGAGCCCGAAGCGCCGAGGCGCGGACGAGGGTCTCGACGACGAGGGCTCCGACGATGGGGAGGGCCTCGACGACGACGAGGGCGACGACGACGAGGATCTCGGTGACGATGACCTCGACGACGACGAAGAGTGAGGAATTCGCACCCCTCGAGGGCGCGCGCGTGCGTCGGATCGACGTGCCCGAGAGCGACCTCGCGGCGCTGACCGTCTCGCTCGAGGGCACGGGCGGTCCGCGCGTGGAGGCCGTGCTCCTGCTGTCGTTCGCGCCCGCACATCCGGGCCTCGGTCTCGTGCTGGAGCGTCCCCGCGGTGCGCCTGCGACCTCGTTCTGCATGCTCTTGCGCAAGCACCTCGAGGGGGCGGTCCTCGTGACGATCGAGGGAGACGGGCGAGCGCTGGCGCTCCGCTTCCGGCGAGGCCCCGAGCGCCGGGTCGCGGTGATCGGTCCCGGCACGTTCGTGCTCGAGCTCGAGGGTCGAGCGCACACCCAACGCGCCGGTGTGCTCGACCCGCTCGCGTCGCCGCGCTGGGAGCTGCCTCGCGCCTCGAGTCGCCAGGCCCTCGAGGAAGCTGGGAGCGCGCTGCTCGAGGCGCGCGCAGGCCGCGACGAGCGCGAGGAGGTGCGCTCGCTGCTCGCGGCGCTCCGGAAGCTCGCGCGCCGCCTCGAACAGCGAGTGCGCGCCGTGGAGAGAGACCTCGCACGGAGCGAGGAGGTCCCCGAGCTCCGCGCCCGGGGCGCGCTCTTGCTGGCGAACCTCGCCGCCATCCCTCGTGGCGCGCGCGAAGCGCGGCTCCTCGACCCGAGCGAGGAACCACCGCGCGAGGTCGTCGTCGAGCTCGATCCCGCGCGCGATCCACGCGAGCAGGCGGGGGCCTGGTTCGAGCGCGCACGCAAGCTCGAGCGCGGCGAGAGGATCTCACGCGAGCGCCTCGCGCGAAGTCGCGAGACCCTCGCACGGGCCGACGCGCTCCTGCGCGCGCTCGCCGATCCTGCGGGGCATGACGACGCGGCGCTCGGCGCTGCGCGCGCGCTCGTCTCGAGCGAGAGCGGAACGCCGCGCGCGCGAGGGCCGCGCCCCAAGCCCGAGCCGCGGCTGCCCTACCGGCGCATCGTCGGGCACGGCGAGCGCGAGATCCGCGTCGGGCGAGGCGCGCGCGACAACGACGCGCTCACGCAGAAGCACGCAGCGTCCCATGACCTCTGGCTGCACGCGCGCGGCGTGGCCGGAGCCCACGTCGTCGTGCCTCTGGCGCGCGGCGAGGTCTGCCCCGCCGAGCTGCTCCTCGACGCTGCGACGCTCGCCGCGCACTTCAGCGATGCACGGGGCGAGCGGGTCGTCGAGGTCGATCACCTGCCGCGGGGCAAGGTCCGCAAGCGCAAGGGCATGCCCCCTGGCAAGGTCGAGATCGACCATCCCAAGACCCTGGCGGTTCGTGTGGAGGCGCGCCGCCTCGAGCGCCTCCTCGGCCGCACGTCCTCTTGATCCAGAGTGGCGGCGCTCCGATCGGCTTCTGCCCGAGCGCTTCGCCGTCAGAGCATGAGTCACTTGGATTGACTCATGCTCGTTTCTTGCCGGAGGGTCTGGCCGCAGCCCCTCCCTCTCGCCGAGTGAATCGGCGAGAGCCTCCCTCCCGCCGATTCGAGCCCGTGGCACCCGAATCGATCCATCCGAGTGCCACGTGCTCTCAGTCGCCCCGCCCCCCGAGAGGATCGGTGTCGGGGCACTCGCGCTCCACGGCGTCGGCGATCCAGAGGTAGCGGCCCGGATCGAAGCGCCCGAGCGCCTCGGCCCCCACCGCCGCGAGAAGGCTCCTCGACGCGACGTCCTGCGGATCGAGGAGCGCGAGGCGCGCCACGAGCGCGCGCGCGACCGGCTCGGGCAGTTGGGCATTGGTCGCCATCACGTCGCTCGGGATGGGCTCGCTCACCGCGAGCGTCCGGAGCTCGTCGTGGTCGGCGCCCAGGTGCCAGACCGAACCGTCGTCGCGTCTCCACCCGTGCACGGCGCCGAGATCCGCCGCGCCCGAGAGCAGCGTATCGACGACCGCGGGATGGCTGCCGACCATCTTCTGCTCGCGGAGATCTCGATCGGGCTCGATCCCGCGGGCGCGGAGGACACGGCGCGGCACGAGTTAACCAGCCGCCGACCAGCGATCCACCCACGCCGCGCGACGACCGCGGAGCGCTTGCCGCTCGAACGCCCGCAGCCGCGCGACGTGTCCGAGCAGCACCGAGACGTACGAGCTCTCGCCTCCGCGCACCGAAACGAGCCTCCCCGTGACCAGGCCGAGCGACGCGGCGCGCACGAAGGGCACCGGGGGCATCCAGGCGACCTCGACGCGGCGCGTGCTCAGCGCAGCGAAGAGCTCGTCGTAGCCTCCGAATCGCACGACCGCGACGGGCGCGCCCAGCACACGCGCGAGGGCCTGCCCCACGCTCGGATCGTGAAAGCGCGCCCCCGCGGGGACGACACCGAAGCGCAGCGCCTGCAAGCCGTGCGAGACCAGCGCCTGGAGCGCCCCGATGGGCGAAGGTGTCGCGGCGAGCGGGTCGCGAAGGTATGGCGGCGGTCGGTCGCTCGCCGTGTCCTCCATGCGCGCTTCGGCAGACGATGACAGCGAGATCTCGTCGCTGAGCTCGAGGTCGACCGAGCATGGTTCGGGCAGCCGGCTCGGCTCGAGGGCGCGATCGAGCGCGGTCGCGAGGGCGCGTTGCATCTCCAGCATCGTCGTGAAGCGGTGGCGACGATCCGGCTCGAGCGCGCGCGCCATCACCGCCCGGAGCGGCGCAGGCATCACCGAGTCGAGCGCGCCGTAGCGCTCGAGCACGCGGTGGCCGCGCTCGGCGAGGTCGATGGGCCGCGCCGGCGTGAGTCCGGTGAGGCACTCGAGCCAAAGCACGGCCAGCGACCACACGTCGACCCGGGGATCGATCGTCTCGCCGTCGCGCGCGAGCTCGGGCGCGAGGTAGGCGCGAGATCGTTCGACACGCATGCTGGCGAAGATGCTGCCGATCGCGAAGTCGACGAGCTTGGGCACGGTCTCGCCGGCCATCTCCGCGAGGAACACGTTCGAGGGCTTGAGGTCGCGGTGGACGATGTCGGCCGAGTGCGCCGCGACGAGCGCCTCGCCGATCGGAAGGAGCGTCTCGGCGGTCTCCTCGACGGTCAGGCATCCGCGCGCGAGCCGATCGCGCAGGCTCTCGCCCTGGAGCCATTGGTGGACGAGAAAGAGCGAGCCGTCCTCCGCGACGTCGGCATCGATCAGGGTCATGGCGTGCGAATGCACGAGCCGGCCTCCGGCGCGCAGCTCGCGGAGGATCGAGCCCCGATCGGCGCGGTCATCGAGGGCCAGGACCTTGAGGGCGACGGCGCGCTGGGTCCAGGTGTGCACCGCCGCATAGACGACACCGGAGGCTCCGCCGCCGATCTCGCGGACGATCCGGTACTTGCCGAGCAACGACTCCTCGGGACCGCGCATGCGCCGTCCGACTCTACACAGGTTCGCGGTGCGTACGCTCCGCGCTCGGCGCCGGACGGAAGCGAAAAGCCCCGACCAGGGTCGGGGCTTGTTCGCCGGACGACGAAGCCTCGTCGTCTCGCGCTCTCCGCTCGACTGCAACCACCGCGGTGGCCCGGCGGGAGCGAGGGGTGGCTCAGCTGCCGGCGAGGAGGCTCGTCGAGCCCGGCTCCGCCGACGCGGCGGCCTTCTTGGAGGCCTTCTTGGCCTTCGGAGCGGCCTTTGGGGCCGCCTTTGGGGCCGCCTTCTTGGTGGCCTTCTTGGCGACCTTCTTCGCGGCCTTCTTGGCGACCTTCTTCGCCGCCTTCTTCGGCGCCTTCTTGGCCACCTTCTTCGCCGCCTTCTTCGCCACCTTCTTCGCTGCCTTCTTCGCTGCCATGGGAAACCTCCTAGGGGGGGTCACTGGGACACAGGATGACGTACCGTATTGTCACGTCACGCCACCCGTCAAGCAGAAGCAACACATAATTTATATCTAACTTCCACCAAAAAGAGATCGTAATCGTCTAACACTCAAGTAAATAATCGAAAACAAAGGGAAAATTCGTAGCGTCACGACGCTACAAAAAACACCAAAGAAAACCTGTGGTGGGCGCATGCGACCGATCTCCGGCCAGCGAACGACCCTTGCCGGCCGGCTGGGCGGCCGAATAGAACCGGCCCCCGGAGGTCGACATGAAGCGCTCCTGTTCGCGCGCCGCCCTGGCACTGGCGGCGCTCTCCCTCGCTCTCGGTGCGGGCTGCGGCCGCTCGGAGGACGAATACCAGCTCCAGGTGCGGCGGGTGGCCGAGCTCGAAGGGGAGCTCCGGCAATCGCAGGAGCACGGAACGGAGCTCGAGGGTCGCCTCCGCGATGTCGAGGGTCGGAACAACGAGCTCATCTCGCGCCTCGAGGCGCTCGGGCAGGACGTCGCGAGCCTCCGCTCGGAGCGAACGGAGCTGACGACGAGCCTGACCGAGACGCAGCGCGCGCTCGAGGAGCTCCGCGCCCGCGAGGCCCAGCAGCAGGCCCGCCTCGCCACCTTCCGGCAGATGCTCGAGCGCTTCCGCGCGATGATGGAGTCGGGGCGCCTGCGCGTCCGCGTCGTGCGCAATCGGATGGTCGTGGAACTTCCGGACAACGTCCTCTTCGACTCGGGCGAGTCCGAGCTCAAGCCCGAGGGCCAGGCGACGTTGCTCGAGGTCGTGCAGATCCTCCGCGCGATCGAGAACCGACAGTTCCAGGTCGCGGGGCACACCGACAACATCCCCATCCGCTCGAGGCGCTTCCCCTCCAACTGGGAGCTCTCGACCGCGCGCGCCGTGACCGTCGCGCGCTTCATGATCGACAACGGGATGCAGGGAGATCGGATCTCGGCCGCAGGCTACGCCGAGACGCAGCCGGTCGACCTCGCCGACACGCCGGAGGGCCGCGCACGCAACCGCCGCATCGAGATCGCGCTCATGCCGAACCTCGACGAGCTCCCCGATCTCTCCTCGCTCTCGCAGTGAGCGCGCGGGCCTGCACCCGCGAGAGGCCATGATGGGCGCGCGGATCGCGGCGCTCGACGTGGGCTCGAACACAGTCCTCTGTCTCGTCGCGGAGCGCGTGCCGGACGGCTCGCTCCGCCGGGTGCTCGACCGAGCCACGATCACGGGCCTCGGGCGCGGCGCGTTCGCGCGAGGTCTTCTCGACGACGCGGCGATCGAGCGGACCCTCGCAGCCATGCGCGCGCACGCGAGCGAGGCCCGCAGCCTCGGCGCCACGCTCGTGCGCGGCGTCGGAACGAGCGCGCTCCGCGACGCGCGCGACCGAGCACGCTTCGTCGCACCTGCGCAGGAGGTGCTCGACGCCTTCGAGGTCATCTCGGGAGACGAAGAAGCGCGTCTCACCTTCGAGGGAGCCGCCGCGGGCCTGTCCCTCGGCCCCGACGAGCACACCGTGCTCGACATCGGCGGAGGCTCGACCGAGATCGCGATCGGCCGCGGCTCGCCGCGCTGGCGCACCAGCCTTCAGCTCGGCTCGGTGCGTCTGTTCGAGCGACACCTCGCGAGCGATCCTCCGAGCGCCGCGCAGGTGGCCGCGCTCGAGTCCGAAGTGGATCGCGCGCTCGACGCGTGCGGCGTCGGGGCGCTGCCGCCGCTACTCGCCCTCGCGGGCACGGCGACGACGGTCGCGTGCGTCGCGCGCCGCGTCCCCTTCGAGGAGATCGAACGTGTCCACGGCATGGTCCTCGAGCGCGACGAGATCGTCGCCGTCGCCCGGGCGCTCGCCGACAAGACATGCGAGGAGCGCCGCTGCGATCCGTGCATCGAGCCCGCGCGTGCCGACGTGCTCGTCGCTGGCGCGCTGCTCTTCGCGAGGGTCGCGGCGCGGAGCTCGAGCTCGAAGGTGGCGATCTCGGACGGCGGCCTGCGCTGGGCGCTGGCAGAACGCACGCTCGCCGACCTCGAGGCCGCGGCTCTCCGCGGCTGACGCGGGGTCGGTTGGTCTTTCGGCTTCTGCCTGCTAGCGTCCGGCGCCTTTCGGCCTGGGACTCTGTCAGCCCCGGTGCGAGGAGCGCTGGTTCGAGGAGCGCATGCAGCGGACGGTCGGCGTCATCGGTGGAAGCGGCCTCTACGAGATGCCCGGGCTCGAGCGAAAGCGCGAGATCCCGACGTCGTCGTTGCCGCCCGCCGCGCGGGCGTGGGGCGAGCCCTCCGACGCTCTCGTCGAGGGCTTCCTCGGCGAGACCCGCCTGGTCTTCCTTCCGCGTCACGGGCGCGCACACCGCATCCCCCCGCACCGCATCAACTACCGCGCGAACCTGCTCGCGCTGAAGGCGGCGGGCGCGGAGCAGATCGTGAGCGTGTCGGCCGTCGGCTCGCTCGCCGAGGACGTGCACCCCGGCGACGTCGTGATGGTCGATCAGTTCATCGACCGCACGCGCACGCGCCCGAGCACCTTCTTCGAAGATGTCGGTGTGGTCGCCCACGTGGGCTTCGCGGACCCGATCGACCATGCACTCTCGGGCGCGCTCCACGACGCAGCGCTCGCCTGCGGCGCGCGCGTCCACCGCGGCGGGACCTACGTGTGCATCGAGGGGCCGCAGTTCTCGACGCGCGCGGAGTCCAACCACTATCGGAGCTGGGGCGGGCGCGTCGTCGGCATGACGAACCTCCCGGAGGCGCGCCTCTCGCGCGAGTGCGAGCTGCCCTACGCGACGGTCGCGCTCGTGACCGACTACGACTGTTGGAAGGTCGATGAAGCTGCGGTCACCGTGGACGCCGTGGTGGCGGTCCTGCGCAAGAACGTGGCGATGGCGCAGGCGATCCTCCGCGCGGTCGCGGACCGGCTCCCGGATCCGAGCCGAAGCCCGTCCGCGCGCGCGCTCGACGACGCGCTCCTCACGCACGTCGAGGCGATCACCGACGAGGCGCGCGGGCGCCTCTCGCTGCTGCTCGCGCGGGTCTCGAAGAAGGCCTGAACGAGGCGTGTGCGGGGCCACCAGGCCGCTGCGCCGCGGAGATGATCGGGGCGAGAGCCCCGCGGAAGGAAGCGTTCGATGTCTTCGATGCTCGTGGTTGGCTCGGTTGCGCAGGACACGATTCACAATCACCTCGGTACGCACCCGTACGTGCTGGGTGGCTCGGCGACCTTCGCCTCGCTCGCCGGTCGCCTCTTCGCGCCGACCAAGCTGGTCGGCGTCGTCGGAGAGGACTTCCCGGCCACTTCGGTGCAGCTCCTCAAGGACAAGGGCATCGACACGAGCGGGCTCGAGGTCGCCGGGGGCAAGACCTTTCACTGGGAGGGCCGCTATTCGGACGACCTGACGAGCCGCGAGTCGATCAAGACCGAGCTCAACGTCTTCGCCGACTTCCACCCGAAGATTCCCGCGGCGCACCGCGCGACGCCGTACGTGATGCTCGGCAACATCCACCCCGACCTCCAGGTCGAGGTGCTCGACCAGGTCGAGAGGCCGAAGCTGGTCATCGCCGACACGATGAACTTCTGGATCACGGGCACGCCCGATCGGCTCGCGCGCATGCTCTCGCGGATCGACCTCCTCGTGATCAACGAGGAGGAAGCGCGCCTGCTCGCGGGCGTGCACAACATCGCCAAGGCCGCCAAGGCGCTCACGGCGATGGGCCCGAGGATCGTCGTGATCAAGCGGGGCGAGTACGGGGCGCTCCTCTTCGAGAACGACACGGTCTTCAGCGCGCCCGCCTACCCGATCGAAGACGTGGTCGATCCCACGGGCGCCGGCGACACGTTCGCGGGCGGCATGCTGGGCCTGCTCACCGCCGAGGATCGCGTCGATGCAGCCACGTTGCGACGCGCGGTCATCTTCGGGTCGGTCGTCGCGTCGTACTGCGTCGAGGGGATCTCCGTCAGCCGCCTCACCTCGGTGACGATGAGCGAGGTGAAGTCTCGCTACGCGGCGTTTGCGCGCCTCGCGCACTTCGCGAGCGAGTCGGAGCTCGCCCAGCTCCGCTGACCTGCAGCTGGCTCGTGCCCCGGGGCCACCGCGCTCGATCCGCTTGATCCAGGACGGGCCTGCGGGTGATCGTCCCAGGCCCCCTTTCCCCAAGGAGCTTCCATGACTCGCTCGTTCCTCGCGCCCCTGTCTCTGTCTCCGCTCGTGCTCGCGCTCGCGGGCTGCCCGTCCACGCCAGGCACGGACGCAGGCATCCAGAACGACACGGGCGGCTCGACCGAGGACTCCCCCGCGATGGCGAGCTGTCCGACCCGAGACGTGCCGAGCCCCGCGGAGCAAATGGGCCCGTGCTGCTACCGCCACTCGCAGGCCGACCAGCAGGACGCGCCCGAGATGCGTCTTCGTTTCCTCCAGATCGACGAGCCGATGATGTCGCCGCTCGCGTCGACCGCCGTCGAGAGCGTGCTCAACACCGCGCTCCAACAAGAGACGTTCAACTGGCTCTTCCGGACGACCGGCGCCGACGCAGACGGCCCGATCGAGATCACGACGGGCTACGGCACGCGCAACGCCGATGGCACCTACACGCTCGGCAGCGCGGAGTACCCGCCGCTCACGCTCCCCGGAACGCTGACCGGCGAGTCGGCGACCTCGGAGACCGTGCTCGGTCCCCTCGGCATCCCGATCTTCGACGAGACCGGGACGGTCCTCCAGCTCGTGCTCACGCTGCGGAGCGTACGCCTCGTGGAGGCGAACCTCTCGGACATGCGCAACTGCATCGGGATGCGCCGTGGCAACGCGTTCACCACCGACGCCTCGCTCGAGGGCTTCGTCACGGTCGCCGACGCGCGCGCCGGAATGATCAATGTGCCGCCGATCATGTCGACGCTCTGCTCGGTCATCGCGGGCGAGCTCACCACGCCCGCCGGCATGATGCCGATGTGCGATCGCCCACAGGACACTTGGACCGCCAAGCCCGACTCGCGCTGCGACGACATGGGGTGCGAGGCGAACCCCGCGGGCTCGACCTCCGTGTGCGACCCCAACACGACGTGCAACGCGTGGCGCTTGCTCGCGAATTTCGCGGCCGTCGGCATCGACATCACGGAGTGACCGGCCACGAGAGAACTCGCTGACGCGGCGCGTCAGACTGGAGCCTCGGTCGCAGGACCGGGGCTCTCGTCGTCTCGGGGCGAGCGCCACCCTCGTTGATTCCGAAAACGCAGCGGCCTTACCATCCGCTCGCGCGT
Source organism: Deltaproteobacteria bacterium (assembly GCA_046342295.1). Lineage (GTDB taxonomy): Bacteria > Myxococcota_A > Polyangia > Polyangiales > Sandaracinaceae > JAFLCL01. Next base: position 4,838 of record JBKDQC010000763.1, on the reverse strand, counting down.
TCTCGCGCGGTTGGAGGGTGCATGGCTCGGCTTGAACGGATTTCAGTAACGGCGCTCGACCAAGCGCTCCGCGTCGCGAAGCCGCTGATCGCGTGCTTCGTCGTCATGGCTGTGTTCGCGTGCGGGGGCGGTGGCTGCTCCGGCTGCGCGCAGTGCGGTCTCGAGCCCATCCCGGGAGGATTCCCGACCAGCCGTCCGCGCATCGCGAACGCCGGACAGATCCGTCTGACCTCGAACGGGATCCGTTTCGTCGAGGACAACATCGGAACCATCGCGACGCTCGCGACGGGCGGTCCGCTGACCTTCCCGGTACCGACGACGACCGTCGATGTGCCCGTGGTGCGAGACGCCACCATCTGCCCCGACATGAACTGCCGGATCTCGGCCGAGATCAACGACCTCGATCTGCAGCCGACGGGACCGAATCGACTTCACGCGGTCGTGCAAATCATCCTGGACTCGCGCGACCTCGGCGGCGCCCGCGCCCCCATTCCGATCACCGTCGACCTCGGCCTGTTCGACGCCGACTTGAACCTCGACCTCGACACGCGGCGCGGTTCACGCGTGTTCGTCGCGCTCGAGACCGACATCACGTTCTCGAACGAGCCTCGCTCGCCGCGCACCGGATTCACCCGCGTCGAGGTCGGCGACATCGCGCTCGTCGAGGGTCAGGACATCGAGAACGACGACATCGACGTGTCGGGCTCGGGCGTCGCAGGCACGGTCGTCTCGTTCCTGATCAACCTCCTCAAGGGCACCATCGTCGGTCTGCTGACCGACCAGATCTCCGGCCTCACCGATGGCCTCGTCGGCGACAACCTGTGCACCACGCAGGGCGAGTTCGGGTGCCCCACGGGCACCGTCGCCGACGGCACCGGCCCCGACGCGGTCTGCCGCTTCTCGGCGGGGGGCGAGTGCGTGCCGCTTCTCCTCGGCCTCGACGGCCAAGGCGATCTGGGCAACGCGTTTCTCGGGGGCCTCTCGCCTGGAACGCATGCACCCATCCAGCTCGTGCTCGCCTCCGGTGGAGATGGTGTCGCGGTCAACGACGGCATGTCGCTGTACATGACGGGCGTCTTCCTCTCCTAAGACCGCAACTTCACTCGCACGCCCGGACACAATCCGTGCGTGCAGAGGCTCGAGCAGCCGCCCGTGCCGCCGATCGCGCGCGTGCCTTCGTTCCAGGGCAACGTGATCCCGGGCACGACCACCGAGACGCACCTCGGCATCGGCATCGCGGAGGACTATCTGAACTACGCGGGCTACGGCATGTTCGATTCTGGCATGCTGTGCCTGGGCGTCGGGACACGCCTCTCGCAGCAGCTCTCCACGGGCCTCTTCTCCGTGCTCGTGCCGACGCTGCGTGCGCTGACGTTCCCGAACGGCGCTTCGCCGATCAGCCTCGCGGTTCGTCCGCAAGAGCCGCCCACCTTCGCTGTCGGCACGGGCGCGGGCGATACACTCCTGACCATCACGCTGCCGCGGGCGCAGATCGACTTCTACGTCTGGTCGCAGGAGCGCTACATCCGCTTCATGACCTACGAGACCGACCTGGTCATCGGGGTCAACCTCGTGCTCATGGACGACCAGGTCGTGCCCGAGATCGTCGGCGTGACCCCCATGAACTCGCGCGTGCTCAACAGCGAGATCCTCACGGAGAACCCGGAGTCGCTCGCGATGACGATCGAGACCGTGCTCACGATGTTCGCGGGCATGCTGACGAGCGGGATCTCGGGCTTCGATCTCCCGCCGGTCGACGTCAACGGCGATGGCACCCCGGACATCACGATCGACGTGCCGGATGGCGGCATCCGCGGTGTGCGCGACGGTGACGACGACTTCCTCGGCATCTTCGCGAACCTCGCGCTCGGCACGCCTCGCGCGCTCGCGGCTCCGATCGAGACGACCCTCGAGCTGTCGGACCTCGAGGTGAACCCCGAGAGCATGGGCCAGGATACGTTCGGGCAGAACGGGCGCAACACGGTCTGGCTGCACTTCGGAGCCGAGGGCCCGCTTGGCGAGTACGAGTACAGCTACCGCATCGACGGCGCGCTCTGGTCGTCCTGGACGCGCGAGCGGCGCATCCAGATCGACGACCCCGCGCTGCTCCTCCAGGCGCACCACACCCTCGAGGCGCGCGCGCGGATCGTGGGCGAGCCGAGCTCGGTCGATCGAACGCCGGCGACGGCGGAGCTGCTCATCGACGTCCTTCCGCCCGAGCTCGTGCTCGAAGAGCGCGACGACGCGGTCGGGGTGCACGTGGTGGCCGAAGACATCGTCACGGCCGACGAGGACCTCGAGATGCGCGTGCGCATCGACGCGGGCGAGTGGTCCGCGTGGGGCCCCATCGCCGACATCGACGCCGATCCCGAGCTCGTCGAGGTCGAGGTGCGCGACGAGGCCGGCAACGTCGGCCGCTCCGAGGCGCCGCTCATCCGAGGCATCCCGAATCCGGCCGGCGCGGGAGCGTGTGACTGCCGCGCGGCTCCGGGCGCAGGTGGCTCGCGTCATGCGCCGGTCGGTCTGTTCACGTCCCTCCTGCTCCTCGGCGCGGTCTGGTCACGGCGAGGCCGCAAGGGCGCGGAGGTGGCGCGTGGAGCGCGAGGCCCTTTCCTCGGGCTGGCAGTCACGGCCGCGCTGCTCCTGGGCGGGTGTGACTGCGGCGGCACGATCAACCGCCCCGACGGCGGCGGTGGCGACGCGGCGTCGGGGGCGTGCGGCGGCGAGACGTGCTCACCGGCGCGGCCGCCGGGCGACACGACGGGCGAGATCTGCTGCGAGTCCCGGATGATGTGTGTCGATTACGATCTCGACGCGCTCTGCGAGCCTGGCTTCGCGTGCGCGGACGTGGACAACGTGGTGCTCGACGCGTCCTGCGAGGTGAGCTGCTCGATGTGCGAGCCGTTGCCCCCGCTGCCGACGGGAATCCTCGCGACCGACCTCGATCTCGTCTTCGACGGCTCGACCGCCTACCTCTCGGGCTACTCGCCCGGCGTGCCGGGCGGCGCCGCGTACGGAGACCTCGTCTTCGGCGTGCTCGCGGACGGAGATGCGTCGCGCATCGAGTGGGAAATCATCGACGGTGTCCCGAGCGACGCGGGCCGCCCCGTCGGCGCGGTCGACGGCTGGCGCGGCGGAATCGCCGAGCCCGGCGACGACGTGGGCCGCTGGACCTCGATGGTGCGAAGCGCCGACGGCACCTTCTTCATCGCCTACCACGACATCACCAACACCGCGGTCCGGGTCGCGATCGGCCGCCCCGGTGCATGGTCGACACACACCGTCGATGCGACGGCGGACTCGGGCCGGTACACGTCGATCGCGCTCGCGAGTGGTGGACGGCCCGTGATCGCCTACCAGCGCCGCGAGTTGGCGATGGACGGTCGCGTGCGCAGCGCGGTGAGGGTCGCGACGGCGTCGAGCGCCACACCCGCTGGGACGAGCGACTGGACGAGCACCGAGGTCTCGGGCATCGACACGGCATGTCGCCCCGACATGTGCGGCGACGGTCAGGCCTGTCTCGTGAGCGGCGCATGTGTCACGCCGTCGACGGACTGCCCGGGGGCCTGCGGCGACGATCAGGCTTGCGTGGGAGGCTCTTGCCGGCCCGCCCTGCCCGACCCCTACGTCGAAGATCTGCCGCCCGGTCGCGGCCTCTACAACCAGCTCGTGGCCACGGGCACGGGCCTCGCGCTCACGTTCTACGACCGATCCGAGGGCAACCTCTACGGCGCGTCGTTCGAGGGCGCGGCGTGGAGCGCCCCCTTTCTCATCGACGGCTACACGCGCGCGGGCGCGGGCGACTCCGGCATGGGGAGCTCGCTCTTCGTCGACGGCGCCGGCACCTGGCACGTCACCTATGTCGACGGCACCGACGAAGGACTCCGCTACGCGCAGGTCGTCCGAGGCGCGGTCACGGTGCGCGAGCTCGTCGACGACGGGACCACTGACGGAACGACGCCCCACACGGACGGCCGTCACATCGTGGGCGACGACTCCTCCGTGGTCGTGACCGCCAGCGGCGAAGTGCGCGTCGCCTACCAGGACGCGACGGCGCACACGCTGATGATCGCACGGCGCTCGGGCACGAGCTGGTCACAGCGTGTGATCGACGACGAAGACCACACCGGCTTCTGGGTCGAGCAAGCGCTCACAGCCTCCGGCTCGAGCGTCGCGACCTGGTGGCGGCGCCAGATGGGGCGCCTCACCGTCGACGGCGTCCGTGTCATCTCGGGCGACTGACGGCCCGCGCACCCACGCAGAGATCGGCCTGCTCCAGCCGAGGAGGGCGGCACCGCTCACTCGGCGGGCGCGGCCTCGAGCTCGGCACCGACGACGTCGCTGCGGGCCGAGCCAACCAGCCTGAGCATCTCGTTGCGGTCGACGAGCCCGGCGTCGAGCAGGGCGCGCATGTAGCCGTCCGCATAGCCGTGGGCGCGCATCATCTTCGCGTACGAGCCACCGTCGAAGCGGGCGCGCGTGACGTCGGCGACGAGTGCACGGACCTGGGCGAGCAACTGGGACTTGTTCATGGGTGACTCCTCATCCCGCGCGTGACGTGCGGATGCCCGTTGGTGCCGAAAGCACGATCGCGGGTCAAGAAAAGCAGCGGTCGACTCCGCGCGGGTGTCGCCTGCGCGTTTCTTGGAAGCGCGTGGAGACTCGCTGGATCAGCGAGGGATGTCGCACGAAGCATCCTGAAATCCCGACCTCTACGCCCGTCGGCCTCCCGCGGAGACCTGGCGCGCCGCGAGCTTCCAGGCCGTGGACCGGCGCACGACCGAGCACGGCCTCGGTCTGCACGGACCCTTTGGCCAACTCAGAGCATGAGTCACTTG
>JBKDQC010000762.1:0-2539 GCA_046342295.1 Deltaproteobacteria bacterium | reverse complement strand
GGCGGTGAGATCGGGATCACCGGGCTCTTGCTTGCCGCCGGGGAAGGCCATGTGTCCCGACCAGGGATCGCCCGGCTTTTCCGCCCGCCGGATGAAGAGCACCTCGGGCGCGCCCGGCGCGCGCTCGCGCAGGATCGCCGCGACGGCGGCGCGGCCCCGCACGCGTTCGCCCTCGATCCGCTCCGGAGGACGCGCGCGAAGACGCTCGGCGACCACGTGCGCGGGATCTCCCGCAGGCTCCGCGACTGGACCATACGAGTCGCCTAACGCGCTGCGGCAGGCAGGTCAACGAGGGATTCTGGTAGGTTGCCGGCCCCATGGCGATCGACGACAAGCAGTATCTCCAGCTCGCGGATGCGGCGCTCCAGCGCGTGCTCCGCGCGTTCGACGACGTGAGCAGCGACGACGCCGACCTCGACGTCTCGGGCGATGTCATCTCGGTCCGCTTCCGGAACGGGACACGCGCGGTGCTGAACATGCAAGCTCCGGCGCGACAGCTCTGGCTCGCCGGCGGCTCGCGCGCGTGGCATTTCGACTACGACGCAGTCGCCCGGAGGTGGGTCGACGCCAAGGGCTCGGGCGCCGAGCTCTTCGCGACCCTCGCGGGCCTCGCGCGCGAGGACGCGGGTCTCGAGCTCCGGTTCGCGGGGGACATGGCGTGATCGAGCGCCCAGGCGGCGAGCGTGGGGGCGATGCCACGGCGGAGCCAAGCGCGTCGACGCCTCGGGTGCTGACGGTGCTCGGCGGCTCCGGCGGGGCGCCCTGGGTGCGCCGAAAGATCGTCGTCTTTCGTCGGCTCGAGCCTGGGGACGCCCGCACTCCCGGGAGCCTCACCGTGGAGGAGAGCCCCTACCTCGAGGCCCGCGTGGTCGAGCTGCGCGTGCCCAAGCAGGTCCACGACGAGCTGCGCGCGCTCGCCGCCAAGCGCCGCGAGGCGCTCGCCGTCGCGCGGGGGCTCTTTCGCTCGTACGACCCCGCAGGTTGGCTCGTCGCGGCGGGCGGTGGAGGCCTCGTCGGGCAGTGGCTCGACTATCTTCCCTCCGCGTTCTTCTGGCCCCTCGTCGCGACGACCGCGGTCGGCGTGGTCGTCGGCGTCGCGACGCGCTGGGCGCGCACGAGCGCGGAGAAGAAGGCCGACGCGCGCTGGGCGGCGAGCCCCGCCAAGGCCGACCACGACGCGCTCGCGAAGGAGCTCGCGGAGGCTTGGGCCGACGCGCAGGCCACCCTCAAGCGCGAGACGGGGTTCCACGCGGTGATCCGCGTGGCCGAGGGCTCGGTCGACCCGCTGCGTCTCGCCTCGATCGACCCGCGCCCGTACGCGGCCGATCCGCCCGTCTTCGACCCTGATGATTTCCTTCCGAGCGAGTCGGCCGGCGCAGTCCGCTACGAGCAATTTCACGCGACGGGCGAGGTCGTCACGCGGGCGCTCGAGGGGACGAGCGACTTCGAGGAGAGCTGAGGGAGCCACTCACTCGGGCGGATTGACCGAGCCAGGACTCTCGCGCAATCAGGAGGAGCGAGCATGGAACCGGTGGATTGGAAGATTCGTGACTTCAGCCTGGCCTGCGCGACCGGAACCTTGGAGAGCCCTTCGACGGGGAGGGTGGCGTCATTCCCCATCGAGGCCTGGTGGCCTTGTGAGCCCGTCCTGGCGCGCCTGCTCCAAGACGACGACCATCGCCGCTCGTTGCTCGACCCGAGGCCTGGGGAGCCCGTGGCGGTCGATTGGCGCCGGTCGCGGCTCGGCGGTGTAGACGTGGTCAGCCGCGTGACCCGGCTCCACCCCATCGCCGCCGAATGGGGGACTTTCACCTTCGAGGAGTGGTTCTCTCGGGTGAGCCTCATCGTCGAGGCATTGCAACGTTCCACGAGAGCGCACTGGCTGGAGGTGGCCGGTCAGGTAGATGGCGGCGCCGCTGACTTGATGCAGTCGAACGAGCCGAGGCCCAGCCCTGAACACCTCGGGCTTCTCGCCTGGCTCGGCCAGAGAGTGAGTGAAGACTTCCGCGCGCAGCACCTCGCGTGGCTCGATCTCGAGGCAGCTGACGGTAGCTTCGCCGTCGCGGCAGGGCCGATGCAGACGGCGTACGTTCGCCTGCCGCCGCCGAGTCTTGAGGCCCTGAGCGAGCACGGGCTGCTTCTGTGCGTCGGCAGCCGGCCCGAGTGATTGCGCCCGACGCCTCGCGCATCTTCGCGCGCCGCGACCTCTGCCTTCCGAGCGGGCGGTCGTCTTGGAGTTCCGAGCCCTGTCTGCCCTGCGCCACGACCACGGACGTGCGTGCTGACCTGCAAGCGCGTGCGCTGATCTCAGCAGCGAGCGCCGCGCGGCGAAAAGGTTCCGTTGGGCTCTTCGCTCGGTCGCGCGGAGATCAGCGGGCGAAGAGCTGCGATGCCGGCATGATCGTGATGCGCTCTCGCGGGACGCCGATGCGCAGCGACTGCACGGTGCGGTCGACCGCGCGCACCTCCTCGGGGAGCGTGCGGCCTTCGGCGTAGATCATCGGCGACTCGCGCTCGCTGCCGAGCGCGTCCGCGAGGC
>JBKDQC010000761.1:0-11906 GCA_046342295.1 Deltaproteobacteria bacterium | reverse complement strand
CTCGAGCGCAGCGTGAGATCCTGGTTCCCGGCGGCCGTCTTTGCAGCGGGCGCCCTTGCCCTCCCCGCTCGGCTTGGCCAAGCTCGCCGGCTCGAGACCGTCGGGCGTCCGAGCACGTCCGTAGCTCTGCGGTCGACCTTCTCCACCCGGCATCACCGCCTCTTCGAGGCAAGGGCACAGTATGCGACGCGTTCCCTCGACTCTCGTGTGCACCGCCATCGCGCTCGCGCTCGGGCTCACGGCGGCTTCGGCCGATGCGCAGCAGGCGCGGCGCGGCCCGGCGCGACGACGCGGCCAACCCGCCGCGACGGTCGAGGGCGGCCTCGCGCCGACCCTCGAGGAGCTCCCGGTGATCGCGGCGCGTCTGAGGAGCGCGAACGCCGACGAGGTGAGAGAGGCGATCACGCTTCTCACCATCCTCGACGACGATGACGCCATCGCGCCGCTGTCGGAGTTGCTCCGGTCCGGTCAGAACGACGCCATCACCGACGCTGCGCTCGAAGCGCTGCAGCGCCTCGCGATGCCGCAGTCGATCGATGTCCTGACGGAGTTCACGCACCATCGCCGGGCGGGCGCTCGCAGGCGCGCGTACGCCGCAATCGCGGCCATCCGCAACGACCGGCGCGTGCCCTCGCTGCTCGAGCAGGGGCTTCGCGACAGCGAGCGCTCGATCCGGGAGGAATGCGCCGAGTCCCTGGGTCGCATCGGCGCGCGGGGCTCGCTGGAGATGCTCTTCCGTGCCTTCGAACGCGGCGTGCTCGGCGCGGGCGAGGCCATCGGACGCTTGGGGACCGACGCGGACGTCGCCCGCTTCAACGGCTTTCTCGGGCGCATGCCCATCTCCGTCATGCTCGGCGGCTACGATCAGTTCCTCCAGCGCCGCGACATCACCGACGCCGTGAAGCTCGACATCGTGAACCGACTCCGCGACGTCTCGGGACGGATGGTCTGCCAGTCGCTCCTCACCTACCGCGACACGCTGCCGCCGCTCGGCCGACAGGCGCCGAGCGAGCTCCGGCGCGCGCTCACCCAGTCGCTCGATCAGATCGCTTGGGATGGCGGGAGCACGCGGTGTCGCAGCCTCGATCGTGCGCCGTCGGCGGCGGAAGGAGGGGCGCGATGAGCCTCGATCTCTCGGGTGGTCTCCTCGCGGTGCGCCGATTCGTCTCGGCAGCGGGCTTTGCCGCTGCGCCGATCCTCGTGGGCGCGAGTCTGACGGCGTGCGGCGGCGCCGGCACCGGCACCATGGCGTTCAGCTACCAGTTCGCCGACAACCAAGCCGAGACGTTCCACGAGGTCGTCGAGCGGTTGCCTGCGCCCCAGCCTGCCTCGCGCCCCGACAACGCGACGGGCGCACACCTCGCGGTCGTCACGACCCACGACGCTCCCCGACAGGTCATCGCGTTCGACCTCGACTCCGGCCAGCCGCGCTGGTCCTTCGCGCTCGACGCGCAGACGCGCGCGGAGATCCTCGGCGACGTGGTGCTCAGCTCGGAGCGACAGCGCGTGGTCGCGATCGACCTGCGCAGCGGACAGCAGCGCTGGGAGGTGTCGCTCCCCGATCTCGCGTACGTCGGCGCCGACCGTGACGGCGAGACGATCTACCTCTCTTTCACGGTCGGCGCGCTCGGCGGCGCCCGGCGCGAGGGTCACCTCGTGGCGGTCGATGCCCGCACCGGCTCCGAGCGCTGGCGGCACGAGGTCGACGGCGTGTTCGGACAGCCCGCCGCCTCGGGCGGGATGGTCCTCGTTCCCTACGAGCGCCAGAACATCGCCATCCTGGACGAGGCGACAGGCTACGAGCTCGCCCGCTTGCGATCGACGGACGACGTGATCGCTTGGATTCGCCACGACCCGACCGGCATCTACTACGGCCACCGGGGCCTCTACCGGCTCACGGAGGAGTCGGTCTTCGGGACCCGCGAGCGCGCCGCGCACATCGAGCCCCCCATCCCGAGCGTGCCGCCGCTCCGCGAGGGCGAGGCCGAGCGACCGGTGGAGCTCGAGGACGACGGCTTCCTCCCCAAGCCCGGGACCCGCACGGCGCGCGGCCGCATCCGGCTCTATTACGCTCCGCGGCTCGCTGAGGGCGGCGAAGAGGTGGGCATCCTCGGGGAGACCTACTACTTCGTCTACTACCGCTACGTGTTCGGGATGAACGCCGACGGCTCGCTCCGCTGGGCACGGATTCTCGAGCAAGACGTGATCGGCGCCCAGGTGGTCGAGGGGGGGCTCCTCACGGTGGGCGAGCAGGGGCAGATGCGCGTGCTCGGCCGCACCAATGGGCAGGACGCGTGGAGCGGTGGTGCGCCGATGCAGCTCGCGTCGGTCGCGCTCGACGCCGCTGGTTTCTCGTCGACACCTTCGGACGCGGCCCCTCGTCCGCTTCGGGAGGTCTTGAACGAGATCGCGCTCGATCCCGACAACCGTCTCGTCGCTGCGCGCGCCTACGCGGTGCGCCTCCTCGCGGCTCTGCCCGAGCCCGACATCACGCGCGACAGGCTCGACCTCTACCAGCAGCGCTCCATGCCGCGCGCGCTGCGAGATTCGATCGCGTCGACGCTCCGCACGCGCACCTCCGGGAGCGAGCACCTCGTGGCGGCGCTGTCGCGCCGCTACGACTTCATCGAAGGCACCGAGGGACCGCCGCTCGAGCTGATTGTTCCCTCGTTGATCGAGATGCGTGCCACGCAGGCCGTCCCCGGCCTCGTGCAGCAGCTGAACGATCACGAAACCTCGCCGGCGGCGCTCGTGCTCGTGGCCCGCGCAGTCGCCGAGCTCGGGGACGCGTCGGTGCTTCCCGCGCTGCGCAACTTCCTGGTGCTGTACCGCGCGGACTCGTCCTTCTCGGAGAGCGCCGAGGCTCTCTCGTGGGCTGCGCAGGGCATCTTCCGACTCGGGGGGCCCGAGGGTCGGCAGCTCCTCAGCGCGCTCGCCGCGGATGCGCGAACCGTCGCCCCGCTCACGGCCTCGATCGCCGGCTTCTACGAAAACGAGCAGCGACAAGCGCAGGAGCTCGCGGCCCGGGAGGCGGCCGATGCGCAGCGCGCAGCCGAGGAGGCCGCGCGACAGGCCCAGGCGGCGCTGCCCGGCCGCCTGACGCAGGAGCAGATCAACCAAGTCTTCGCGGAGCACACCGAGCCGATCCGCGCATGCGTCGCCGGCGAAGTGCAGCGCAACCCGCTCCTCGGACAGGTGCGGCTGGTCTTCATCCTCACGAACGACGGCCGGGCCACCGAGCTCGGCGTCGCGCCTTCCACCCCGGAGCTCGTGGAGTGCCTCACCGGCCACGTCGCGCAGATCTCCTTCCCACGCTTTCGCCAGTCCCGGCAGCGCGGATCGTTCACCGTCGCGCTCCGCGGGGGACAGCCCGTGGCGACGACCTCACAGAACGCGCTCGAGCCGCGACTCGCTGCCGACGCGCCTTGGTGGACGTGGTGGACCCGGCGCGCCGAGGCTGGGGCCGTCACGACGCTCGGGGCCGCCGAGGGCGTCACGCTCGCGTGGTGGGATAGGCGCGCGGCGCCGGAGCGCGCGACATCCGCGAGCATTCCGACGCCGGCCGTTCCTGAGGGCACGGACGTCCGCGCCACGACGGTGACATCCGGCACCGACCTCCCGGGCGGTGGGGCCGACACGGGCGCGGAGTCCGGCAGCGGCGCCGGAGGCACTCCGTGGTGGATGGGCGCCGGATCCGGGGCCGATGCGCCGGAAGAGACCCCGCCCGCGCCGATCGCGCCGACACCGCCACCCTCGCCCGAGCCGACCCGGGGTCGCCGGGGTCGCCGGGGCTCGCCAGTGCCACCTGCCGCTCCTCCCGCGGTTCAGTCTCCGGCTGCGCCGGCCCCGGCTGTGCCGGCCCCTGCTGCGCCGGCCCCTGCCCCAACGCCTGCGGCCCCAACGCCTGCGGCCCCAACGCCTCCGCCCCCGGTTGCTCCCGCGCCCCCGGCCGCGCCTCAACCGCCGCCGCAGGAGGAGACTCCGTGGTGGGTCGGCGCCGAGGGGAGCCAATGAGACCTCCAAAGGCTCTTGTGCGGCTCGGCTGACGCTCCCGTCGCGGTCACTCATGCCCGCGAGAGCGCTACGACCAGATCATGCGAGATGCGGCTGAGCCGCGGGTCGCCAGCGAAGCGGTCGGGATGGACGCTGCCGGCCACGCGTCGCAGCGCGCGTCGGTGCGCTGCCGCGTCGCGCGTCTCCCCGAGGACCGCTCGCGCACCCTCGTGCCGCAACCGGGCGTGAAGCCGGGTCAGGGCGCGGACCTCGGGCGCCACGGGCGCATCGGTGAGACCGGCCGCCACGAGGGCGGCGGAGAAGCGAGACCCGGCGCCGCTGCGCACGACTCCGCGGCTCGCAGCGATCTCGTGCGGATGAAGCGCGGCCCGCTCGGCGAAGTACAGGCCGAGCGGGCTGACGACAGGCGCTGACGCGGCGGGCATGCGGTTCGGAACGCGGAGGTTCTCGCCGTACGCGCGGAGGATCTCGGCGACCAGGTCGACCGCCGCCATCGGGTCGGTGAAGGGGCGGATGAGCGCCGCGCCCGGGTGCCAGCGCGCCTGGACATCTCCCCAGAGGGCGATCTCCCGCGCACGCAGGCGGAGCTGTCTTCGAAGCGCCCACGCGAGGTCGTTGCGGCTCACGCGTCCCGCAGCGACCGCGCATGCTCCCGAAGCCTCTGCGGTGTTCGCGACGTCGCGTCGAGGGAGGTCGACGAGCTCACCGAGGCGCGGGCCGAGCTCTCCGTCGAAGCCCACCACGCGCCCGCTGGCGAGGTGGATGAAGGCGTCTCGACCGTGCGCGCGAAGGGTGAGCCTCCCGTTCGCTTCGGCGCGGGCGAGCATCAGCAACGATCTCGACCAACCCAGCCCTGCGACGGTGGAGGTTCCCATGGCCTCGCGTATGCACGAGCCCGATCTCCGCCGACAAGTTTTCGTCCCAGGCCGCTCGCTCCGGCCGAGCGGCCGCTGTCGTCGGCGACGCTCCGTCAACGCGCGTGTGTCACGCGGACGACGAGGCCGGGCTCGAGGCCCGAGAGGCAAGCCTCGAGGGCACGCTCGACCACGTCGATGTCCGAGCCATCGAGGGTGATCTTCACGGTGTGGTCGCTGTCGTCGAAGCGAGGGTAGCTCCCGACAGCGACGCCATGCTCGATCTCGACGCGGGCGAGCAGTGCCGCGATCACGCCTTCGTCGCAGCGGGTGTAGATGGCGGCGCTGACGTAGGGGGCGCCGCCGCCCAGGTGCTCGCGAACGACGTCGAGCTTGCGAGCGAAGATCTCCGGAACGCCCGGGAGCACGTACACGTTGCCGACCGCGAGCACAGGCCACTGTACGCGCGCGTTCGTGAGGAGCTTCGCTCCCGCGGGCACTTCGGCCATGCGGAGGTGGCCTTCCGTCGTTCGTTCCCCGAAGTGCTCCCTGATCCGACGCGCCAGCTCCTCGTCGCGGCGGAGCTCGACGCCGAACGCCCGCGCCACCGCGGGGATCGTGACGTCATCGTGTGTCGGTCCGACCCCGCCGCTCGTGAACACCACGTCGTGCGTCGACCGCAGCGCGTCGAGCTCACGCGCGATCGTCTCGAGCTCGTCGCGGCAGACGACGACCCGCTCGAAGCGAACGCCCAGCTCGAAGAGCGTCCGCGCGAGCACAGGCAGATTCGCTTCCACGACCTTGCCGGTGAGGATCTCGTTGCCGATCACGAGGGCCGCTGCGCGCCGCACCATGGGGCGACTGTACCCCGACCGCGCCGGAGACGCTCCGCCGGTCCGCAGAGCGAGGTGCGAGCCTTGAGTTCGACGGGATGGTTTGTTATGCGCGACCGCTGATGCCCAGGAACGCCAGCGCAGCCACTCTCCTCCTCGTCCTGTTCTCTGGCTGCAGCCAGCCCGCGCCGAGCGGAGATCCGGGGGCCCTCATCGACGTCGAGCTCCAGAGCCGCGCGGGCGTGCTGCTCGACGAGATCCCGTCGGGAGCTCGCGAGAGACTCGTCGCGGACTTGCTCTCCCGCCCCCCCGAGTTCTGGGAAGCTCGGGCGAGACGACAGGTCGAGACGACGCTCTACCGGCTCACCTACCGCAACGCCTATCACGAGCCGAGCGAGGGCAAGGGTCAGCTGCCGCTTCCCCCTGCGCAGCAGTGGAACCTGGAGGTCGGCGCTCCGGAGCGCGCGCGCCTCGACGGCCACGACCTCGTGTTGGTCCCCTACACGTTCTCGGCAACGCTTCTGTCTCCCGAGACCTCGGCCGCCCTCGCCGACCCCGCGCTCGGAGCGGTGGGAGGCGTGGTCGAGGAGCCGTTCTCGCTCCCGGCCGATCCGGAGCATCTGCTCGAGCGGACCGGCTATGCGTGCATGAACGAGGAAGACTTTCCCCCGAACAGCGTCGACACGGAGAACGCTCGGCAGTTCTTCGACGACACGTGCACCGCCTCCGACCCGCGCGGCACCGAAGGTGGCTGCCACGTGAGCGAGCTCGTCGAGCGCGAGTGCACCGAAGCCTTGCGCGAGGAGATCGGGTTGGTCGAGGCGACCGCACGCTTCACGCGGGTCGCCTGGAGCCAGGCGCGGGCCGACGAAGTGCGGGTCGGGGAACAGACGCCAGGGGGTGCGCAGCTGCGCGCCCTCGAGGAGGGCGTGCGTGACCACAGGATCATCTACCGCTACTTCCCTGCGGACTCCTGCGCGATCTCCGAAGGCTGCGTGGGTGGCCCGGGTTGGCGTCGGCTGCTCCAGTTCACGGCGACCGTCCAGAACCTCGGCGCCGAGGCCGCCGCCATCGGCGACGTGGGCCCGGACAGCCTCCCCGTGCAGAACAACATGGTGTCGTTCAGCGCTTGCCACCAGCACATGCACTTCAACCACTACGGTCGATTCACCTTCGGGGACGGTGCGGAGCAGCTTGGTGGCAAGCGCGCGTTCTGCCTCGAGAGCACGAGCCGCTACTTCAACAACGAGGACACCCCACTGACGCACCCCTACGGGTGTCACTTCCAGGGTGTCGCGGCGGGCTGGGGAGACGACTACATCGCGGGCCTCGACTGCCAGTGGGTGGACATCACGCCCGTGGAGAGCTCCGGCGGCCTGCGCGCTCCGCTCGGCTTTCAGGTCAACCCCGACGACTTCCTCTGCGAGGGAACCCTCCGGCGCGATGCCGACGGCGCTCCTCTCTTCGAGCCGACGGAATTCCGGTCGGAAGACGGCCGGACCGAGAACCGATTCCAGTGCGACTTCTTCGATGCGCACCAGGACGACAACGTGGTCTCGACCGAGGTGCTCGTGCCCGACACGGGGGGCATGGTGACGACCGACTGCAACCGCTACCTCGTCGGTGACCGCAGAAACTGCGGCTTCGACGTCCTCGACGCCGCTCCGCAGCCGTGCCGCGCCGGGAGCACGGCGAAGCTCAGGTGCACCGGGGGCTCGGCCTCCGCGCCGGCCACCGTCCGCTTGTGCGAGGCGAGCCATCGACACGGCGCGATCCCGTGCGCGTTCCTCGACGCGGTGACCACCGTCGTCCTCGACGGACCTACCTCCGAGGCGACCTTCACGTGCCCGGACGCGCGGGAGGCCGCCTCGCTCGGACCCGAGGCGGAGGTCGGAGGGCTGGTCGCCGCGTTCGTCGCGCCGCTCGTGCCCGAAGACACCGTGGCTGGCGTGACCTGCGAGGTTGTGCCCTGAGCTCGCACAGGATGTCGCGGTTCTCGTCCTCGTGGCTGGTGCTCTCGCTCGCGCTGGCCGCGTGCGAGCGGCGGGAGCCGGCCCCGGTCGAGCCTCCACCCGCGCGAGAACTGCGTGCCGAGCCGCGAGCCCTCTCCGAGCCCGCTCCCGCGCTCCCCGAGCCCGTGGAGGTCGAGATTCCCACGCCCGACGGCCTTCGTCTTCAGGGCACGCTCTACCCTGCGCCCGAGCCGGACGCAGCGGCGGTGGTTCTCGTGCATCAGCTCGGCTCCTCGCGGGGGGAGTGGACCCCCTTGATCGAGGCGCTGCGGACAACGCCCGCGCTGACGGTGCTCGCGTTCGACCTGCGAGGGCATGGCGCGAGCACCCTCGGCCGAGACGGTGCGCAGCTCGAGCACCGCGACTTCGACACGCTCGGCTGGGCGGAGACCCAGCGCGACGTGTCCTCGGCGGTGGCTTTCCTGCGCGACGAGGACGCGCCCGTGCACCCCCGCCGCGTCGCGCTCGTCGGCTCGAGCATCGGCGCGACGGCGGTGGTGCGTGCGGCTTCGGAAGACCCTGGCCTCGATGTCCTCGTGGCGCTCTCGCCGGGCCGCGCTTACCAGGGTGTCGACAGCATCCTCGTCGCGGTCTCCCTCGGCCCGCGCGCGCTCCTCGCGATCGCGGCGCGGGAAGAGGCGGACTCGGTCCAGACCGCCCAGGCGCTCGCTCGGATCACCGGGGGCCGGGCCGTGGTCGTCGATGGCCGCGCACACGGTGTCGCGCTGCTGTTGGAGCATCCCGCGCTCGCGGGGCAGCTCGTCGGCTTCCTTCGCGAGAGCCTGGCGCGGCCGGTTCTTTCGGAGGCGGCGGCGGTGCCTCCGGCCGACCCGACCGAGGGCGCCCGATGACGCGATCCATCGCGAGGCTCGCGCAGCTCGTTCGGGGCGCGAAGCGTGGGGTCGTGCTTACCGGCGCGGGCGTGTCGACCGACTCCGGGATCCCCGACTTCCGCTCGCGGCTCGGTCTCTGGCGTGACGCGGACCCGATGCGCTTTGCGACGCTCGAAGGATTCCTCAAGGATCCGGTCGCCTTCTATGGCTTCTGGCGCACACACCTCGGCAGGCTTGGAGACGTGAAGCCGAACGTGACCCACGAAGTCGTCGCGCTCCTCGAACGCGCGGGGCGCGTTCGCGCCGTCGTCACGCAGAACATCGATGGTCTCCACCAGGCGGCAGGCTCGAAGAACGTGCTCGAGGTCCACGGCAGCTTCCGCACGGTGCGTTGTCTGTCCTGCGGACGGAAGGAGCCGTCCGCGCGAGCCTTCGCGGTCGAGGGCCTCGCTCCGCGCTGCGGTGCGTGCGATGGCCTTCTTCGTCCCGACGTCGTGCTCTTCGGTGAGCCGGTGGGGGCCTCGTTCGAAGACGCCGCGGCGGAGCTCGCACGCGCCGACCTCTTGCTGGTCCTCGGGAGCTCGCTCGAGGTCGCGCCTGTCTCCGATCTCGTCCCGGAAGCTGCCGAGCGGGGCATCCCAATCGTGATCGTGAACCGAGAGGCCACGCACCTCGACGATGCCGCCACCCTCGTACTGCACGAGGAACTGGGCCCGACGATGCGAGCGTTGGCCGCCGCGCTCGCGCTCGCGCGCTGACGAGACGAAACGCGCGCGGCCCTCGCGGCGTCAGGGCATCAGGCGCTGCGCGGCCGCGGCGTGGAGGGCGATCCCCGCAGCCACCGAGGCGTTGAGCGACGCGATACGCCCCCGCATCTCGATGCGCGCGAGCACGTCGCATTGTTTGCGTACGAGCGGGCGCAGGCCGTGCCCCTCGGAGCCGATCACCAGGACCCGGCCGCGCTCGGCCGGAGGAAGCGACGTGATCGACGTGTCTCCCTCGGCGGCCAGGCCGACGATCTGCCGTCCTTCCTCTCGCAGCGCGGCGAGCGCGCGCGCGAGGTTCGTCACCCTCGCGATGCGGGCGTGCTCGGTCGCGCCCGCCGATGCGCGCACCACCACCGGGGTGACCGGAGCCGCGCGGTCTTTCAGCGTGAGGATCGCGTCCGCGCCGAAGGCCACCGCCGAGCGGACGATCGCGCCGAAGTTGTGAGGATCGGTGATCTCGTCGAGCGCGACCACGAGCGCGTCGTCGCCCAGCGTCTCGAGGACATCGGGGCCGACGTAGGGATACTCGCCCGCGAGCGCGAGCAAACCTTGGTGCCGCGCATCCTCGGCGAGCGCGTCGAGCTCCTCGGCAGGGCGACCCTCGATGCGAACACCGCGCGCGCGGATCTCGTCGAGCGCGCCCTTGTGCCCGCGCTCGGCGTTCGTCGCCACGAAGACGACGGCGATCTGACCCGCGCGTCCCCGCACCGCCTCGAGGACCGCGTGCGGACCGAGCAAGAGACGCTTCACGAGCGCAGCTCCAGCGCCCGCGCGATCTCCTCGACGATCTCCTGCGCCGCGGCGCGCGGCTCGCGAGCCTCTCGGATGGGCCGGCCCACGACGAGGAAGTCTGCGCCGCTCGCGATCGCGCTCGCCGGGGTGGCGACGCGCCGCTGATCCCCCCGGTCCGCGCCCACCGGACGAACGCCGGGAACCATCAACACCCCGTTCGGGCCGACGATCTCACGGAGCGCGCTGGGCTCCTCGGGAGAGCAGACCAGGCCGTGTACTCCCGCGTCCACCGCCACCCGCGCGAGCCGCGCGGCCGCCGCCGCCGGCGCGTCTAGCCCGATGGAGGCGAGCTCGTCGGCGTCGAACGAGGTCAGCACGGTGACCGCGAGGATCCGTGTTGCCGTCCGGGCCGCGACCTCCTGGACAGCGCGCATCGCGCGCGGACCCGCAGACGCGTGCACGGTGAGAAAGGCGACGCCCTGGGCGACGGCGCGCGCCGTCGCTCCCTCCATGGTGGCGGGGATGTCGTGTAGCTTCAGGTCGAGAAAGCATCGAGCGCCGCGCTCGTGAACGACCCGCACCGCCTCGGGGCCGGCCGAGACGAAGAGCTCGAGGCCTACTTTGAAGACGCCGACATGATCGCGGAGCGCGTCCACCCAGCCCTCCGCCTCGCGGAGGTCCTTCACGTCCAGAGGGAACACCAAGCGGTCGCGGGCGAGCATGGCGCGCGATTGTGGATTCGGCGCGCCCTTCGGCAAGGCGAGCGCTCGGGGATCGCAACGTCGTCGGCTCCAACGACGAACGCCCGCCTGCGGTGCAGACGGGCGCCCTCGGAGACTCACGACGCGGAGCGACGCGTCTTCGCTCGACTCACAGACCGTCGAGGCCTGCCAACGGGTCGTCGGACTCGCCGCGGCCGCCACCTCCGCCCATCCCGCCACCGCCACCGCCACCGCCACCGCCACTGCCGGGGCGCCGCACCGCGGGCGCACGCCGCCGCGTCTGCTCGGCCTCCGCACGCACGGCCTCGGCTCCTGCCGTATCCCCGGAAGCGGCGAGCTCCTGCGCTCGGCGCTCGGACTCCGCGAGCTGCTGCTGCAGCCTCGCCTGCTCGGCAGCCGCCTGCTGGCGGGCCTGCTCCGCCGCCGCGGAGGCCTCCGCCACCTCGCGCTCTCGGGCCTGCCGCTCGAGCAACGCCGCCTGCTCCGCGGCCTGCTGGCGCGGGACGATGACGCCGAAGTACACGCCCGCGCCCGTGCCGAGCACCGCGAGGATGCCGACGACGAAGACCGCCGGGTGAACGCCCTTTCGGCGCGTCGCCTCGATGCGCTTGACCTCGGCCTCGTGGGCGAGGAGTCGCTCTTGCTCGGCCGCGCGCGCCTTCTGCTCCGCCTCGAGCCGGACGCGCAGCTCAGCCTCTTCCTTCGCGCGGATCCGTGCGGCTTCCTCGTCGCGTCGTCGGCGCTCCTCGGCCTGCCGAGCTTCCTCCTCGGCGCGGAGCCGAGCCGCTTCCTGGTCCCGCTTGCGCTGCTCGTCGGCCTCCTTGGCCAGGCGCGCATCGTCTTCGGCCTTCTTCTTCTTGTCTGCCTCTTCTTTGACCCGATCCTCCTCGAGGTTCATCAGCTCACGGAGGTTGAAGAGGACCGACGATTCTTTCTGCTCAGCCATCGTGTCTCGACTCCACACGGGTTTCGGCCGAAAAGACGGGCGGCTCCCGATCGCGGGAAGGCTAGCAGCCCGTTTTTTGGAGTGTCAACGTCATCCCGAGACACGACGCCGACCGGCCTACGACTCCGACCCTCAGGATCACCTTGGGAGTCCGTTCGAGATCACTCCGGACTCCTTGGGTCGGGCACGCAGT
>JBKDQC010000760.1:0-5330 GCA_046342295.1 Deltaproteobacteria bacterium | reverse complement strand
GGAGGTTGGTTGGTGTCGCAACCCCAAGATCCCCGAAGATCCGCACTATTTCGAGGGCCTCATGCCTCAGGCGCTGGATCTGGCCCCAGCTGCACCCGAGTGAATCGGCGAGAGCCTCCCTCCCGCCGATTCGAGCCCGTGTCACCCGCATCGATCCATCCGAGTGCCACGTGCTCTCAGTAGGCTCCGATGTTCGGTGGCCCCGACCAGCACGCGCCATCGGCGTTGCCCGGGGCCCAGTCCACGCGGACACCTCGTCCCACGAGCGGACTTCCGGGAGCCGGACGCAGGTCGGTCGCCGAAGCGGTGAATCGCGGGTCCACGCCGTAGATGGAGTGGGTCTCTGCGGCGAACGGGACATCCGTGCCCGTGGCGCTCGGATCCCCTCCAGCCCACCAGAGGTTGTGATCCATCGTGAGGCCCTCCGGCATCATGCCCGCGATCACGTAAGGCAGCGGTCCGGTCGCGGCGAAGGCGTTGTTCCGCACGACGATATTCCGATTCTGGAGAGGGAATTCCATGGGCGATCCGCAGTCGAAGCCGATGTCGAGCATGAACATCGCTTGGCTCGGTGTGCTCGAGTACCACGTGTTGTGCACCACCTCGCAGTCGTGGCAGCTCACGAAGCGGAACGCGCGTGCGGTCTCGATCATCACGTTGCCCCACACACGCACCCCCTCGGCCTCGAAGTCGGCGTCTGCGTTGACGAGGAACTGACGCCCCGTGCAGTCACCTCCGACGAGCAGGCCGAAGCCCGTTCGCTCCACGCGGTTGCGGTACCAGAGCGAGCGACGCGAGCCGCCTTTGATCTGGTTGAACGTGCCTCCGTCGTGCGCATGACAGCCCGCGACGACGACGTCGTCGACGGCCACGAACGAGACCAGGAGGTCGTCTCCCCGAGAGAAGGCGAACTCGTCGTCCACCAGCGTGATGTTGCGCGATTGGCTGAACTTGATCGCGTGCCTTCCGGCATCGTGGAAGTAGCTGCGGTGCACGACGACGTGGTCGGTGATGTCGACGAACGGCGCCTCGCCGCTCGCGACATTGAGCACGTGCCCACCATCTGGCGCCCCGTGGATCTCGAGGCCGTCGATCGCCACGTAGCGCGCGCGCACCAGCATCATCCCGGTGTTGCGGCCGCAGTCGAGCTCCGCAGCGCGCGGTCCGCCGCTCGATCGGAGCACGATCGGGCGCGCCTCATCCCCGCGCAGGTCTTCGAAGTACGTGCACACGCCGTCTCCGGCGTAGCGCCCCGGAGCGAAGCTGATCTCGGTCCCGGGGGTGGCGAGCCGCAGCGCCGCGAGCGTGGAGCGCACGGCTGTCGTGGGGCTGGCACCATCGCGGGTGTCGTCGCCGTCCGGCGCGACGTACACGACGCGCGTGGCGGAGAACGCGGTGTACCAGGGAGGGAGCAGCGACGCGGGGTCGCCGCAAGAGGCGCTTGCCGCATCCAGGCCGTACGCATCGAGCCCTGGTGCATCGAGCGCGTGGGCGTCGGGCGCGAAGGTGTCGAGCCCCGGCGCATCGGGCCTCGGCGTATCCAGTGCGCCCGCGTCGGAACCGCCTTCGCCGCCACCGCACCCCGAGGTCAGCGCCAGCAAGATTGTAGAGCACGCCAACCAACCACACTCGCGCACCCCCCGAGCTTGCCGGTCGAGGTTCGGGAGTTGGAAGGCCCAAGAGTCTGTTTGAGCGAGACCCCATGCGCCCCTCCGGCCCGCTCGGTTTCGTTGGCGAGGAGAGCCTCACGGCGCTTGCCGAGCGACTCGAGCTTGCGCACCTCCGACTTGCGGAGCGGCTCGCGCATGCGCGTCTCCGCACGCGAGATCGCGTAGAGGCGCCCGACGAGTCGCGCGGCTCGCATGCGCCTTCGCGGCTCGCGCGCGCGCCGAGGTCGTGGTCGCGCCGGAGGCCCCCACCCCCCACGCGCGTGCTGGTGCTGCGCGCGGCGGGCGATCCCATGCTCGCAGGCGCTGGTGATCGGCGGCGGGGTCCTGCTCGGCCTCGCGGCGAGCAGCGGCGGCGACGCGACCGGCACGCAGGCGCGCACCACGCTGACGACCCGCTTCCGATTGGCTCGCGCCTTCGGCGCGGACGGGGGTCCCCGGTCCGTGGGCTACTCGCGCCTCGGGCGCGGACGCCTGGCTCAGGAGAGCCCTTCGAGAGGGCCGCCCGAGTGGCGTGGGTCGCCGAAGCGTTCGATCTCGACGCCGAACGCCTGCGCGAGGCGCGTCCAGAGATCGTTGTGCGTGCGCTCCGCGAACTGCAGGAAGCGGCCGGTGCGGAAGGTGGGCGCGCCCATCGCGTCGGGAACGTTGCCGGCGAGCACGAAGGGGATGTCGTCGAGGCTGTGGCTGTTGCCGCGACCGAGCTCGTTCACCCACACGACGAGCGTGTGATCGAGCATCGTCCCGCCCGCGCTGCCCTCGGGGATCGACGAGAGACGTTCGAGCAGGTGCGCGAAGCGCTCGGCGTAGAAGGTGTTGATGCGGACGATCTTGTCGATCGCCTCCGCGTTCGAGTCCCCCTCGTGCGAGAGGTCGTGGTGGCGATCGGGGATGCCGATCGCATCGAAGCGGATGTTGCCGACCGAGTTCGTGCACTGGATCGACGCGACACGGGTCAGATCGCAGGCGAAGGCCATGGTGAGGTTGTCGATCTGCGCATCGAGCAGGGGCCCCACGTTCGCGTCCGCGGTGAAGTCGATCATGCCGCCGAGCTCGGGGCGCGCGCAGCGCTCGCCCACGGCGCCGCCCGAGCCCAGCCGCGTCTCCAGGTCGCGGATCATCGCGAGGTGCCGGTCGAGGCGCTCGCGATCCTCTCTGCCGAGCTCGACGCGCAGCCGCTCGAAGTCGCGCCGGTTGTGATCGAGCACGCTCCGGCGGAGCGTCGCCCGGCGTCGCGTGGCCTCGAGGTCCACGCTCGGGTCGCCGAAGAGACGCGTGAAGAGCGCCCACGGGTTGCTCTCGGGGGGCAGCGGATCGGAGGCGCCGCGGTAGCTCATGCGCGTCCACACGTTCTCGGAGTCCCCGCAGAGCACGCCCGCCTCGATCGAGCGGTAGGGGCGCACCACCGTCTCGGCGATGTGCCCGGCGATGAGCTGATCGATCGAGATGCCGCCCGACCACGAGACCGGCGGGCACGTGTCGCAGCCGCCCATCGTGTCGCCGGGCAAGAGCTCCACGCCCGTGAGCACGTGGCCCATGCCCTTCTGGTGACCGTCGCCGGGACCCTCGCGCGTGGAGAGCGTGTCGAGCCCCGAGAGCACGAGCAGCCGGTCGCGGTGGGCCTCGAGGGGCGCGAGGATCCGGCGGAACGTGAAGTCGGTCTCGCCGCCGTCGGGCACCCACTCCTCGCGGATCGTGCCGTTCGGCGTGAAGAAGACGAGCAGGCGCTTGGGGACGTCGCGATCCTGCGCGACGAGCCCGCCGCCCAGGCCACGCACGAAGGGCGCCGCGAGCGTCGTGGCCGCGAGGCTGCCGAAGCCGAGCCTGCGCAGCGCCTCGCGCCGCCCGAGGCGCCGCGCACCATCCGCCGCGAGGAGACCTCGCTGGGCCTCGGTCACCGTGTCTCTGCGCTGCCGGCTCATGGGCTCGCCTCCGTGGCGGGGTCGTGGATCTGCGCGCGCCGCATGCGGAACGCGTCGGTCCGCACGACCGAGATCATCAGCTCGCGCAGGTCGAGGTCCGAGCGCCGGAAGGCGCCGTCGAGCACGCGGGTGGAGCAGCTGTCGCGGGTCTGCTCGATGCGGCCGGTGCCGAAGCGGAACACCTGCCTCGCCATGCAGGTCTGCGCGGTGCGGCTCGTCGCGAGCCGGTGCGCGAGCTCGACCGCGTCGTCGAAGGCGCCGCTCGCGTCCCCTCCGTCGACGACATCCCCGCTCGCGTCGATGCGCAGGCCGTTCTCGTCGGCTCGGAAGGCCCCGACCGCGTCGTAGTGCTCGAAGCCGTAGCCGATCGGGTCGATGCGCGTGTGGCACGCCGCGCACGTCGGCTCGGTGCGGTGCATGTCGAAGCGCTGACGCGGCGTGAGGCCCGGCGCGAGGTCGGGCGGCGTGAGGTCCACGCCCGCGGGCGGCGACTCGAGCACGCCGCAGAGCACGCGCGTGCGCACGAAGACGCCGCGGTGGATCGGATCGCTCTGGTTGGGCTTCGCGAGCAGCGCGAGCAGCGCGGGCTGGGTGAGGAGGCCGGCGCGCTCGTCCGCGGGGAGCGTGATGCGCGCGAGACCGGTCGCGGGATCGGGGCTGGTGAAGGTCTCGCCGAGCGCCGCGGCGAGGGGCGCGTCGGCGAACACCACCGGCGAGGTCATGAGCGCCTCGAAGGAGCCGTTCTCCTCCTCGATCACGTGGTCCACGAACGCCTCGAGCGAGGAGCGCATCGAGGCGCGCAGGTCCGTGCTCCAGCCGGGCACGATCGCCGTGTCCTTGGTGAGCCGGGACAGCCCGTCGAGGCCGAGCCGTTGGCGCACGAAGTCTCGGGATCGACGGCGCCAGGATCCTCCGCGGCGGCCTCGGCGAGCGCGAGCGCGGAGTCGATGTACTGCTCGGCGAGGAGCGGAGACACGTTGCCGCCGACCTCGAAGCCGATCGTGTTGTCGTCGGCCGCGAAGCCCGCCGCGGACGTCCCGCCCACGTGCAGGAGGTCGCGCACGGTGAAGTCGTACTCGACGCGCGTGAGGCGTCCCATCGCCTCGAGCGGGACGTCGGGGCTCGCGCAGATCGCGCCATTCGTGCCGACCGCGCCCCCGTCGAGCGAGCCCGTGCACCCCGAGAGCCCCGCGAGCCCAGCGCCCGAGAGCGCGAGGCTCCGCAGGTCACCCAGGAGGCGACCCGGCCCTCCGGCGGGGAATCGACGCAGCATGCAGACCTCCCGGGCGAGCCCCGAGCCTGCCCGACGCGCGCGAGCGATGTCACGCGTCGCCACGCAGGGACCGTCGGCGCGACGGGGTCTCTCGCTCAGCGCGCCATCGAGAAGACCAACGGCACCTGCGCCCTGACCTCGTCCGGCCCTGCGGGGATCCGCGTCGCGCGCAGCGCGCTCTCCACGCACGCCGCGAAGGGCGCCGCGTCGAGCCCCGCGAGGCTCGACTCGATCCGCTGGGTGCTCACCCGGCTCACGCTGCCGTCGGGGCCGTACACCAGGTCGACGTTCGCGCGGGGTTGGCCTGCGAGAGGGAGACCCCCTCGCGCTCTCCCGCACTGCTCTCAGAGCATGAGTCACTTGGATTGACTCATGCTCTGACGTTTCTTGCCGGAGGGTCTGGCCGCAGCCCCTCCCTCTCGCCGAGTGAATCGGGTGCAGCTGGGGCCAGATCCAGCGCCTGAGGCA
>JBKDQC010000759.1:0-14118 GCA_046342295.1 Deltaproteobacteria bacterium | reverse complement strand
AGGTAGGACGCAGCGACACGCGCGTCGGCGGTGTCCGCCGGCAGCTCCATCGCGCCCGCATGCCTCGCGATGGCCGTCGCCAGCTCGTCGGCCAGCTGGCCGAGACCGGAGCTGTCTCCGGTGGTCGCGCGCAGCCGCCCGAGGCTCGCGGCGCGACGGTGAAGAAGCGCCCGCGCCGACGCATCGAGCAAGGCTTGGCCGGTGGACGCTGCGTTCGCGCCGCCGCCGAGCGACGCGCCGGCCAGGCCACCACCGGCAAACCCGAAGGCCCAGAACGAGCACGCCAGAGCGCGCGGCGTCGCGGCGAAGCGCAGCAGGCCAGCCGAGGCGCGGAGCGTGAGCAGTTGCGAGAGGATCTTCGCGGCGTCCGCATCGTGCACGCCGCGGTCGTAGCCCTCGTCATAGCGAGGCTGCGCGTAGGCGCGCACGAGCTCGAGGAACGCGGTCTCCTCCCGCTGCGTCTCCACGAGCGTCGCGACCGAGAGGCCGTGAACGCCCTCTTCGGCGTCGAAGAGGATCGAGGCCGCGAGGTACTCGCCCCGGTAGACGTCCGCCGTCTCGCTGACGAGCGCTTGCGACCAGTACGCCTTCGTCGTGGCCAGCTTCGGATCGTCGATCGTCTCGAAGAAGTCGGTGCCCGTGAGGTGCAGCGCGAGCGTCGTCTCCGCGTCGACACCCTCGCCCTTCGTGCGTGGCACGATCGTCAGCTCGAGCGGCTGGTTGTTGACCGAGAACTTGTGGCGCCCGAGGCGGACGACGCTGTCGCCCTCCTCGAAGAGGTCGAGCTTGTCCCGCAGCGCGCGCAGCGCCTGGCTGCGCGCGGCCTTGCCTCGGCCATCGACCTCGTCGGCGCGCACGCTGTCGCCGAGGCTGCGGAGCTGCTCGGCGATCTGTCGCAGCTTGGCCACCATCGCGTCCGAGGCGAAGTAGGCGTTGAGCTCCGCCTCGTTCTTGAAGGCGCGGCTGCGCCGGCCGACACCTTCGAGGATGCGCTCGGCCGCCGTCATGAGGGATTGTGCGCGCTTCTGTCGCTCTTCGAGCAGCTGCTGCTTCTTCGCGCCGAGGGCGTCGGTGACCTCTTCGCGCTTTGTCGCGAGCTCGACGACGAACTCGTCGAGCTCGCCGAACTTCGCCTCGACTTCCTCGAGCAGGACGAGCAGGCGCGCGAGCTCCGCGTCGCACTTCTCGGGCGCGTCTGCGACGGCGAGGCTCGCGCTGACGCTCTGACCGAGCAGTTTCATCTGCGCACCGAAGGCCGCGCGACCCTCGAGGGCTGCCAGCTCCTTGCGCCTGGCCTCGAGGACGGCGCGGACTCGGTTCTGCTTCGCGAAGACGTTCCCGATGTTCTCGAGGATCCGCGCGCGCATCACGGGGTCGTCGACCTCGAGACCACCGACGACCTCGGACAGCACGGTGAGGCCCGTCCCCACCCGGTCGAGGTCCTCCCCGAGCGGACGAGCCTCGATGGTCTTCGAGACCTTGCCGATGGCGGCGTCGATCTCGTCGAGCTTCTGTGCCACGGGCAGGAGCGCGTCCGCGCCGGAGAGGAACACGACGCAGGCTACGGAGACCCTCTCCTGGTCGGCGATCGTGGCCTTCTCGAGCGCATCGACCGCTGACGAGTCCACGTAGCGGATCTCGCGCAGGCCCACGAGCAGGCCGCGCTGACCGCGCAACGAGGTCAGGGCGCTCATGAAGTCATCGACCGAGCGCATGTCCTCTGGCCGCAGCTTCCGAAGCAGATCTGCGCGGGCGAGCTTCGCGGCCTCGAGCGCTTCCGAAGCGCGCCTTCTCATCGCGAGGACCTTCTCGAGCTCGTCGAGGACGAGCTCGGCGGTCTTCTTCACCTCGTGGATCGCGCCCCGAAGATCGAAGGCCTCGGGGCTGCCGATCCAGTGGTAGGCGTCGGCCACGCGCTCCGCGTTCTTGACGATCTCCTCGTAGGTCGAGCGCGCCAGCTCGGCCTTCTGCGCCATCTTCGCGATCGAGTAGCTGTCGGAGATGCCTCGCACGAGCTCGGCGTTGCCGACCTTCGAGAGGAACGAGCCGTCGGTCTCGGCCCGTGCTGCGTGCTCTGCCGAGGTGTACGGCGTTCTCCAGATCTGCACCGGATGGATGCGCGAGGGCTCCTCCGTCGCCGAACGAAAGACGACCAGCGTCCCATCCGCGAAGAGCGACATGCCGTGACAGACGATCGGCGTCGCGACCTCCTTGCGAATCAGGTTGTACGAGAGCAGCTGGTAGAGGCCCTGATCGCGGCGGTGGTAGACGAAGAGCACGTCCTCGCCGTTGGGAGACTTGATGACGCGGAAGAGCTCGAGCCCCTCGACCTGCCGGTCGAAGACCTTGCCTTCGCCGACGTCGAGGTAGTAGCCGCCGGGAAAGACGATGCCGTGATCCTCGGGGAGCTGGCGGCAGCTCTGCCCGATCGCGTCGAGGCGCTGGACCTCCTTGGTGCGTCGGTTGAAGACCAGATGGCGGGTCTTCGTCTCGCGGTAGGGTTTGACCGAGAGGAGGATCAGGCCGCCGACCGTGGCGTATCGGATCTCCGCGTCGTCGAGGGCCTGGTTCGGATCTTCGACCGGCTCCGAGTAGATGCCTTGTCCGGTCTCGGTGTTGTCTTCGACCTTGATCGTGAGGTCGCCCTGGATGGTCTCGACGAAGAGCTCGTCGTCGATCGAGAGGTGAGGGTGGCGCCCCGAGCGCTGCTGATCGCGGCCGACCTTCTTCCACTCGAAGTCGAAGGGGTTGGGGAAGACGTGGTCGCGATCGCCGCGCTCGTCGAGGTAGGCGACGTTGCCGGCGGCGTCGACGCTCCAGCGGAGCACGCGCTGATCACCGAGGGTCGCGCCCGTCTGGAAGACCGCGAGGATCCGGTCGCTCTCCACGCGCAGCTGGAGCAGCTTCGTCTCGCGGTAGTACTTGAAGAGATCCCCGAATTCCCGGAGAAAGCGCGGATCGTCGAGGAAGCCGGGGATCGCATCGCGGGCGAGCTCGGAGAGATCCCAGCTCCCGTCGTCGCCCCGCACCACGCGGTGGAGCGAGAGGACGTCATGCACCTGCGTCTCGGCCCGCAGGCCGAGGAAGACCTTGTATCCGAGGACGAGCGTCCCGCGGAACGACACGAGGTCGCGCGGTACGCAATTGTTCTCCGTGCGCACGCGCTCGTTCGCGATCACCGCGAGCTCGGAGCCGCCGAAGGTATTCCTCCGCGCCTCGTCGAGCCTGCCAGTCCGCTCGACGAGCGTCTTGGCCTGCTCGTCGAGCCGGCGGCGGAGGATCTCGTAATTGCCCTGATCGATGTGTTCCGACATCACTCCGCCAGACCGAGAGCGTCGATGGCCAGACTGCTCACACCAGCGCGGGCTGGTTACAAGCCGAGCTTCTTGGCTTGCGTGAGGAGGGCCTCGAGCCTGTTCTTGGTGCTCGCGTCGCCGGCATCGGCCGAGAGCTTCGCGAGGAACGCGCTCACGCTGAGGTTCTTCATCGCCTCGCTGTCGAGCTTGGGGCTCTTCAGGATGTCCGTGAGATCCTCGGGCAGGCTGCGGTTCTTCTGGAGGTAGTCCGAGAGGACCGTCTGCAGCGTCTGGCTGTTGTCGACGGTCGCGTCGATCGCCTGGCCCATGGTGAGCGCGCTCGCGAAGCGCTCGAAGAACTGGCCGTCTCCGCCGACGATCTGGATCTTCGCGTTGCCCATCGCCGTCGCCATGACTTCGGCCTGCGATTTCGCGACTTCCTTTCGCACCTCGATGGCGGCGAGCTCCACGGCCCTCTCCTTGTCCAGGCGGAGCCGGAACTCCTCGTGCTCGCGGCCCACGCCGTCGAGGGCCTTCATCGCGGCGGCCTTCTGCGCGAGGCCCGCGGCCTCCGCCTCGAGCGTCTGCTGGACCGCCCTCGCCTCGGCCTCGCCACGCTTGGCGATCGCCTGGGCCTCGGCTTCGCGCACGCGCGCGAGCGCCATGCCCTTGGCTTCCTCGCCTTGGATCTCGATCGAGGTCTTCTCCCGGAGCACGGACGCCTCGGCCATGCCGGCCTTGCCTGCGGCCTCCCCGCGCTTCTCGAGGACCTTGGCCTCCGCCATCCCCTTGTTCTCGAGACCGGCGGCCTCGGCAGCCATCTTGCGCTCGAGGCCGGCGGCCTCTGCCTGCATCTTGCGCTCGACGACCAGCGCCTCGGCCAGGCCCTGCTTCTCGATCGCCGCGGCCTGCGCCTCGCGCACCCGCACTTCGGCGAGACCGGCCGCCGCGTGCTCGGCCTGGACGCCCTCGGCGACGCGCATCTTGGCCCGCGCCTGCTTGTCCGCTGTCTCGAGGTCCGCGTCGGCGATGGTGAGGCGCTTCTTGGCCTCGTGGCGTGCGACGGCCTCGTCGGCCTCGGCCTTCTTGACCATCTTCACCGCGGCTTCTTCCGCGGTCGCGCTCGCGGTGATCACCACCGCTTCCTTCTGGCGCTTGGCCTCGGCGACGAGGCGCAGGTCCTTGATGCGCTCCTCTTCCTCCGCGACGGTCTTCTCGACCGCGACGCGCCCCCGGACGTCGTCGGCGATGTCCTTCTTCTGGACCTCGACCTCCTTTTCCTTCGCGATCGAGCCGAGCGTCACCTCGCGCTCGCGCACGATCTGCTCGAGCTGGCGCGCCTTCTCGACGCGCTCCTGCTCGACGGCGACCTCGCGCTCCCGGCCTTTCTGCGCGATCGCCGCGCCGCGCTCCTTGTTCTGCTGCGCCACGAGGATCTCCTCCTCGAACTTCGCGCGCAGGACCAGCGTCTTCTTCGCCTCTTCGTCGGAGATGCGCTGGGCCTCCTGCTGCTCGCGTGCCTGCGTCGAGGTGATCTCCTTGTTCGCCCGGGCTTCGGCCTCCGCGCGCCGCTGGTTGAAGTTGAACATGGCCTCGTCGGCCTTGAGGTTCTGGCTGCCGATGTCCATGCGCTCCTTCTGGCGGAGCTCGTTCGTGAACACGTTCTGCACCGTCGTGATGTCGGTGATCTTCTTGATGCCCTGGGCATCGAGGATGTTCTGCGCGTCCATCAGCTCGATCGGCGTCTGCTCGAGGAAGTCGATGGCGACGTCGTCGAGCACGAAGCCATTGAGGTCTCGTCCGATGACCTCCTTGATCTGATCCCGAAACACTTCGCGTTTCTTGTAGAGATCCTCGAACTCGAGCTGCTTGCCGACGGTCTTGAGCGCCTCGGAGAACTTCGCGGTGAAGAGGTGTTCGATCGTCTTCTGGTCCGAGGCACGCGCCGCGCCGATCGACTGTGCGACCTTGAGGACGTCTTCCACGGTCTTGTTCACGCGCACGAAGAACGTGACCTTGATGTCCGCGCGGATGTTGTCCGCGCAGATCAGGCCCTCCTTGCCGCGGCGATCGATCTCGAGCGTCTGCACGGAGATGTCCATGATCTCCGCACGGTTCACGATCGGGAGCACCGTCGTTCCCGTGAACGTGACGATGGGCTCCGCCCCGCCGATGCCGTTCTTGATCAGGGCGCGACCCTGATCGACGAGCCGGTAGAAGCGGGCGAGCAGCGCCACGATCCCCAGCGCGAAGATGGCAGCGATCACGATGCCGATGACCCAGACCGTTACGTCTCCGAACATCTGTCCTCCCTCCGCCTCGTACGAGCGAGGCTGCGAGCGACGCGGATCCAATCAGAGCCGCGCGCCGTTGTCATCGTTGTCCTCGAGCCCGCACGCCCGAGAGAGCGGGGCACACTGGACACCGTTCCCCCGCCGTGAAGGGCCCTGCGGTCGAACCGATGGATCAGGTCGAGTTTCTCGAACGGGTCGCGGAACGGCCTGGTTTTCCGAGAGTTCCGTCGATCCTGCCCATCGGCTCGACCTCGAAAGTTTCGGTCTGGGTGTTCCAGCCCAGGATGAGCGCTTCGTCGTCGCGCGCGAGCGCGTCGGGGTCGGCGCAGCGAACCTGGAGCTGGAGACCGGCTCCGCCGTCGTCGAGGTGACCCTCGCCGAAGCTCCCATCGACGCGTCCCGTCGTGATGCGGACGACCTTGCCCACGAGGTCACCGTGCCGTGTGCCTTGGCGTGTCGAGAAGACGCGCCCGAGCGGCCGAATCGCGACGCTCGTCGCGAGGACACCCGCGAGACCAGACGCGAGGAGCACGAGCGCGTTCGTCGCGACCGCGGGAAGCGGCAGTGCGGGCGCGACGCTCCTCGCGAGGATGGCGCTGACGATCCAGCCGAAGAGGCCGAGGACCGACAGCGTGATCGTGAGGGGGACGCTGCGGAGCTTGAGCGCCGAGAGCAGGCTCGTGAGCACGCCCTCGTGCGAGCCGGCGATGTGCTCGAGCCCGGCGTCCCCGCTCGCCTTGCCCTCGGCGCCGCCGAGCACGTCGAGATCGAGGGCGCCTGCGATGACCGTCAGCCAGTAGACGACCGAGGCGAGGACGAGGCACGTCCAGGGCAGCGTCGGCAGGGAGAACAGCGTGGAGAGGATCTCGTCCATCGGCTCGGCGGGGTAGGGGCTCATTCTGACAGACGCCGAGCCGTACGTCGGTGCGTTCCTTGGCCCCGCGTACGGACCGCGCTAGCCTTGCTCGGCGGGTGGCGATCCAAGACGACATCGCGGCGCGCGGCGCCTCTGGCCTCGATCACGGCCCGGCCTCGGCCCGGCGCGTGCGCGTCGTCCTCGTCGAGGATCTCGAGCCTCTGCGGCGGCTGATCGTCTCTGCCCTCGCCTATGAGGGGATCGATGTGCGCGGAGTGGGCACCGTGGCGGAAGGCATCGCGGCCGTCTCAGCCGGTGAGCTCGACGTGCTCGTGACCGATCAGCAGCTCCCGGATGGTACGGGGCACGAGCTCGTGAAGCGCGCGCGCCTCGTTCGGCCTGCGCTGAAGGTCATCTGCGTCTCGGGGTCCCCGCAGGACGGGCGAGCGTTCGACCGCGTGCTCGAGAAGCCCTTCGACGTCTCCCACCTCGCCGCCGAGATCCGAGCCCTCGCGGCTCACGATTAGTACCACTGCCTGGACGCTCGGTCGGGCGCTCTCCTCGATGGAGGCTCCGGCTCTCGACCGGCGTGCGGAAACGTTGCAGATCCGGGCTGTGTCCGAACGCACCGAACTCGTCCACACCCCACCTGCGGGCCATGGGCTCGCGGGCACCCTCCGTCGGGCCTCGCGCATGGCGATGATCACGGCGTGGACCTCGTGGGTCGTCGCGGGCGCCCGGTGGCGGGGCCTTCCGCCGGAGGGAACGCACGCCGCGGGGCTGCGTCGATGGGCCGTCGGTGCGCGGCGGATCCTCGGCGTCGGCTTCGAGGTCGTGCACGGCCGCGCACAGCCCCCCGAGCGTGCGCGGCTCGTCGTCTCGAACCACAGAACTCCGCTCGACATCATCCCGCTCATTCTCTTGTTCGGCGGTCACTTCCTCGCGAACCACAAGACACGCAAGGCCCCCGTCATCGGAGGTGCCGCCGAGCTCGTCGGGACCATCTTCGTCGATCGGGACGACCGACGCTCGGGCGCCAACGCGATTCGACAGATGAAGCGCTACCTTGAGGAGAAGCGGACCGTCATCGTCTTCCCCGAGGGCACCACGCATGGAGGCGACGAGGTGCGCCCCTTTCAGCGCGGGGCCTTCCTCGCGGCCAAGGGTCTCGACGCGGAGATCGTCCCCGTGGGTCTCGCGTATCCAACGGGTCACGAATTCGTGCAGCAGTCCCTCGGCGAGCACGCGCGCGGTTTCCTCGAGCGGCCGGACAACCGCACGTGGGTCTCGATCGGGGAGCCCATCGCTGCCGACGCCGTGGTGAAGGATGAAGAGCACGTGCGCGCGAAGGTGCAGGAGCTCGTCGGGCGCTCGCGCGCCGGTGCCACGGGCGCGCGCGGCGAGGGCGTCCGATGAGCGAGGAGCCCGGGATCAGCGCGCTGCTCGGCTCGATCCAGCTCGCGCTGTCCACCGAGCGCGCCCGGGGTTGGTTGATCTACGACCTGCGGGGTCGCAGCCCTGTGGCAGCCCGCCTCCTCGGCCTGCGGGATGGCGGCACGGAGCGCCGGTTCTTCTACTGGATCCCTGCGGACGGGCTCCCCGTCGCGATCGTGCACGAGGAAGACGCCGTCGCGTTGCCGGAGCTCCCGGGGGACCGCGCGCTCTACCGCACCGCCTTCGAGCTCCGCGCGGTGCTCGAAACGCACCTGCCGCGAGAGGGCACGGTGCTCGTCGAGCAGGCGCCTTTTGCGCAGATCGCCGACCTCGCCGTCCTCGACGAGGCCACGCTCTCGCTCCTTCGAGGTCGAGACACGATCCCACGCACGTCGCTCGAGCTGGTGAACCGCTTCGTCGGCCCACTCAGCGCGGCGGAGCGCGGCGAGCTCGAGCGCGTCGTCGCGGACCTCGCCGCGCTTCGCGATGCGCTCGTGGACACGCTCTCCTCGCGGGCCTTCGTGAGCTGGGAGGCCCTCTTCGCGTGGCTCGAGGGCGAGGCGCGTGCGCGCTCTCTCTCGCTCGCCGCGGAGTCGGGCTTCGCGGCTGGACCGCTCGTGCAAGGGCAGCGCGCGGCGGGCGGCGAGCTCGGCGCGATCGTGCCGGGCGCGAACGCACGTCTGGATCTCTGGGCGTATCGTTGCCGCACGCGAGAGGGTGCGCGTGTGCTCGTGCCGTGCTCGGTGCAGCTCTGCGCGGGCGAGGTGAGCGAAGCCGAGGAGAGGCTCGCGCGCGCTCTCCTCGAGGCGGAGGACGAGCTCCTCGGCTCGCTCGACGCGCGTGCCCGAGGGCCCCGGGTCCTCGGTACGGAGGTGGCCGAGCTCGCGTACGGCGCGCTGCGGCGTCGGGAGCTCTCGCCGCTCTCGAGCTGCGTCGGCTGGCCGCTGGGGCCCGTGGTTCGTGGCTCGCATGCGTGCACGTTCGATGCGGAGGGGTTTGCGGACCCTCGCGAGCTCGTCCCCGGGACGGTCTGGGCGCT
This sequence comes from Deltaproteobacteria bacterium, assembly GCA_046342295.1. Lineage (GTDB taxonomy): Bacteria > Myxococcota_A > Polyangia > Polyangiales > Sandaracinaceae > JAFLCL01. The sequence continues at coordinate 5,199 of JBKDQC010000759.1, read as the reverse complement.
GCGCCTCGGCGCCTCGAAGGGCGCCACGGTCGTGTGGCGCACCTCGATCCTCGAGTTCGGCGACGCGGGCGTTCGGGCGATCGCACGCGGCCACACGGCGCCGCTCGCTTTGCGTCTCGGCTGAGCGAGCGCTCGCCGCGCCACGCGGTCGGGTCCATTCTGTCGGGCCCTCGCGACGCGTTCGCTATGCGATGGTCTCGATGCGGCGGATTCCCTTGCGCGTCACGACCACGCGTACGCGATGCCACCGAGCCTCGTCGCTCGAATCTCCGACGCGCTTGAGGCGATAGACGACGCCGAGGTTGTAGACGCGGGGAGCGCTTGCACGTGCCACGACGCCGGTGCGCGGGTCGGCGAAGGCGAACTGTCGCTTCGGGTCGTCGGTGTGCGCGAGCCAGCGACGCAGGTCGAAGCGGTACACTTCGGTGATCGCGTCGCAGCGCGGCTCGACCGTCCGCACGAGCGCGCGGTCCACGACCGTCGTCTTCTTGTGGTAGAGCACCGTCTCGGGGCGGGCCTCCTCCTCGAGGGCCGATACGCGCGTGGCGCGGCGCACCTCGAGGACGTCTCGCGGGAGCTCCTCGAACGGGATGAAGCCCGACTGCTCCTTCATGGTCGCGAGCTCGCGCGTCTTGCTCGCGTCTCGAATGCGCCAGCTCCGGTCCGGGAAGTGCCGCGCCACGACGTCGCTGAAGATCGTCTGGAGCAGGGCCTTGATGCGGTCCTTGGCTGCGTACGCGAGGATCACGACGACCGCCCACTTGAAGAAGTCGGCGTGCAGGAACCCTCCCGCGCCATTCGCGATCCCGGCGGGGCTCCAGAGCGCGGCTGCGGTCGCGAAGGCCATCGCGACGCTGGCCGCGATCGCGTAGAAGAAGTGGAGGACCCACTGCGAGGCGGTCTTGATCTGGGGCTCGAGCCAGAGCACGGACGACGTGAACCGCTTGAGCACATGTCGGCGGAACTCGAGGTGCTCTGCCTCGCGCGAGGGCATGCCGACCCGGCCGATCCCGTCGAGGCCATTCGCGTCGCGGTAGCGTGCCTCCGCGACCGCGGCTTCCTCGGCGCGGTGAACCAGCGTCTCGGGCGCGCGCGCCTCTCGCAAACCGAACGAGAGGTTCGCCATGAGCGTCTCGAGGAGACGAGAGACGTCCTCGTCGATCCAGCTCGCGCCCGTCGTGACGGGGTCCCTCATGGAGCGCGCGGGCTCGAGGGCGTCGCGGAGCGACCGGCCGATCTTCGCGACGTCCGTGATCATCCGGTCGGCAGCCGCGAGCGCGATGGCGCGGCGTGAGGGCGGCGGCGCGCCGTCGACCGTCGCGGGTGGCGCGATGGAAGACGACGTGACGTCGAGCCCGCTGAGGATCGAGCGGCGGGCCTCGACACCGGAGGCGCGGACGATGCACGCGTACAGGCGGAGCTCGCGGAGGATCGTCGTTGGTTCGCCGGCCGCGACCGCCGCGCGCCCGCGCTCGAGCGGCGCGCCGCAGAGCTCGCTGAACTGGACCTCGGGCACCGCGAAGCGAACGTACGACTGCAGGTCGGAGTAGAGATCCTGCTTGTCGTAGGTGCGCCGCGAGAGGCGCAGGCTCTCGGGCGCGAAGAAGTAGGCCTCCCACTCGAAGGACTCGCTGCGTTCCTCGGGCCGGAGGTCGTAGTCGAGAAGGAATTCGAGGTGCGTGCGGTCGTGGACCCGCAGCGTCGCGTTCTCGTCCGGACGTGAAAGGTCGGCGAGGAGCGAGCCCCAGTCGCTCTGTCGATCCTCGTCCCAATCGACCGCGTCGTCCTCTGTCGAAGGCTGGCGTCGGTCGGGACGCGCTGCGCCGACGGGCTCGAGGGAGAGGCGAACGGGAGAGGAAGGACCGGGCTCCTCGTCCTTCCGTCGACGTGCCGGGGAAACGGTCATTTCGGTCGCCTCCGCGACACCAAGGTCACCATGGTGACACGATTTCGTCACACGGCCACCGCGGCGGTGGCCAGTCCTGGCGCGGGGCCGCGGACGGTGCGGAAGCTCGCGACGGCGGTGTCGGTTGAGGCACCATCGTGCCCATCCCGATCGACACGTCACCGCCGAGCATGCACGACGCGCAGAGCCCCATCGCGTTTCTGCGCTCTCCGTACGCCATTCGTCAGCGCGCCGAGTCTGTGCTGACGGCCGGGCTGCGTGGCGAGCTGTCGCACTTCGACGTGGATCTCGAGCGGCTTGCGCCGGTCATCGACCGCGTCGCGCGGGCGACGCGGCGGCGCTATCCGGACCTCCGCATCCCGTGGCCGAGCCGACTGGACAGGCTGCGTCTCGGTGGTCACAACCGGCTCGGACCCCTGCGTGCCCGCCATGGGGACGAGCCCGAGGAGCGCGCACGCGTTCTCTTCGAGATCACAATCCTCTCGATCCTGCTCGGAGCAGGCGCCGGTCCGCGCTGGCGCTACCGCGAGCGCACGACGGGCATCGAGATCGGCCGCACCGAAGGCCTCGCGCTCGCGAGCTTTCACGCCTACCTCGACGGTCTCTTCTCCGCCGATCCGGCGTTGCCGCTCCGTGCCGACGCAGAAGCACTCGACGCGCTCGACCCTCTCCGCTTCGCGCGCGCGCTCGACGTGCGCGCGGACAACCCGATGGACGGCCTCGCTGGCCGCACCGAGCTCCTGTCGCAGCTCGGCTCTGCGATGCGCGCAGCCTCGCACTTCTTCGGAGAGGAGCCTCGGCTGGGCCGCCTCTTCGACGCGATGAGGGCGCGGGCGACCCGTCGCTCCGATGGGCGCCCCGTGATCCCTGCGCGCCGCATGCTCTCGATGATCCTCGAAGCCTTCTCGCCCATCTGGCCGAGCCGACACGCGGTGATGGGCGTCAGCGTCGGCGACGTGTGGCCTCACCCCGCGGCTGGAGGGACGGGCCCGAGCGCTGGGCTCGCTCCCTTCCACACGTTCTCGCAGTGGATGGTCTTCTCGCTGATCTCCGTGCTCGACGAGGCGGGCGTCGCCGTCGAGGGGGTCGAGGAGCTTCCGGGGATGACGGAATACCGGACCTGCGGGCTCTTCGTCGACGAAGGCCTCCTCGTGCCGCGACACCCCGGGGTCACGGGGACTCTGCACGACGTCGGTAGCGAGGTGATCGTCGAGTGGCGGGCGCTGTCGCTCGCGCTGCTCGCCCGGGTCGGCCAGGGACTGCGCGCCGCGCTCTCGCTCGGCGAGGGCGTCGAGCTCCCGCCGGCCTGTCTGATCGAGGGTGGGACGTGGGCTGCCGGGCGTGAGGTCGCTCGAGAGCGACGCGCCGACGGTTCGCCGCCCATCCAGGCGCGCACGGACGGTACGGTCTTCTGAAGGCCCGTCCGCAGGTCACCCACGCGGACGCCCGCGACGGCCGGCCGCGCTCGGGGGATGCTCGGCGAGGAAGCGGTGCAGCGTCGCCCGACTCACGCCGAGGGCGCGCGCGGCGTGCGTGCGGTTGCCGCCTGCTTCGGCCAGCGCGCGGGTGACGCCTCTCGGTGTGAGCGCGGCGCGCTCGCTCGGGCTGCGGCGCTCGCTCGGGGCGAGACCGAGATCCTCGGGCTCGATCGCCTCGCCCTCCGCGATGGCGCATGCGCGCCTCAGGGCCTGCTCGAGCTCGCGCACGTTTCCTGGGAACGGGTGCGACAGCAGCGCCGCGAGCGCCCTCCGCGAGAGCTTCGCGGGAGCTCGACCCGCTCCGGGCGCGAGCCCCTCGAGGATCGCCTGAGCGAGGAGCGGAATGTCTTCCGTACGCTCGCGCAGGGGGGGCAACACGACGGTCACGCCGGCGAGCCGGAAGTAGAGATCACGACGGAAACGGCCTCGCTCCACTTCCTCCTCGAGCTGGCGGTGGGTCGCGGTCACGACGCGCACGTCGATCGCGACCGCGCCGCGCCCTCCGACGGGGCGGACCTCCTTCTCTTGGAGGGCACGGAGGAGCCGAACCTGCATCGGCGCGGGCATCTCGCCGACCTCGTCGAGGAATACGGTGCCGCCGCTCGCGCTCCGCAGAAGGCCCGGGTGGTCGCGTGTCGCGCCCGTGAATGCGCCGCGGACGTGGCCGAAGAGCTCGCTTTCGAGCAGCGGCTCGGGAAGCGCACCGCAGTTGATCGCGAGGAAGGGGCCGCGGCGTCGAGGGCTCGCGTCGTGCGCGAGGCGCGCGAAGAGCTCCTTGCCGGTGCCCGATTCGCCTTCGATGCAGATGGAGAGGTCGGTGCGCGCGACTTTGCGGACGAGGCTGATCGCGGCGCGGAGCGCGGGGGCTTGCCCGACGATGCCTCCGGGCGCGTCTGCGGGCGCGTGTGGCTCGCGGCTCGCGAGCAGCGCCGCCATGCGATCAGCCTCGACGAGGTGGGCGCTCGCGCGCTCCTCGGCTGCGGCGCGCAGCTCCTCCGCCTCGCGCAAGCGCGCTTCGCTCGCGCGATGAAGGCGCGAGTTCTCGAGCGCGAGTCCGACCACGTCGGCGAAGCCTTGGGCGATCTCGGCGATCGCAGCGTCGAAGCGGCCGCGCTCGAAGCGGTGGTCGAGGTAGAGCGCGCCGCGCACGCCCGAAGGAGAGCGCACGGGCACGCAGACGATCGAGCGCAGGCCGAGGTCGAGGATCGAGCGTGAGCCTGCGAGCTCGGGGTCTTCGGTCGCGCTCGCCGTGACGAGCGGCTCGTTGCTCGCCAGCACCCGATCCGCCACGGAGCGCGAGAGGCGGAAGCGAGGCTGCTTGATCGTGTCGCGGTCTAGGTTGCGCGCAACGGCGACCTCTGCGCGCTTGCCTTCGCGCGAGAGGAGGAGGAAGCCCCGCTCGGCCGCGGTGGCCGCGATCGCCTCGTCGAGCGCGGCTTCGAGGAGACGCGTCTCTTCGTTCTCGAGCAGCGTGCGGCGAACCAGCGACACGAGCCGCGCACCGACGGGCCCGAGGCCTCGCGCGGGACCCGCGGCGGTCGCGTCCTCGCGCGTCGTCGTCGGTCGCTGGGCGCCGAGGGCGTCGGTCCAGCGCCGGACGAAGCGCTCGCGGAGGCCGACCGGGGTTCGCGCGGCGAGCTCGCCGAGACGGCGCCGGAAGGCGAGCGCGTGCGCCTCGGCCGCCCCCGTGTCGAGGATCGCGTGCGCACGCGCGAGCCGCACCGAGGCCCGGAGCGAGGCCTCTGGCTCTTGCGCGCGGCGCTCACGCACCTTCGCGGCGTCGGCGAGGTCGGGGGCCTCGCCCGCGTGCTAGGA